>NZ_JBWKZM010000001.1:248285-296243 GCF_059424465.1 Simplicispira sp. GW247-4R2A | reverse complement strand
CCCCCCCCCCCCGCCACCGAAAACCCGCCGGTGTAGCAATAACAATTGAGCACGCGGCGCAGGCGAAGGCGCTGCACGGTGTCGGCAAAGCGCTTGCGGCTGTCGCGCTGGTCCAGGTAGAAGCCGGTTTTGTGGCCTTCGGCGATGTTGAGCGTGAGACGCCACTGGTGCTCGTGGATCTCCAGCTCCAGCGGCGGCGCCTCCCCCCCAGCCGCCGGGCCGCCGCGCAGCCAGCCGGTGCTGGCGTCCAGGCCTTCGAGCTGGCGCACGCTGGCGTCCGAGCGCTCGTACAAGAGCGCCAGCCCCGTGGCCTGCAAAAGGGCGTCGGCAATCACATCCTTCCAGCGCTCGGTGCCTGCGCTGGTGAATTGCGCCACGAGCGTGTCGCCGTAGCGGTCCACGATCAGCCCCGGCAGAGCGTCCGATTCGCCATGGACCAGGCGCATGCCGCTACTTTTGATATCAAATCGGGCTCTAGCGCTTACCGCTCTTGCGCAAGCAGCTATGAAAAATGCACCGTCAATGCGCTGCGATGCGTCAAAACTCCACACCCGCACCCGGATGCGCGAGGCCGGGCTGAACGCCGCCCAGGCCAGAAACTGGCCTTCATGCGACTCCACGCGCACGGTCTCACCGCTGTCGCCCCCACCTTTGGCGATAGCGGTTTCAAAGATCCAGGGGTGGCGGCGCAGCAGGGAGCGCTCTTTGCCGGGGCGCAGGGTGAGGGTTTTCATGGTGGTGCAATCGTCGCGCAAATACGCCCCCAACCAAGCACGGGCCGCGCAGGGGTATGCGCACGCGCTGCCGTCTCAGTATCAGAGCGCTTGGCCGATACGGCCCAGGCGCGGCGCCCAATTCTCCAGGATATCCACCGACACCAGCACGCGCCGTGCCTGGCCAATGAGCAAATGGCGCGGAACCAACCCGATGTAGCGCGAGTCGGCGCTGTTGTCCCGGTTGTCGCCGAGCACCAGGTATTCGCCCTCGGGCACGGTCACCGGGCCGAAGCTGCGGTGCGCCGTCACGCCCTGCAGCCACTGCACGCGTCGTTCATCTCCCTGCAGGTGCTCGGTCCAGCGGGTGGCGGGCACCTGCGCACCGATTTCGGCCAGGGTCTCGGTCACGGCTTCGGGCGCGTCGTAGCGCGCGGCCTCGCCGTTGAGGTACAGCACCTCGTCGCGCATTTCCAGGGTATCGCCAGGCAGCGCCGCAATGCGCTTGATCAGTCGCGTGCCGTCGCGCGGCGAGGAAAAAGTGACGATATCGCCCCGTCGCGGCTCGCCCAGGTGGGCAAGCACCACGTCGGTCAGCGGCAGTTTCAGGTCATAGGCCAGGCGGTTGACAAAGACCACGTCGCCCTCCAGAAGGGTGGGCCGCATGGAGCCCGAGGGAATGGGATTCCAGTCGGCCACGGCGGTGCGAAAGACACCAAAGCACAGCAGCAGGACGATGAACCCACGGTTCGATTTGACCCATTTCAGCAGCATCTGGACAACTCCAAAAGCACTCCACAGCGAGCGCCCCTGCTCGGATGCACCCGGTCGCAACTTGGTTCCACCATGCCGGCGGTCGGGGGTCAGACGCAGCCATGGCCCCGTGCGCTGCGCCATGCCAGTGCCCCCTTGGAACCGGCTTTGCCGGGCCACCGGGTGCGCCCCCCTTGGGGGAAGCGGCGCAGCCGCTTAGAACGTGTTTACGATCTCCCAGGGGCCGCGCAGCAGTCTTTGCGGGATGGGATGCAAGGCGCGGTGGGCGGCCAATAGCCCCGCTATTGGCAAGCGCCGCAACGCCGCAGACCGCCCGCAAAGACCACTGCCCAAAGGGTTGGAGCGAAATCGGGCGATTGGACGCCCCGGCTGCTTGCATGGGCATGAGCCCATGCGGCGCATCCGAAGCATCCACTCATCCCGATTGCGCTCCAACGCAGCCCCTGCGAGATCGTAAACACGTTCTTAGGGGATCATTTTTTTCTCGCGCGCGGGTGCGCCGCGTCGTACACCTTGGCCAGGTGCTGGAAATCGAGCCGCGTATAGACCTGCGTGGTGGTGATGTTGGCGTGGCCCAGCAATTCCTGCACGGCGCGCAGGTCGCCGCTCGATTGCAGCAGGTGGCTGGCAAATGAATGGCGCAGCATGTGCGGGTGCACCGGCGTGCTCAGACCTGCCTGCCCGCTGCGCTGGCGCAGGCGCTTCCAGACCGACTGGGCCGAGAGGCGCGTGCCGCGCTGACCGACAAAGAGCGCCGGCCCGCCCGCACTGCCGCGCAGCGGCAGCCACACAGCCAGCGCCTGCCGCGCAGCCGTGCCCAAAGGCAGGCTGCGGCGCTTGCCGCCCTTGCCCAGTACGTGTGCCTCGCCGGCCCGAAGGTCGATCCAGCCCCGGCCTTCGCGCGCCGCATCGCTGCCGGCCGTTCGGTCCAGGCCGACGAGCTCGCCGACGCGCAGGCCGCAGCCATAGAGCAGTTCCACCATGGCGGCGTCGCGCGCCTCCAGCCAGGGGTCGGCGCCGCCGGCATGGAAATCCGCCAGCCGCACCGCATCGTCCACGCCCAATGCCTTGGGAAGAGGCTTGGCCGCCTTGGGGCCGCGCACGCCCTGGACCGGGTTGCTGCTCACCAGGCCCTGCCGCGCGGCCCAGGTGAAAAAACCGCGCCAGCCCGAGAGAATGAGTGCGATGCCCCGGCTGCTGCGCCCGGCGCCGTGCATTTGCGCCACGAAGCGACGAATATGCGCCGGCTGCAAATGCAATAGCGGTACGCTGACTGCACTCGCAAACTGCGCCAGCTTTTCAAGGTCAAGGGTGTAGAGGGTGAGCGTGCGCGCGGCCAGCCGCTTTTCGACGCGCACATGCTCCAGATAGCGCTGGGCTTCAGCGGGCAGCGGCGCAGGCGCGGTCATGCGCAGACCACCCTGCTTTTCAGTGTTCTGCAGCGCTGTGCACCGCCCACAGCCCACGCAAAGGGCGCAATCCAGACCAGCGGCCACCGTGCAAGGGCCGCCCCGCCGCACCGGTGGCGTCCCCCTGAGGGGGAAGGCGCCGAAGGCGACTCAGGGGGCATCTACCTCAACCGCTGCAGCGCGGCGCTGGCCAACTCGGCCATGCGCGAGAGAAATTCCGTGCCCATGGTGGCATCGAAGCGCTGGGCGTCGGGCGAACCCAGCACCAGCAGGCCAAAGGCCGGCGTGGCGCTGTCGATCGAGCCACCCCGCAGCGGCAGCAGTGCGAGCGACTGCGCTGCCATGCTATCGCCCTCTTCCACCGCGACGCGGGGCAGCCAGCTGGCCGGCTCGAACCCCAGGTTGGGCCCGCAAAACGGCATGGTCAGCGAGCTGGCAAAGGCGCGCACATCGTCGCTTGCGTCCTGCGCAAAATCGTGCTCGGTGTACTCAAAGGCAACGTCCCAGACACGGATGGCGGTCTGCGGCACGTCGAAATGCCGCTCGATGCCCTGCACCACGGCCTGCGGCAGCTCCGCTGGGTGCTGCACGCGCTGCAGCTCGCAGCCCCAGGCGTGCACCTTGGCGGCAATGGCTTCGTTGTCGTGGCTGTTGCGCACCATGTCCATCACGCGCTGCTCCAGCGCCTTGATCTTCTCGCGCAGCATTTCGGCCTGGCGCTCCTGCAAACTCACGGCGCGCTGGCCGTGGGCGCTGGCGATCTGCACGCTGGCCAACACCTCGGCGTGGCGTTCGAAGAATTCTGGGGTATTCACCAGAAATTGGGCGATGTCCTCTTCGGTAATGGGGGACTGGGCACTGTTACTCATAGGGGGTCCGGAAGTTGAATGCGGCCCTCGAACACCGTAGTGGCCGGGCCGGTCATGAAAACGGAGTCGGCCGCCTGGCCGCTCCAGGCAATGGAGAGTTCACCGCCGAGCGTCTGCACCTGCACGGGCGATACCAGATACCCCATGCGAATACCCGCCACCACCGCCGCGCAGGCGCCGGTGCCACAGGCCAGCGTCTCGCCCGCGCCGCGCTCGTACACGCGCAGGCGCACATGGTGGGGGTCCACCACCTGCAAGAAGCCGGCGTTGGCGCGCTCGGGAAAGCGGTGGTGGTTGCCGATCAAGGGGCCGATTTCGGCAACCGGCGCCGTGTCAACGTCGTCCACCAGCAGCACCGCGTGCGGATTGCCCATGGAGAGCACCGCCACATACAGCAGGGTTTCCTGGCCCTGGTCTTCGCGCGCCAGTGGCCAGGTCTGCCAGGCGCCTTCGGGCTTGGGCTGCAGGCCGGTCGCAGTGAATGGGGCCTGCAGCGGGTCAAACACCGGGCGACCCATGTCCACCGTGACGCCGTCGCCGGCGAACTGCAGAACAATGGTGCCCGACAGCGTCTGTACGCGCAGGCTGTCCTTGCTGGAGAGGCCCTTGTCGCGCACAAAGCGGGCAAAGCAGCGTGCACCGTTGCCGCATTGCTGCACCTCGCCGCCGTCGGCGTTGTAGATGGCGTAGGCAAAATCGACGTCCGGGCCGGGCGCGGGGCGCACGCACAGCACCTGGTCGGCGCCCACGCCAAAGTGGCGATCGGCGAGAAAACGAATGTGCTCGGGCGAGAGCTGGTACGCCTGCTGGGTTTCATTGAGCACGACAAAATCGTTGCCCGCGCCCTGCATTTTGGTGAATGCGATTTCCATGGCCGCAATTATGGGTGCAGGCGCCCTGCCGGGCACGGCTGCCGCGTTCGGGTTAGGCTGATTGCCATTGCATCGCAACGGACAGGAAAGGACAGAACATGACGCTACTGAGCGATTTCCCCATCACCAAGAAATGGCCGGCGCGCTTCCCGGACCGCATCCAGCTGTATTCGCTGCCCACGCCCAATGGTGTCAAGGCGTCCATCATGCTGGAGGAAACCGGCCTGGCCTACGAGCCGCACCTGGTGAATTTCGAAACCGACGACCAGCATTCACCCGAATTTCTCTCACTCAACCCGAACAACAAGATTCCGGCACTTCTGGACCCCAATGGCCCAGGCGGCAAGCCCATGGCGCTGTTTGAATCGGGCGCCATCCTCTGGTACCTGGCAGAACGCACCGGCCTGTTCCTTCCCCAGGACGCCATGGCCCGCTACGAAACCCTGCAATGGCTGATGTGGCAAGTGGGCGGCGTCGGCCCGATGTTTGGCCAGCTCGGCTTCTTCAACAAGTTCGCCGGCAAAGACTTTGAGGACAAGCGCCCACGCGATCGTTACGTGGCCGAATCGCGCCGCCTGCTGGGCGTGCTCGACAAGCACCTCGAAGGCCGCGACTGGATCATGGGCCAGGATTACACCGTCGCCGACATCGCCACTTTCCCCTGGGTGCGCAACCTGATTGGTTTTTACGAGGCCGGCGCGCTGGTTCAATTCGAGCAGTTCCGGCAAGTCAAGCGCGTGCTCGACGCCTTTGTCGCCCGGCCCGCCGTGGCGCGCGGCCTCACGATTCCCGCGCGCGGCTGATTTCGGGTTCGATAATGGCCCCATGACCCGCCCTACCCAGTGGCTGCACCCGCAGCGCGAACCCGTCCGGCCGCTTTCGGCCGCCACTGTTCTACTTGTGCGCGATGCGCCGGACGCCCCAGGCGGGCTGCAGGTGCTGATGACGCGGCGTTCCGCCAAGGCGAGTTTTGCGCCAGGTGCCTACGTTTTCCCGGGCGGCGGCATTGACGCGCTGGACGCTGACCCAGCCACGCACGCCGCGTGCGCGCGCCGCCCCGGCCAGTCGGATGAGCAGCTCACGCAGGCCGTCGCCGCGATCCGCGAGAGCTTTGAAGAGCTCGGCATCCTGCTGGCACGCCACGAAGGTGGCCGACCGGCCGATGCTGCCGACATCGCTGCGCTCGATCGCCACGCACCGTTTGCCGCGCAATGCGCCGTGCGGGGCCTGCGCTTGGCGGCCGACGAAGTCTTTGTGCTGGCGCGCTGGACCGGTGACCGCGACCTGCCGCGGCGCTTCGACGTACCCTTCCTGATCGCCCGCATGCCCGAAGGCCAGACGCCCGTGGCCGACGAGGCCGAGCAGTTCGAGCCGGTGTGGGTGCGCCCGCATGAAGCGCTGGAACGCCACGCGGCGGGCGGTTTCTTCATGATTTTCCCGACCATCCGCACCCTGGAGCGCCTGACGAAGTTCGACGGCGCCGACGCCGTGCTGGCGGCCTGCGCCAGCGGCACGCCCCTGTGGACCAGTTGCCCCCGCGCCGGCCTGCTGGCCGGCAAGGAAGCGCGCTACATGGAAGACGAAATGCCCTATGGCGAGCTGGCCCTGGTCTGCCCAGATGGCCAGATCGTGCACCCGCTCGACTGGCAAAGCGAGCGCCCGGTCCCACTTTTGAAGAACTTGCAGCGCCTGACCGCCCCCAATCCCGGCGTCATGACCGGCCCCGGCACCAACAGCTACCTGGTGGGTGAGCCGGCCACGGGCTACATCGCCATCGACCCCGGCCCGGCCGATTCGCAGCACCTGGAAAAACTCTGGCGCGCAGCCGGCGGCGACATCCGCATGATCGTCTGCACCCATTCGCACCCCGACCATTCGCCAGGCAGCCAGCCGCTGCAGGCACTGTGCGTGCAAGCGGGCCGCGGCGCCCCGCCCATCCTAGGCCTGGCCTCAAAACCCACGGCGCGCGCGCACAGCCAGTTCACACCGGATCGCGCGCTACAAGATAGTGAGCTGCTCACGCTTACGGGGCAAGCGCTAGAGGGCAAAATCACCCATACTTTGCAAGTGGTGTACACCCCCGGCCACGCGGCCAACCACCTGTGCCTGCTGCTGGTGGAGGACGCCTTGCTGTTCTCCGGCGACCACATCCTGAACGGCAGCACCACAGTGATCGACCCGCCCGACGGCAACATGGCCGATTACCTCGATTCGCTCGACCGGCTGGACGCGCTGTGTGCCGAGCAGGGCGTGGCGTTCATCCTGCCGGCACACGGCTACGTGCTGGGCGATGCGCGCGGCGCGATTGCCCGGCTCAAGGCCCACCGGCTGGCGCGCGAAGCGAAAGTGATTGCCGCGCTGGAGGCCCTGCCCGGCGGCAGCATGGAAGACTGGGTGGCGCATGCCTACGCCGACGTGCCGCCGCGCATCTGGCCGGTGGCGCAGCGCTCGCTGCTGGCGCACATCGAGCGCATTCGCGCACTCGGGCCTGGGAATAATTGATACCCCCTGAGCCGCTTCGCGGCTTCCCCCAAAGGGGGACGCCACCAGCGCGGCGGGGCGGCCCTTGCGCGGTGGCCGCTGGTCTGGGCCGCGCTTGTTTGATGCGCCGCGCTGGATGTATTGCCCCATGATTGAGCGAAATGAAAAATCTCTCCACTTCACCTGACAACACCGAGCGCCTCGCCAAGCGCGTGGCGGCCGAGCATGGCCTCTCGCGCAGCGCGGCCGAGCAGTACATCGAAGGCGGCTATGTCAGCGTCGATGGGGCACTGGTCGAAGTCCCTGGCGCCCGCGTAGCGCCGCAGCAGCACGTGGTGCTGGCCAAGGATGCCAGCCTCGACGCGCTGGAACCCGTGACGCTGCTGCTGCACAAGCCGCCGGGCTATGAAGCAGGCCTGGGGCTTGACGCGGCGGCCGCTGCGCACGGCAGCCGCAGCCAGGGCGCGCCCGCAGCGCTGAGCCTGATCGGGCTGTCCACCCACATGGAAGGCGACGCCGCCGACACCCGCGTGCTGCTGCGCCACTTTCGCGCCCTGGAATGCTTCACGCCGCTGCCCACACCGGCCAGCGGGCTGGTGGTCTACACGCAGGACAAGCGCATCGCGCGCAAGCTGGCCGAGGACATCGAGTCGCTGGAGCAGGAGTGCATCGTCGAGGTGGCGGGCCAGATTGCCGAGGGCGGTCTGAAAAAGCTCTGCCATGGCCTCTCGTTCAACGGCCGGCCGCTGCCGCCCATCAAGGTGAGCTGGCAGAACGAAACCCGGCTGCGCTTTGCGCTGAAGGGCATCCGCCCCGGGCAGATTCCTTCGATGTGCGAGGCCGTGGGCCTGCGCGTGGTGGCGATCCGCCGCATCCGCATCGGGCGCGTGCCGCTGGCCAAGGTGCCCGAGGGGCAATGGCGCTATCTGCAGGCATGGGAGAAATTCTGACGCTATTGAAAAAATAGCTGTCAGGGCAATACCGATAAGCGCTAGAGGCCAATTTCTCTTAAAATTTCGACCTTGCGAGAATAAGTGTGAAGCGCGCCGATAAGCCGGATTCTGTGCGCTGCGGTTGCCTGCAACGTGACCGCCATTACTCTGGGCCGGGTGTCGCCACCACGGCTCGGTGCTACCTACCCGCCAACTCTGCGGAACCACATCAACGTTGGCCTACTTGGTATTGCTGCGCGTAGAGATTGCCCGTTTCACCCGAAGCGGGCCTAGGCCTGCTTCGACTCGTCTCTGTTGCTCTGATCCTCACCTCACGGTGGGCAGCCGTTAGCTGCTACGCTGTCCTGTGCAGTCCGGACGTTCCTCCAGTGCCTGGTTTCCCAGATTGCACCAGCGGCGGTCTGGCGCGCTTCACGGGAGCGATTATCCCCGACCCACGCACCTCGTTCACCCCTTTTTCCAAGCCCATCACCATGACCATTCCTTCCACCACCCATTTCGACACCGCCGCCCGCGATTGGGACCAGCGCCCCACGTCGCTGCAACTGGCCGCTGTACCCGAGCGCCTGCTGGCGCAGCTGCCCTTGCAGGCCAGTGACCATGTGCTGGATTTCGGCGCCGGCACCGGGCTGCTGTCCACCGCCATTGCGCCGCACGTCGCGCAGGTCACGGCGCTGGATATGTCGGCCGCCATGCTGCAGGTGCTGGATGAAAAGGGCTTTGCCAACATCACCACGCGCCAGCAAGACATCTCCGCAGGGTTGCCCGGGCAGTACCACGCCATCGTGAGCTGTATGGCGATGCACCACGTCGCGGACACCTCCGCGCTCCTGCACACCTTTGCCGCTGCGCTGCACAGCGGTGGGCGCATTGCCTTGGTGGATCTGTACCAGGAGGACGGCAGCTTTCACGGCGACGCCGCCGCCAACGCCGCGAAGGGCGTGCAGCACTTCGGCTTTGCACCCGACAGCTTGCGTGCGCTGGCCGAACAAGCCGGTTTGGTGGACATCGCGTTTGGCGAAATCCTTCGCCTGCAGCAGCACAACGGGCGGGCCTATCCCCTGTTTCTGATGACCGGGCGCAAGCCCTGAGGATGTGTTCACGATCTCCCTGAGACACCGGGTGCCGTGACAGGAAGGCCGCTGATCCGGCATATCCATATGGCTGAACCGGCAGAACAATGGGTTCAGAATGAATGGCACTGCTTTTCCACCCAACCGTTCAGGAGACGCCATGAAGGTCGACAACATTCTGCAAACCATTGGCAACACGCCGCACATCCGCATCAACCGCATCTTCGGGCCGGACGCGAAGGTGTGGATCAAGTCCGAGCGCAGCAACCCAGGCGGCTCCATCAAGGACCGCATTGCGCTGGCCATGGTCGAAGCGGCGGAAAAATCGGGCGCGCTCAAGCCCGGCGGCACCATCATCGAGCCCACCAGCGGCAACACCGGCATCGGCCTGGCGCTGGTAGCGGCCGTCAAGGGCTACAAAATCATCCTGGTGATGCCCGACAGCATGAGCATCGAACGGCGCCGCCTGATGCTGGCCTACGGTGCGAAGTTTGACCTGACGCCCAAGGAAAAGGGCATGAAGGGCGCAATTGCCCGCGCCGAGGAGCTGCAGGCGCAGACGCCCGGCGCCTGGATTCCGCAGCAGTTCGAGAACCCGGCCAATATCGCCGTCCACGCCGAGACCACGGCAAAAGAAATCCTGGCCGATTTCCCCGATGGCCTGGATGTGCTGATCACCGGCGTTGGCACCGGCGGCCACATCACTGGCTGCGCGCGCGTGCTCAAGGCAAGATTCCCGAATCTCAAGGTGTTTGCGGTGGAACCCACCGGCTCGGCCGTGATTTCCGGCGGCGCTCCCGGCCCGCACGCCATTCAGGGTCTGGGCGCCGGCTTCATTCCGAAGAACCTCGACACCAGCGTGCTCGATGGCGCCATCGTGGTGGACGCCGAGGATGCACGCGAATTCGCACGCCGCAGCGCCCGCGAGGAAGGCATTCTGGTCGGCATTTCATCGGGCGCCACGCTGGCCGCGATTGCACAAAAGCTGCCCGAACTGCCCGCTGGCAGCCGCATCCTCGGCTTCAACTACGACACCGGCGAGCGCTACCTGTCGGTGGATGGTTTCCTGCCCACCTGATCCAGACAAGATCTATGAGCGCGGTGGTGGCCGCGCTTCACAAGGCATCGGCCAGCCGTCCTACAGCGCCCGCGGGTAGCACGCGGAACAATCGAACCAGGCCGCCGCGAGCTCCATGCACCCGGCACCAGAATGCAGCGGCGGCATCTGTCCACGACCGATTGCCCGCATGCCTTCCACCGAATCCACCACCCTGGCCTTCAAGGCGCTGACCGTCAACGTCCACAAGGGCTTCAGCACTTTCAACCGGCGCTTTGTGCTGCATGAGTTGCGCGACGCGGTGCGGGCCGTAGGAACCGATCTGGTGTTTCTACAGGAAGTGCACGGCACGCACCGGGCCCACGCGCAGCGCATTGCCAACTTCCCGCAGGTGCCGCAATACGAATTTTTGGCCGACGAAATCTGGCACCAGCACGCCTATGGGCGCAACGCTGTGTACGACAACGGAGACCACGGCAACGCCCTGCTCTCCAAATTTCCCATCGTTCACTACGAAAACCACGATATTTCGATTCGCGGCCCCGAACGCCGGGGCATGCTGCACTGCATCGTCCAGCCGCCCGGGCGTGCGGAGCCTTTGCATGCGATCTGCGTGCACCTGGGTCTACAGGAATCGCACCGCCAGCAGCAACTGCGGCTGGCGTGCGACCTCATCAATTCGCTGCCGGCGCACGAGCCGGTGGTGATGGCCGGTGACTTCAACGACTGGCGTGGTCGCGCCCACCGCGTGCTGCGCGACGGCGCGGGTCTGAGCGAGGTGTTTCTGCAGTCGCAAGGGCATGCCCAGCGAACCTTTCCCGCATCCATGCCGGTGCTGGCACTGGACCGCATCTATGTGCGCGATGCGACGGTGAATTCACCGCTGATACTCCCAAAAAAGCCCTGGGACCGGCTGTCTGACCATGCGCCGCTGGCAGTGGAGATCAGCATATGACGGCAGCCGGCCGCCGACGGCCCGCGCAAGGCATGGAGGTTTTTCCATGAACAGTCGCGCACGCGCCCCCCGCTCCACCCGCTGGGTGGAGGGCAACGACTTCGAGCTGCTGGAAAACGGAGAAGACTTCTTTCCCCGCGTGTTCGCCGCCATTGGGGCCGCCGAACGCCAGGTGTGGCTGGAAACCTTCATCCTGTTCGACGACAAGATCGGTCGTGCGCTGCATGCCGCCCTGCTTGGCGCGGCGCAGCGGGGTGTATGCGTGCATGTGCTGGTCGACGGTTTTGGCTCGCCTGACCTGCCCGAGCGCTATGTCGGCGAGCTGGTCGAGGCGGGCGTGCAGTTCCGCACTTTCGATCCGGGCCAACGTATTTTTGGCCAGCGCCTCAATGTGCTGCGGCGCATGCACCGCAAGATCGTGGTGGTCGACGGCGCACTGGGCTTCATCGGTGGCATCAATTATTCGGCCGACCATGTGGCCGATTTCGGACCCGAGGCCAAGCAGGACTACGCCGTGCAGGTGCGTGGCCCCATCGTCGCGCAAATGCACCGCTTCGTGCAGAGCGCGGTGCACACCGACCGGCGCCAGAAGGTTCCCGAATCGCCCGAGTCGCCCGAGTCGCCCGACCCCCAGACCTTGCCGCAAGCTGGCGCAGCAGGCGCCATCTTCGTCACGCGCGACAACCACCGCCACAGGAGCGATATCGAGCGCCATTACCGAATCGCGCTGCGCAGCGCGCGCCAGCGGGTCGTGATCGCCAACGCCTACTTCTTCCCCGGCTACCGCTTCATCCGCGAGATGCGCCGCGCCGCGCGGCGCGGGGTGGACGTGCGCCTGATTTTGCAGGGCCAGCCCGACATGGCCATCGTCAAGACCGCCGCCAGCCTGCTCTACGAGCACTTGTCACGCGCGGGAGTGCGCATCTTCGAATACTGCGACCGGCCGCTGCACGGCAAGGTGGCCCTGGTGGACGACGAGTGGTCCACCGTGGGTTCAAGCAACCTCGATCCGCTGAGCTTGGCGCTGAATCTGGAAGCCAACGTCATCATCCGCGACCGCCCCTTCAACGCCCACCTGCACGAGCGGCTCACCGATCTCATGGACAACAGCTGCCGCAGCATCGAGTTGCCCGCGAAGAGCCGGTGGGCGCGGCTGCGCCTGCTGCGCAGCTATTTGGTGTTTCACCTGATGCGCTGGTTTCCCACCTGGGTGGGCTGGCTGCCACGCCACGAACCCACCATTGCGCTGGCGCAGGCGGTCAAGGAGGCTGGGCAGGCCGAAGCCGGCGAGACCGAGCGCTCGCACGCCGCAGTCTGAAGGAAAGCCGCGCATGGCGCTTCCAAGGCCCACCACGCCCCAGGCGCCGACCGCATTCACTGCGCTGCCGCGCTTGCGCCCTGGGCGCGGTGCCGCGCGCACCGGCGCACCTCGGCGCGCTTCTCAGGGCATGGGGCTGACTTCATTGCAACAAAAACCCTGGTGGCCCTTGCTGACGCGCGGCCTGGCTGGCGCATTCTTCGTGCTGGTGGCCTCGCTCATCGCCCACCAGGCGCGCGGCGTGCACTGGTCCGCCGTCTGGCAAGCGGTGCTGGCGCTTCCGGCACGTGTGCTTTGGGCGGGCGCGGCGCTGGCCTTGCTGAGCCACTTCACCTACGGCAGTTTTGAATGGATCGGCCGGCACACCACTGGCCACACCCTGGGCCGCGCCACCACGCTGGGCATCGCCATGACCAGCTACGCCTTCACCCTCAACCTCGGTTCGCTGATTGGCGGCGTGGGCGTGCGCTACCGGCTCTACAGCCGGCGCGGCGTGGAGCCCGGAACGATTGGCCAGGTGGTGGCCACCAGCATCCTGACCAACTGGGTCGGCTACCTGCTGCTGGCAGCCGCCGTCCCCTGGTTCTGGGTGCCACCCGCCGTCTTTGGCTGGAGCGCCAGCGCCGCGCAGTGGCGCATGGGCGGCGCCCTGCTGGCCCTGGCTCCGCTGGCCTACCTGGCGCTGTGCCTGGTGCGAGGGGGGCGGCCGCTGGCGCTGCGCGGACACCGCTTTGCCCTGCCGCGCTGGCCGCTGGCGCTGTGGCAGGTGGTGGTGTCGTGCGCCAACTGGATGCTGATGGGTGCGGCGCTGTGGGTGGTGCTGCAGGGCCAGGTGGCCTACCCGGCGGCCATCGCCACCGTGATGCTGGGCGCGGTGGCCGGGCTGGTACTGCGCGTGCCCGCCGGCCTGGGCGTGCTGGAATCGGTGGGCGTGGCGCTGCTGACCACGGACACGCTCTCCAAGACCGACGTGCTGGCCGCGCTGCTCGCCTATCGGGCACTGTACTACTTCGTGCCGCTGGTGCTCGCTGCGTTGGCGCTGGCCGCGCAGGAATGGCTGACACCTGAGCGCCCAAAGTAAACGAATGGGGCGTTGCGTTGGCCAAAATGGATGTGCGTTATGTCCGCCGGAATGTGAGAACAGACCTCCACCCGGCGGGTGCTTCGGGCGCGAAGCATGACTTCCAATGCGTCATGTAATGGAACAATAGTTTCAGATTGGAACGATTGTTCCCGTACGGCGCGATTCGCACGCTTGGCTGTGTGACACAGTTCGACAAATGAATGGGTTGGTCTGTATTTTGCTAGCTATTCAGGCTGACACCTTGGCAATCCAACGCCCATTCCGGTATCGAATGGGCTCTCATTTTTCGATCTGGAGTACGTCATGAAACGCAATCGCTTGGGCTTGCTCACTCTGGCCGTAGTTTCGGCATTGATCGCAGCACCGCTTGTCAACGCTGCCGAAGTTACTGAAGCACAGCACCTTGGCACAATCGAACGCTCGGAAGCCAAACGCGCCACCGCGCTGCTGGATAACGCGGTGAGCTACCTGCAGAAAAATGGCCCCGAAAAATCCTTCGCTGCCTTCAATGATCACAAGGGGCCTTTTATCGACGGCGCCTACTATGTTTTTGCCGTCGGAACGGATGGTTTCATGCATGCCGATGGCGCCGCGCCGGCGCTGGCAGGCAAAAATCAGGCGCAACTGCGCGATGCGGCCGGCAAGCCCTTTATTCAGGACTTGCTGGAACTGGCACAAAAATCCCCGACAGGCACCGTTGAATACCGGTGGTTGAACCGCACCACCAATCACCTGGAAAACAAGGTCAGCCTGTACCGCAAGGTCGGCGACACCATCCTCTGCGTCGGGTACTACACGCCGCGCGCCACGGTTGAGGAGGCACAGGACCTGCTCGCCAAGGCAGTGGCATTCTTGAAAAGATGGGGTGGCAAAACCGCATTTGAGGCTTTCAATGACCCGCAGGGCAGCTTCACGCACAACGACCAATATGTGTTCGTGATCGGCATCGACGATGGCGAATACCGGGCAACCGGCGCGTCACCCCAGCTCACCGGGATGAATGTGCGCGGCCTGCGGGACGCCACCGGCAAACCCCTGATCGAAGAAATGATCACCCTGGCAAAACAGAAGGGCAGCGGCACGGTTGACTACATGTGGCGCAATCCAGCCACCAACGCAGTAGAAGCCAAGCATTCGCTCATCCAGCGCGAGGGCGACGTGTTGCTGGGTGTCGGCTATTACACCAAGTAGCCTTTCCCCACGCCTTGGCGGACCCGCCGCCGTCGACTGAAAACATCCATACAGCCATGAGGCGGGCTACCTAGCCCTTGCGACCAATGGCGCACGCAGTCTGAGGGGCTATCATTTGCGCCCTCCGACATTGCCATCGCCCGATAACCACGGGCCCGCAAAATCTTGATCCGACTCTCCGAAATCCGGCTGCCCTTCACGGCAGCCCAAGCGCCCGAGGTCCCGCTTCGGGCCGCCGCCAGTGTGCTGCTGGGCCTGTCCCCGGCGGACATCGCCCACGTCCACGTCTTCAAGCGCAGCTTCGATGCACGCAAGGCGGGCCTGCTGGCGGTGTACATCATCGATGTCACGCTGGCCCAGCCGGAACGCGAAGCCGCCCTGCTGGAGCGCCATGCCGGCGACCCTCACGTCCAGCCCACACCCGACATGGCGTGGCAGCCCGTGGGCCGGGCGCCAGAAACACTGGCAGATCGCCCCGTGGTGGTAGGTTTTGGCCCCTGCGGCATCTTTGCCGCGCTGGTGCTGGCGCAAATGGGGTTCAAGCCCATCGTGCTCGAGCGTGGCAAGGCGGTACGCGAGCGCACGCAGGACACCTGGGCGCTGTGGCGCAAACGCGAACTGCATCCCGAGAGCAACGTACAGTTTGGCGAGGGTGGCGCCGGCACGTTTTCAGACGGCAAGCTCTACAGCCAGATCAAGGACCCGCGCCACCTGGGCCGCAAGTTGATGCACGAGTTCGTGCAGGCGGGTGCCCCGGAAGAAATTCTGTACGCCGCCCATCCGCACATCGGCACGTTCAAGCTCGTCAAGGTTGTCGAAAACCTGCGTGCGCAAATCATCGCACTGGGCGGTGAGGTGCGCTTCGGCCAGCGGGTAACCGATGTGCTGGTGGACGAGAGCGCCGCGGGCCGGCGCATCGCAGGCCTGCGCGTGCTCGACCAGACCACCGGCGACACGGACGAACTGGCCGCGTCGCAGGTCGTCATGGCACTCGGCCACAGCGCGCGCGACAGCTTCGCCATGCTGCACACGCGCGGCGTCGCCATGGAGGCCAAGCCGTTTTCCATCGGCTTTCGCATCGAGCACCCGCAAGGCCTGATCGACCGCGCCCGCTGGGGCCGGCACGCAGGCAACCCTTTGCTGGGCGCAGCCGATTACAAACTGGTACACCACGCGGCCAACGGGCGCGCTGCCTACAGCTTTTGCATGTGCCCTGGCGGCACCGTGGTGGCCGCCACCAGCGAGCCCGGCCGTGTCGTCACCAACGGCATGAGCCAGTATTCGCGCAACGAGCGCAACGCCAATGCGGGGCTGGTAGTCGGCATCACGCCCGAGGACTACCCGCAGGATGCGGCGGCATTCGAAGCCACGCTGGGGGCGCACCACGGGGTCACCGACAAGAGCGCAGGCAGCGCGCATCCGCTCTCCGGCATCGTGCTGCAGCGCCAGCTCGAATCAAGCGCCTACGTCCTCGGCGGCAGCGACTACAGCGCGCCCGCGCAGTTGGTGGGCGACTTTTTGGCGGGCCGCGCATCCACCCACATGGCGAGTGTCGAGCCCTCGTACCAGCCTGGCGTGCGGCCGGTCGATCTGGCCAACGCCCTGCCCGGCTACGCCATTGCCGCGCTGCGGGAAGCTTTGCCCATCTTTGGCCGAAAAATCAAGGGCTTTGACATGCCCGATGCGGTGCTGACGGGGGTGGAAACACGCACCTCTTCGCCGCTGCGCATCCACCGGGGCGACGATTTCCAAAGCCCCAACACCGCCGGTCTGTACCCCGCCGGCGAAGGCGCGGGCTACGCCGGCGGCATTCTTTCGGCCGGGGTGGACGGCATCAAGGTCGGCGAGGCCGTGGCGCGCAGCCTGCTGGGCTTGGCATAGAAAAGCCGCCAGCGGCAGACCTGCTGGCGGCTTGTAGCGTGCGCGCTCAGCCGTTCTTCTGCGCCGCCTGCAGCGCCGCAATCCGCTCTTCAATCGGCGGGTGGGTGGAAAACAGCTGGCCAATACCGCCGGCAATGCCCATGGCCTGCATGCTCTTGGGCAGCTCTGCCGGGTGCAGGCCGCCGAGGCGGGCGAGCGCATTGATCATGGGCTGGCGCTGGCCCATGAGCTGGGCGGAGCCAGCGTCGGCACGAAACTCCCGCTGGCGTGAGAACCAGGCGACGATGATGGCCGCCAGGAAGCCCAGCACGATGTCGAGCACGATGGTGGTGACGTAGTAGCCGATGCCAGGACCGGAGCGGTTTTCACTGTTCTTGTTCAGAAAGCTGTCCACCGCATAGCCGATGACGCGCGAGAGGAAGACCACAAAGGTGTTCATCACCCCCTGGATCAGCGTCATGGTCACCATGTCGCCGTTGGCAATGTGGGCGACCTCGTGGCCAATGACGGCTTGGACCTCCTCGCGCGTCATGTTGCGCAGCAGGCCCGTGGACACTGCCACCAGCGCCGAATTCTTGAAGGCGCCCGTGGCAAAGGCGTTCGGATCACCCTCGAAAATGCCGACTTCTGGCATGCCGATGCCAGCCTTCTCGGCAAAACCACGCACCGTCTCGACAAGCCAGGCTTCGTCGCCATTGCGCGGCGCCTCGATCACCTGCACGCCAGCGCTCCACTTGGCCACCGGCTTGCTGATGAGCAGCGAGATGATGGCGCCGCCAAAGCCCATGATGAAGGCAAAACCCAGCAGCGCACCAAGGTTCAGGCCATTGGCTGTGAGGTAGCGGTTGACACCGAGCAGGCTGGCCACAATGCCCAGCACCACCACCACGGCCAGGTTGGTCAACAAAAACAGGGCGATACGTTTCATTCGGGCTCCACAAAAGAGTCGGTCAAAGGTCGTTGGAAGGTGCGGCGCCCGACAGCGTTTTCAAGGGCCGCGAGGCGGGCGAAACACCGCCGTCTCATCATAAAAGCCAGGCGCCTCGTTACCGGCCCACCACCCCGGGATACCCAGCAGCGGCAGGGGGGCAAAGGGCTTGGTGGCCAGCCAGGGCGCCTGGAGCTGGTGCGCCAGCCTTGCGCCCTGATTTGCTCCTGAATTTATAGCATCATACGTAATCAACACGTGCGCTGTGATGTCTTTTCTTGGCTTGACCAGTTGTTCCATTGCGGCATGACCAAACAACGTGACCCGGGCGCGGCGCCAAAGCGCGCGGTGCTGCACGAACAGTGCCTGCCAATCGCGCGCCAGCAATGCCTGCCAGAGGGCCGGCGGCGCTTCAAGCAGGGCGCCGCTCTCGTCCAGCAGCGTACAGGCGTCGCGCAGCGGCCCGCGCACCGGTCCCACGCCCTGCACGGCCATCGCGCCCGCCTGCAGCTGGTTCAGGCGCTGCTTGGCTTGGCCAAAGCGCTGCCACACCAGGCCATTGAAAAAGTCGTGCAGGTTGCCACGCGTGGGCACGCAGCCGTTGTCGAAAATAAACTGCTCGTAAGCGGTACCTGCTGGCAGATGCGCCTGGGGCACGAAGCGCACTGGGGCGCCTTGGGCTGCGTTCAGCGCCTCGTGCACCGGCATGCCCCTGGCGACTGCCCCCGCCAGCGGTGCGCCAAGCTCGCGCCAGGGCGCAAGCCAGGGGGCTTGCCAGTCCACTTCAGAAAGCACGGCAGGCCGCGTTCGGCTGGCCATTGGTCTGGCGTCGGCAGGCGTCAGTTTTGGACGCGCCAAGCCAGCGCCTCGCCCGCGCGCAGGGGCTTGAGCTCAGCCTCCCCAAAGGCAAAGCTGTCCGGCGGTGTCCAGCTCTCTCGCACCAGGGTGAGGGTACCGCTGTTGCGCGGCAGGCCGTAGAAGGCCGGGCCGTGAAAGCTGGCAAAGCCCTCCAGCCTGTCGAGCGCGCTGGCGGCGTCGAACGCCTCGGCGTACAGCTCCATGGCCGCGTGCGCGGTGTAGCAGCCAGCGCAACCGCTGGCGTGCTCCTTCAAATGCGCGGGGTGCGGCGCGCTGTCGGTGCCGAGAAAGAAGCGGTCGCTCCCGCTGGTGGCAGCCTGCACCAGCGCGCGGCGGTGCTCTTCACGCTTGAGCACTGGCAGACAGTAATAGTGTGGGCGAATGCCGCCCGTAAAGATAGCGTTGCGGTTGTAGAGCAGGTGGTGTGCGGTGATGGTGGCGGCCGTGAAGCGATCCGCATCATTCACGTACTGTGCGGCCTCGCGGGTAGTGATGTGCTCGAAAACGATTTTCAGCTCAGGAAAATCGTGCCGCAGGGGCATCAGTTGCTGCTCGATGAACACCGCCTCGCGGTCGAACAGGTCGATGTCGGGACTGGTCACTTCACCGTGCACCAGAAGCAGCATGCCCGCTTTCTGCATCGCCTCCAGCGTGGCATAGGTCTTGCGCAGATCGGTCACACCAGCATCGCTGTTGGTCGTGGCGCCGGCAGGGTAGAGCTTCACCGCCACAATGCCCGCTTCCTTGGCGCGGGCGATTTCCTCCGGCTGCAGCTTGTCGGTGAGATAGAGCGTCATCAGCGGCTCGAAGGCCATGCCCTCGGGCACTGCCGCCAGGATGCGCTGCTTGTATTCAAGCGCCTGTTGTGCCGTGGTCACCGGCGGGCGCAGGTTGGGCATGATGATGGCACGGCCAAACTGAGCGGCAGTGTGGGGCACCACGGTTCGCAGCGCATCGCCATCGCGCACGTGCAGGTGCCAGTCGTCGGGGCGGGTGATGGTGAGAATGTCGGTGGAGGCGGTCATGGGCAGCATTGTCCCATCCGCGCCAGCGCTTCCAAAACCGGACGACAGTCCCCCCAATGGGGTATCCACTGGAGGCAAACGCTGGCCCCTGGTGCTCAGAACGTGTTCACGATCTACGGAATATACGGGGGCATTGGACGATGGAGCCGCCAGATCCGATGGGGCCTGTGCGTTACCATTCCCTACTGACCACCGCAGCAGTGGCTAGCCCATGGGCACCCGGGAAAAAGGGCCGCTGAAACTGATCCCCTGACGGCCTTCCCCAACTGCAGGTGCGGGAATACCTCAATCCAACCCTCTCACAGGTCCATGCAATCTCCGTCTGCTAAGACTCCGCCGGTGGCGCCTTCCAGATGGTTGAACGGTACCTACTGGCTGCTCGCCATGGTGGCTGCCATGGCGGTTGCCACTTCGACGGCGCTGTGGTGGACCGTACGGGAAACGCAGTCGCTTGCGCGACCCTACCAGCAAAGCGACCCCTGGTACGTTTCGAGCGTACACAGCGAACTGGCACGGGTCAGTCTGCTTGCACGCAAGCTGCAGACAGGGGAAGCCTCCGCGCATGAGCTGCAGAATGGCGTGGACGTGCTTCTCGGCACGCTCGACCAGCCTCATCAAATCGGCATGCGACTGCGCGAAGAGCCACCACAGCCGGCGGCGGAACTGAAGGAACTGCTGCGCCACACTGCGCAATGGTCCAGCCGGCTGGACCGGCCCGACGCCGACGCACGGGCCGTCGCGACAGACATCATCGGGCGCTCGGATGCACTGCTCGACAGCAGCCGCAAAGCCGTGGCTGCTGCGTACCTGTCCAACACCCAGGAAACCGGCCATGCGCGCCAGCAGCTCCACGACCGCTTCACGGTGCTCAGTGCCGTGCTGGGTGGCCTGCTGGCAGGCACGGCGCTGCTGATCTGGAAGTTGGTGCATGACGCCCGGTCGGCCAGCGCGGCATCACGCCAGCTCGCCCAGGCCAACCGTCAGCTCGAAGTACGCGTGGCCAACCGCACGCGCAAGATCGAGGAAGGCCGCGCGCTGCTCAGCTTCATCCTCGATACCAGCCCGAGCGACGTGGTGCTGGCCGAGGTCCAGAGCGGGCGGGTGCATTTCATCAACCGCAAGCTCACCGAGCGCCTCGGGCTCAAGGCTCCACCCCAGACGCTGTTCCTGCAGCAATTGCTGAACGACCCGCAAACCCGCCAACGGTTCATGCAGGCACTCGACCAGTACGGCCAGGTCGATGCGATGGAGGCGCTCATCGGCGGGCGCAACCCAAGCTGGAGTTCGCTGTCGGCACGCCTCATCGAGGTCGATGGGCAACTGGCCCATTTGCTGTGGGGGTTCGACATCAGCACGCACAAGGCGCTCGAAGCGCAGTTGCGCGAACTGGCCACCCAGGACCCGCTCAGCGGACTGCTCAACCGGCGTGCCTTCATGGAACGGGGCACGGCCCTGTTCGACCATTGCCGCCGGCACGCACAGCCCTGCGCGGTACTCATGATCGACATCGACCACTTCAAGCGCATCAACGACCTGCACGGCCACCAAGCGGGCGACGACGCCATCCGCGCCTGCGCGCAGGCCATAGGACAGGTACTGCGCGATGCCGACCTGGTCGGGCGACTGGGAGGTGAGGAATTCGCGGCGCTGCTCCCCCATTCATCGACCGGCAGCGCCATGGTGATCGCCGAGCGCATCCGCGGCGCAATCGCACGGATGGACATTGAGTCCGCCCCTGGCCATCCTATGGCATTCACCGTCTCCATCGGCGCGGCAGAAATGGCGCCCCAGCATCCCGGCATCGAGCACCTGCTCGCCGAGGCCGACCGGGCGCTTTATCGCGCCAAAGCCACGGGCCGTGACAAAGTACTTGCCTATGAGCCCGGAATCCGACAGTCTTGAGGCACTGCCTGTGCCATTCACCATGAGTATCCGACTACTGATCGTTGACGACAGCCGCATGTCCCGGCTCATCCTGCAGGGACTGGCCCTGCAGGCCCATCCGCAATGGACCATCCTGCATGCCAGCAGCGGCGAGGAGGCGCTGCAGATGGTTCGAGAGAGCCCGGTAGACCTCGTCTCCATGGACTTCAACATGCATGGCATCAACGGCCTGGAGGCCGCGCTGGAGTTGCGCAAGATCCTGCCCAACGTGCCCATCGCCATCCTCACCGCCAACGTACAGTCCGTCCTGCAGGAACGCATCGAGGAGGCAGGAATGGTGTTCATCCCGAAGCCGATCACAGCCAGCGCCACGGCCCAGCTCGCGGCCCTCGTGGGAGCCTGACATGGTGCAGCTTGACGACGAGCAAATCGACGCGCTCAGCGAGATCTTCAACATCGGCGTGGGCAAGGCGGCGGCTGCGATGGGCCACCTCATGCACGACGAGGTCCTGCTGTCCGTGCCGCACGTGAGCATCCTCACCGTAAGCGAGGCCGCCCAGCAGCTCGGTACGGCCGAAAAGCCCATGTACGGCGTGCGCCAGCCGTTCCGGGGCGTCTTCAGCGGCGATGCGCTGCTGATCTTTCCGGGCGACAAGAGCCTGGAGATCGTGCGCATCGTGGCAGGCCAGAGCGTGCCCGGCGAGGACCTCAGCGCCATCGAGCAGGATGCGATGACGGAGGTGGGCAACGTGATGCTCAACGCCTGCATCGCGGCACTGGCCGACCTCCTGGGCAACGAATTCGAGCTCAGTTCGCCCAGCATTGACATCGGCGACAGCCGCACCATCCTGGGTACACGCATCCAGAACCACCTGGTGGTGTTCCTGCGCATCCGCTTCGAGCTGCTGAGCAGCCAGATCGAGGGCTTCGTGGTATTCGTGCTCAACACCACCTCGCTCGAAAGCCTGCGCTCGGCAGTCAACCGACTGCTGGACCGCCCGACAGAAATGGACTGACCCAACCAACTGGTGGGCGTGTTCCACGCCTGCAGGCGCCGTGGAACGGGCTTTGCCGGCCGTCGGCGTCGCCCCTCAGTGCGGCAGTATCTTGTTGAGGAAATCCTTGGTCCGAGGTTGGCGGGCTTCGAGGTTGTTGAAAAACTCGTTGCTGGTGCAGTCTTCGAGGATCTTGCCACCGACGTCCATGAAAATCACCCGGTGCGCCACCTTGCGGGCAAAGCCCATTTCGTGGGTAACGCACATCATGGTCATGCCCTCGTTGGCCAGGCCCACCATCACGTCCAGCACCTCGCCGACCATTTCAGGGTCAAGCGCCGAGGTCGGCTCGTCAAACAGCATGACGATAGGGTCCATGCTGAGTGCACGTGCAATGGCCACGCGCTGTTGCTGACCACCCGAGAGCTGGCCTGGGAACTTGTCCTTGTGCGCCGACAGGCCCACACGGTCGAGCATCTTGAGGCCGCGTTTCTTGGCTTCGTCGGCGCTGCGGCCCAACACCTTGATCTGCGCGATGGTGAGGTTTTCCGTCACTGAGAGGTGCGGGAACAGCTCGAAATGCTGGAACACCATGCCAACACGGCTGCGCAGCTTGGGCAGGTTGGTCTTGGGGTCGTGCACCGCTACCCCATCGACCCAGATCTCGCCCTTCTGGAAGGGTTCGAGCGCGTTGATGGTCTTGATGAGCGTGGACTTGCCCGAGCCGGAAGGGCCGCAGACGACCACCACCTCACCCTTCTGGATGGCGGTGGAGCAATCGGTCAGCACCTGAAAGCTGCCGTACCACTTGGAGACGTTCTTGAGTTCAATCATGCAATTTCCTTAGCGCACGATGGCAATCCTGCGGTGCAGGCGTTTGACGGCCCAGGACAGCGCAAAACAGATGACGAAATAGACCACGGCTGCCGCCAGATAGGCCTCGATGGGTCGGCCGTAGTTCTTGCCGGCGATCTCGAAACCCTTGAGCATGTCGTAGGCGCCGATGGCGTAAACCAGCGAGGTATCCTGAAACAGGATGATGGTCTGCGTCAGCAGCACCGGCAGCATGTTGCGAAACGCCTGCGGCAGGATCACGAGCTTCATGTTCTGCCCATAGGTCATGCCCATGGCCATGCCGGCAAACACCTGGCCGCGCGAAATCGACTGGATACCGGCGCGCATGATCTCGCTGAAGTACGCCGCCTCGAAAGCAACAAAGGTCACGACCGCCGACATCTCTGCACGGTAGTCCCTTCCAAATTCGCCAAAGAGTGCATAAAAAGACATCGGCACCAGCAGGAAGCACCACAGAATCACCATGACCAGCGGAATGCTGCGCATGCCGTTGACATAGATGGTCGCCGGCAGCACGAGCAATTTGCGCCCCGAGAGCCGCATCAACGCCAGCACGGTGCCAAAAATCACGCCGCCAATGGTGGATACCACCGTGAGCATGACGCTGAAGTAGAGGCCCTTGAGCACAAAGTTGTGCACCAGGTCCCAGTTGTAGAACGAAAAATCGATTGAAAGAGGCATTTCAGTGTCCTCCTGCGCCGCTGGCGGCAATGAGGCCCGGCACACGCGAGCGCTTCTCGATGAACGCCATGAGGCGGTTGATCGCGAAGGCCGACACCACGTAAAGCGCTGTCACCGCCAGGTAAACCTCGATACCGCGCGAGGTTTCTTCCTGCGCCTGCATAGCGAACATGGTCAGCTCGGCCACGGAGACCGCAAAGGCCACGGACGAGTTCTTGAAAATGTTCATGGTCTCGCTGGTCAGCGGCGGAATGATGATCCGCAGCGCCATCGGTAGCAGCACGTAGCGGTAGGTCTGGAAGGTGGTGAAGCCCACCGCCATGCCCGCGTAGCGCTGGCCCCGCGGCAGCGACTCCAGCCCCGATCTCACCTGCTCTGCAATGCGCGCGGAGGTGAACAGGCCGAGGGCGAAAATCACCAGCACGAAACCGGGCACCTGCTGGAGCGAGGGGAAGAACGATGGCAGCACGTGGTACCAGAGGAACAACTGCACCAGCAAAGGAATATTGCGAAACAGTTCCACCCAGGCATTGCCCAGTCGTACCACCCAGGGCCTTCCCTGCAGGGTGCGCAGCGTGCCGATGAGGCCGCCCAGCACCAGCGCCAGCACCAGCGCCAGCAGCGACACCGACACCGTCCAGCCCCAGGCCGAGAGCAGCCAATCGAGGTAGGTGATGTCACCACCTTTGCCAAAACAACCGGCCACGGCGGTTTGATCCAGCGTGTCCTGACAGAACACCTGCCAATCCCAACTCATAGGTTTCCTTTCAGTTCACGGTCGTGCAGCGCCACGAAAAAGCCCCCCCGAACCGATGGCTCGAAGGGGGCATGGAGCCGATGGTTGCCTTACTTGTTGCCGTAGTCTTCCATGGGCTTGTCGTTCGGGTGCGCCCACGCATCCTTGGTCGCTTCAGACATGGGCAGACCAATCTTCACGTTGGTTGGCGGCACGGGTTGCATGAACCACTTGTCGTACAGCTTGGCGAGCGAGCCGTCGGCGATCTGGCGCTTGATGGAGTCGTCCACGGCTTTCTTGAAGGCCGGGTCGTCCTTGCGCAGCATGCAGGCGATGGGTTCGACCGACAGCACTTCACCGACGATTTTGTAGTCGGCCGGGTTCTTGGCCTTGGAGATGTTGGCCGCCAGAATGGAGCCGTCCATCACGAAGGCATCGGCACGGCCGGTCTCAACCATCAGGAAGCTGTTGGCGTGGTCCTTGCCATAGACTTCCTTGAAGTCCAGGCCAGTGGCGCGCTCGTTCTTGCGCAGGGTCTGAACCGAGGTGGTGCCGGTGGTGGTCGCTACCGTCTTGCCCTTGAGGTCCTTGATGGAGTTGATGCCCGAGTTGGCCTTGACCGCCATGCGCACTTCCTCCACATAGGTGGTCACGGCAAAAGCCACGTCCTTCTGGCGGGCCTTGTTGTTGGTGGTGGAGCCGCACTCCAGGTCCACGGTGCCATTGGTCACCAGCGGGATGCGGTTTTGCGACGTGACGGGCTGGTACTTGATGTCCAGCTTGGCCACGCCCAGGTCCTTTTGCAGGTCGCCCACGATGCGTTCGGCCATCTCGGTGTGAAAACCGACGTACTTGCCATTGCCCAGCGTGTACGACAGACCTGACGATTCGCGCACGCCCAGCGTGATGCTGCCAGAGGATTTGATCTTTGCCAGGGTGTCACCAGCCTGCGCGAAGCTTGCGCTGGCAGCCAGTGCGAGGACGGCTGCGGCCAATAGTTGCTTTTTCATGCGTGTCTCCTTGGGGTTGTGCCGAAAATGGCGGATTTTAGGGTGCTGCACTCACCTTGCGCAGCTGTTGAAGAAATCGAATCTGCAATCAAAGCGAGAACTGGGCACCTGTGCGGAAACGCCGTTCCGCACCAAGACCGAAACGACACAGTAACCGCTTTAAGAAGAAAATGGCGCTGCCGATCAGAAAGGCACCTTGTCGGTCGGGTACTTCCAGAAGTCGCGCATCAGGTAGTTCACCGGCAGATTGAGCGCGCGGTTTTGTGGTGGAATGGGCTGCAAGAACCACTTATCGTAAATGGCATAGATCTCGCGGCTGGTAATCAGGCGGCGCATTTCGTCGTCCACCAGTTTCTTGAACTCAGGGTCGCCCGGCGCCAGCATGATGGCTAGTGGTTCCGTGGTCACGAACCGACCGACGACTTTGAGCGCCTTCGGGTTCGGGCGGCCGGCCGCCAGACCGTAGAGCAGGACGTCGTCCATCACGAAGGCATCGGCCTCGCCTTTTTCCACCATTTCCACGGCACGCGCGTGGTCCGGCGCCTCGACGATGTTCAGGCCCATCAAGTGCGATCGGTTGGCCTGCTGCACTGCGAGCAAAGGCGTGGAGCCTTTGGTGGATACCACCGTTTTGCCAGAAAGATCCTCAAGCCGGGTCACCGTGCTTGCCGCCGGCACCAGCAAACGTGCGCCGGTAATGTAGTGCGGAATGGTGAATGCCACGGTTTTGCGACGCTCGGCGTTGTTCGTTGTCGAGCCGCATTCCATGTCGGCCTTGCCCTCTGCCACCGTGGCCACCCGATTGGCCGAGGTAACCGGCACCAGCTCGATCGCCATGTCCTTCTTGCCGGTCTGGCGCCGCACGACGTCCGCCAAGTGCAGGCACAGGTCCATGGCGTAGCCAATGGGTTGGCTCGTCTTGGTGTCCAGATAGGAAAACGGCACCGATGAGTCGCGGTAGGCAATGACCAGCTTGCCGCCCCCACGTATGCGCTCCAGCACCCCTTGCGCAGCCAACGCGCTCGTGCTTGCCGCCACGGCCAGCAGGAAGTAGACAAAGCGCGAAGCAAGGTTCATGGGGTTCAGTTCCAGAGTAAGAAATACTGTAGGCGGCGAATGTAAGTGGACAGTTACCGCGCATCCAATGCCTATTGTTGGCAGTGTCATGCAAAAGAATCATGAGCCTGCGGAGGCGGCACTTTGCTCCACGAGAAAATTCCACAAAGCATCAATCTTGTCGTGTCCGGTCTCTCGCGGACCGCGTCGCTCGCGGCAGATGCGCACGTCCATGGTCATTTGCAGATGCGGCAGTTCAGGCGGCGCGGCACTGACCAGGCGGCGCGCACGCAGATCTTTGCGAACCGCGCTAAGAGGCAAAAAGGCCACGCCGTGGCCTTCCAGCGCCATCGCCTTGAGGCCTTCGGCCATATCGGTTTCGTACACCCGCTCCAGGTGCAACGGAACACGCGACTCCTTGAGGATCAGTTCGGTCACGCGCCCCAGATAAGCCCCTGGCGCGTAGGCCAGGTAAGGCAGCGGCTCGGCAGCGGCGCCGGGCAGACGGTACAGCGGCCGTCCGTCCGGACCGGGGCGCACATAGGGCGCAAGCACTTCCTGGCCCAGGCTGAGCATTTCGTAGCGGTTGGCATCGAGTTGAAACGGCTGCGACTCATGGTGGTAGGTGACCAACAGATCGCAGCTGCCTTCGACCAGACGCATGACGGCGTCGTGCACGTTCAGCGCGATCAAACGACTTTTGAACGGCCCAAAGCGCTCGCTCATACGCGAGACCCATTCGGGGAAAAAGGTAAACGCCAGGGTGTGCGGAACGGCAAACTCGATCATGTCCTGGCTCGAACTGCCATGGGCGCGCAAGGCGGCCCGGGTGCTGTGCAACGCTTGCAGCATTTCCAGCGACTGGTCGTAGAGCGTACGGCCCGCCGGGGTCAGGCGCGTGGGGTAGGAGCTGCGATCGACCAGATCGGTCCCTGCCCAGGCTTCCAGCGCCTGGATGCGGCGCGAAAACGCCGGCTGCGTCACATGGCGCAACTGGGCGGAGCGGCTAAAGCTGCGCGTCTCGGCCAGGCTGACAAAATCTTCAAGCCACTTGGTTTCCATCGGTCAATTATCCGCTTGGGACGCCCTGCAAAACTCTACGCGAGTGGGTGTAGTGCGGATCGGGATGGGATGCTAGGCGTGTTTTGCAGGCAATAGCCGTAGCTATTGGCTGCAAAACGCAACGACGCACACCGCCCGAGTCCGTGCTATCACACGCCGCGAGGAGTTATGCAGGACGTCCCTTACGCATGCACGCCACAAGCGGCGCAATTGCGTTGCACGCATAATGTTTTGCGCCTGCGCCACGCCCCGCGTGGCCCTCTTCTGCTTCTATGAATCCGCTTCCGCATGTCCCAACCTGAACTGCCCTCGCCGCCAGACGATGCGGCCGACGCCACGACCCGCTCGCTGGCGCTTGAAGACTGGCTCACCGTACTGACCATGGCGGCGCTCGCGCTCATCACCTTCGCCAATGTGCTGGTGCGCTATTTCACCGACGCATCGTTTGCATAGACGGAAGAATTCTCGGTCTTTCTGATGATCGTGCTGGCGCTCGTCGGCGGCTCGGCGGCGGTTGCGCGCGACCGGCACATCCGTATTGAATTTTTCTCCAGCGGCGGCAGTGCCATGCGCCAGCGGCGCCTGGCACTGCTCGGCGCCTTGATGGTGACGGTACTGTTCACGCTGATGGCAGCGCTCAGTGTGCGCCTGGTGTGGGACGACTACCGCTACGGCGAAACCTCGCCCGGTATCGGTGTGCCGCAGTGGTGGTATTCCATCTGGTACCCGTTGCTCACCGGTTTGATCGCATGGCGCGCTTTCGGTCTGCTGCTGCGCATTTCGCGCCGCCCACCCGCTCCATGATCGCGACCTTGCTGTTTGCCGCCTTCGCGGTCTTTCTGCTCGCGGGCGTGCCGGTGGGCGCCGCACTGGGCTTGGCGGGCGCGGCGGCCATTGCGCTCACCAACGCGGATACACAGTGGTTTGGCCTGCTGGCCGTGCCACAGAACTTCTACGCCGGCCTGGGCAAGTACCCGCTGCTGGCGATTCCGATGTTCGTGCTGGTCGGGTCCATCTTCGACCGCTCCGGCGTCGCCGCACGCCTGGTGAACCTGGCCGTCGCCATCGTCGGGCGCGGCCCCGGCATGCTGCCGCTGGTGGCCATTGGCGTGGCCATGTTCCTCGGCGGCATTTCGGGTTCTGGCCCGGCCACGGCCGCGGCCATTGGCGGCGTGATGCTGCTGGCCATGCAGCGCGCTGGCTACCCGCCAGCGTTCTCTGCCAGCGTAGTGGCGGCAGCGGCCTCCACCGACATTCTCATTCCACCATCTGTGGCGTTCATCGTTTACTCGGTGCTGGTGCCTGGGGCCTCGGTGCCGGCGCTGTTTGCCGCCGGCATGGTGCCGGGAATTCTGGCCGGACTGGCACTGGCCATTCCTACGGTGTGGCTGGCACGGCGCCACCGCATGGGCCAGCTTGAAGCCGCGCTACCGCGACCGCCCTTCTGGCGCAGCCTGCGCGACGCTGCCTGGGGCCTGGCAGCCCCGGTGGTGATCCTGGGCGGCATGCGGGCGGGCTGGTTCACGCCTACTGAGGCAGCAGTGGTGGCCGTGTTCTATGGCTTGTTTGTCGGCATGGCCATTCACCGCACGATTCGCGTGCGCGACCTGTTCGTCATCTTGCGCGAATCGGGCGAGCTCTCAGCGGTGATTTTGCTGGTGGTGTCGCTCGCGGCCATCTTTGCGTTCTCGCTCTCGACGCTGGGCGTGATCGACCCGATCACCAACGCCATCGTGCATTCCGGCCTGGGCGAGAACGCGGTGCTGGCGCTCCTGATCCTGATGCTTATCGTGCTGGGCATGTTTCTCGACGGCATCTCGATCTTCCTGATCTTCGTGCCGCTGATGATGCCCATCCTGCGCCACTACCACTGGGACCCGGTGTGGTTTGGCGTCATCCTCACACTCAATGTCACCATTGGCCAGTTCACGCCGCCCATGGCGGTGAACCTGATGGTGTCGAGCCGCATCGCAGGCGTACGCATGGAAGACACCACTGGCTGGGTGCTGTGGCTGGTGGGTGCCATGTGCGTGGCGATGCTATGCGTCATCGTCTGGCCACAACTGGCGCTGTGGCTCCCCACTTACCTGGGCTATTGATTTTTACAAGGAGACTGACCCATGAAACTGCGTACTTTTCTGACCTCGGCCGTGGCCGCCGCCTCGCTGCTGGCCTTCAGCACCCCCGTTGCGCTGGCGCAAAGCCACTACAAAAGCGAGTACCGCATGTCGCTGGTGCTGGGCACGGCCTTCCCCTGGGGCAAGGGCGGCGAGTTGTGGGCCAACAAAGTACGCGAACGCACCAATGGCCGCATCAACATCAAGCTCTATCCAGGCGTCTCGCTGATCCAGGGCGACCAGACACGCGAGTTCTCCGCCCTGCGCCAGGGCGTGATCGACATGGCCGTGGGCTCCACCATCAACTGGTCGCCGCAGGTCAAGCAGCTCAACCTGTTTTCACTGCCCTTCCTGATGCCCGACTACGCCGCCATCGACGCGCTCACGCAGGGCGAAGTCGGCAAGAGCCTGTTCACCACGCTGGACAAAGCCGGGGTCGTGCCGCTCGCCTGGGGCGAGAACGGCTACCGCGAAATCTCGAATTCCAAGCACTCCATCAAGACCCCAGCCGACCTCAAGGGCATGAAGATCCGCGTCGTCGGCTCGCCACTGTTTCTCGACACCTTCACCGCCCTGGGAGCCAACCCGACGCAGATGAGCTGGTCCGATGCCCAGCCCGCCATGGCCAGCGGTGCGGTGGACGGGCAGGAAAACCCCCTCTCCATCTTCACCGCCGCCAAACTGCACAGCGTGTCGCAAAAGTACCTGACGCTGTGGGGCTACATCGCCGACCCGCTGATCTTCGTCGTCAACAAGGAAGTGTGGAACAGCTGGACGCCTGCCGACCGCGACATCGTGCGCCAGGCCGCCATTGAAGCTGGCAAGGAAGAAATCGCCATTGCGCGCAAAGGCGTAGTGGAAGCCGACAAGCCCCTGCTCAAGCAGATCGAGGGCCTGGGCGTCACGGTGACACAGCTCACGCCCGCCGAACGCGAAGCGTTTGTGAAAGCGACTCGCCCGGTCTACAACAAATGGAAAGGCCAGGTGGGCACCGATCTGGTGAACATGGCAGAGAAGGCCATTTCAGCACGCAAGCAGTAAATCCATTCCCCACCAGCCCCGCTCCGGCGGGGCTTTTTTGTGTCGGCAGAGCGCCAACTTTATGAAGAAGACACATTGGATGGTCACAATTCGACCGAGATTCGGAGTCTCCATTTCCATGCCTTTTTCACCCAGCGAAGCCCGCATGCACCCCATCGCCCTCCAAAGGGTCCATCCTGCAGATCGGCCACCTGCAAGGGCCAGTGTCCACAAGAAACAGCGGATTCATTGGTGGGCGCTCCCCCTGGCAGCAGCAGCCTTGCTGGCGGCCTGCTCCGACAAGCCTGCCTCCGACACCAAAGCCCGCAGCGCCGCGGCGCAGGAACCCGCAAAGGTCGGCGTAATCACGCTGCAACCCGAGCGACAGACACTGACCAGCGCTCTGCCCGGGCGCACCGTTGCCTTCATGAGCGCCGACGTGCGCCCCCAAATCAACGGTATCGTCCAAAAACGCCTGTTTGTTGAAGGTGCGCAGGTCAAAGCGGGACAGCCGCTCTACCAGATCGACGCTGCCCCCTATCAGGCCACCGAAGCTGCTGCCCGAGCCGCAGTGGCCAAGGCAAAAGCGCAAGCGCATACCGCAGAAGTGAATGCCAAACGCAATGCGGAACTGGTGCGCATCGACGCCGTCAGCCGGCAGGCCTACGAGGAAAGCCAAGCCGCCGCCGAGCAGGCTACCGCCGACGTGGCGGTGGCACAGGCAGCGCTGGACACCGCCCGCATCAACCTGCGCAACACCCGTGTGCTGGCGCCAATTGCTGGACGCACCAGCCTCTCCAACGTCAATACCGGCGCCCTGGTCACTGCCAACCAGGCCGACGCGATGACCACGATAGCCCAGTTGGACCCGATCTATGTAGACATCACGCAGTCGAGCAGCGAGTTGCTGCAGCTCAGGCGCGACCTGGCCGATGGCCGCTTTCAGCGCGTCGGCGAAGGCGCTGTGCGCATCAGCATCGCGCTCGAAGGCGGCATTCAGTACCCGCAAGCCGGGCGCCTGCAGTTTTCCGGCATCACGGTGAACCCCGGAACTGGCGCCGTAACCTTGCGCGCCGTGGTTCCCAACCCGGACGGCGTGCTTATGCCGGGCATGTACGTGCAGACACTGCTACCCACCGGCGTCTCTAGCGATGCCCTGCTGGTGCCCCAGCAGGCTGTCACGCGGGACATTGCCGGCAAGGCCAGCGTGCTCATCGTGGGACAGGACCGCAAGGTGATGCGTCGCCCTATTGAGGTGAACCGGGCCATCGGAAGCCGCTGGCTGGTCGAGAGCGGCGTGAAGGCCGGCGACACGCTGATAGTGGACGGTTTTCAGCGCATCAAGGAAGGTGATACGGTGAACCCGCAGCCGGTGAAGGTAGCCACCGCGCAGGCGGCAGGAGCGGCCACAGTGGCAGGCACAGGGGGCATGCCCAAAGCGCCCGCCGACAAGGCCTCTGCCGCGTCGGCCCAGCCTGCCCAGAGCGCCGCAACGCGCTGACCGGAGCGCCCGCCATGGCACCGTTTTTCATCAATCGGCCCATCTTCGCGTGGGTGCTGGCCATTGTCATCACGCTCGCCGGCGGCCTGTCGATTGTCACACTGCCGCTGGAGCAGTATCCCAACATCGCCCCACCCAGCGTGACCATCAGCGCCACCTACACCGGCGCGTCCGCCGAGACGGTGGAAAACTCGGTCACGCAGGTGATTGAGCAGCAGCTCAAGGGCATCGACAACCTGCTCTACATGGGTTCGACCAGCGACGCCTCTGGCCAGTCGCGCACCATCTTGACATTCAGCCCAGGCACCAACATCGACGTGGCGCAGGTGCAGGTGCAAAACAAGCTGCAGGCCGCCATGAACCGCCTGCCCGATGCGGTCAAGAGCCGCGGCGTGTTCGTCAACAAGGGCGGCAACGACTACCTGACCACTTACAGCTTCACTTCGCCAGACCCGAACGTGAGCCAGGTGGACGTGGGCGACTATCTGTCCACCAATCTGGTGGATGTCATCGGCCGCATCGACGGTGTGGGCGACGTACGGATATTTGGCACTGGCTATGCCATGCGCATCTGGATGAACCCTGCGCTGATGGAGAAGTTTGCGCTGATGCCGTCCGACATCATCGCGGCGTTGAACGCTCAGAACGCGCAGGTGTCGGCCGGTCAGCTCGGTGCCCTTCCCGCCATGCCCGACCAGCAGCTCAACGCCACCATCACGGCACGCACCAAACTCAAGACGGTGCAAGAGTTCCAGAACATATTGCTGAAGGTTGCTCCAGACGGCTCGGCGGTGCTGCTCAAGGATGTGGCACGTGTGGAGCTGGGCGCAGACAACCTCGCCATCACGTCGCGGTTAAATGGCAAACCCGGCGCCGGCATGGGCATTGTGCTGGCTGACGGTGCCAACGCAACGGCTGTAGCCGACGCAGTGAATGCCAAACTGGCCGAGCTGCAGCCGTTTTTCCCCAACGGCCTGACATCGTTCATCAGTTCGGACTCCACGCCTTTCGTGCGTGCGTCTATCAAGGAGGTGGTCTTCGCTCTCGGCGAAGCCATTTTGCTGGTGGTGCTGGTCATGTTCCTGTTCCTGCAGAACATCCGCGCCACGCTGATTCCCGCCATTGCCGTACCGGTGGTGCTGCTTGGCACCATGGGCGTGTTGTCGATTGCGGGGTATTCGATCAACACGCTCACCATGTTCGCACTGGTGCTGGCCATCGGCCTGCTGGTGGACGACGCCATCGTGGTGGTGGAGAACGTCGAGCGGGTCATGTCCGAGGAAGGCTTGCCGCCCAAAGAGGCGACACGCAAATCCATGGCGGAAATCACCCCGGCGCTGGTCGGCATTGCCCTCACGCTCTCGGCGGTGTTCATCCCCATGGCATTTTTTGGCGGCTCTACCGGCGTGATCTACCGGCAGTTTTCCATCACTATCGTCTCGGCCATGGCGCTGTCGGTGTTTGTGGCGCTGACCCTCACGCCAGCCCTGTGCGCCAGCCTGCTCAAGCCCGTGGTCAAGGGAACACACCACGCGCACGGCGATGCGCCACGCCGCGGGTTACTGGGCATCTCCGACCGGTTCTTCCTGTGGTTCAACGGCCAGTTCGACCGCAACGCCACACGCTACCAAGGTGCCGTGGGCCGGCTGCTGCACGGCAGCAAGCGGATGCTGCTGGTGTTCCTGCTGATCTGCGGCGGCACCGCATTGCTGTTCAGCAAGCTGCCGACGTCCTTTCTGCCTGTGGAAGACCAGGGGTACATGCGCATCCAGATCAGCCTGCCGCCCGGCAGCACCAATGCCCGCCTGCAAGCCGTGATGAAGCAGGTGCAGGAATACTTTTCCAAGCAATCCGATGTGGTCAGCTTCAACTCCATCACGGGCCTGAGCGGTGACCAGGCGTCGGCACGGGGCTTTCTGCGCCTCAAGGACTGGAGCCAGCGCCAACGGCCCGATCAGGCCGCCGACGCCATCGCGCGCAAGGCCACCAAAGATCTCGCGATGCTCAGAGACGCACGAATCTTCGTGACGGCACCGCCTGCGGTGCGCGGCCTCGGCTCGGACGCCGGCTTTAACTTCCAGATCAAGGATTTGAACGGCCTGGGCCACGATGCCTTGGTAGGTGCCCGCGACCAAGTGCTGGAGCAGGCCAAGAGCAGCCCGTTGATTCGCAGCCTGCGCAGCACCAATCTGGAGGACACCTCCGAGCTGGGCGTGGCGATCGACGACCGCAAGGCTGCCGCGCTGGGCCTCTCGACGGCCAACATCAACAGCGTGCTCTCCAGTGCCATAGGCGGCACCTATGTGAACGATTTTCTGAACAACGGCCGGGTCAAGCGCGTGTACGTGCAAGGCGATGCGCCCTACCGCATGCTGCCGCAGGACATCAGCCAATGGACCGTGCGCAACGACAAGGGCGAGATGGTGCCGTTCAGCGCGTTTTCTTCGACCGACTGGACCTATGGCACGCCACAACTGCAGCGCTACAACGGCAGCCCCAGCTACGAATTCATCGGTGACAGCGCACCCGGCGTGAGTTCTGGTGACGCCATGAACGCCATCGAGGCCATTCTGAAGAAGTTGCCCCCAGGTATCGGTTACGAGTGGACAGGGGCATCCCTCCAGGAGCGCCTGTCCGGCGCGCAGGCGCCGCTGCTGTACGCCGTGTCGGTGCTGTTTGTGTTCCTCTGCCTGGCCGCTTTGTACGAAAGCTGGACGGTGCCGCTCGCGGTGATTCTGGCGGTGCCACTGGGCGTCGTCGGGGCGCTGGTCTTCACTGGGCTGCGCGGCCTCTCCAACGATGTGTACTTCCAGGTGGGGCTGCTCACCACCGTGGGGCTGGCCTCCAAAAACGCCATTCTGATTGTCGAATTTGCCACCCAGTTGCAGGAGCGCGGTCGCAGCGTCTTTGACGCCACGCTGGCAGCGGTGCGGCTGCGGCTGCGGCCCATCCTGATGACGTCCATGGCCTTTGGGTTTGGCGTGCTGCCGCTCGCCATTGGCAGCGGGGCCGGCGCGGGCGGCCGCCACGCCATTGGCACGGCCGTGCTGGGCGGTGTGGTTTTCTCCACCTCTCTCGGAATCTTTTTCGTGCCCGTCTTCTTCCTTGTCGTGCGCAGCTGGTTCGCGAGCCAGTCGCGCAGAGAAAATGCCCCAGCGGCGGCGGAGGAAGCGGTATGACCCGCATGGCAATGCGCCCTCTGCCGGCCCACGCTTTGCGCGGTCGCAACCCTTTTCTCCTGGTGATCACGGTGAGCTTGTGCTTGTCGATGGCCGGCTGCATGAATCTGGCGCCCGCCACGGCAACGCCCGCCCTGCCGGTGCCGGCAACCCTGAACGTCGCCGGGCAAGACACGCGGGACCAGGCTGCAGCGCAACCCACTGCGCACAGCCTGGAGCAGGCCGAGGCCATCGGCTGGGTGCAGGCGCCTGCGCTGCGGCAGGTGCTGGCACTCGCGCTGGCCAACAACCGCGACCTGCGCCTGGCACTCACCAACATCGAAAAGGCCCGCGCGCAATACGGCGTGCAGCAGGCCGACCAGGTGCCGACACTGGCCGCCACCGTGCAGGGTACCCGCAGTCGAACGGCGCAGGACCTTACAACAGCCGGGCATGCTCAGACGAGCAGCCAATTGAGCGCGCAGATCGGCTTTGCCAGCTACGAACTCGACCTCTGGGGGCGCGTGCGCAACCTGAACGAGGCGGCGCTACAGCAGTTCCTGCAGGCCACCGAGAACCAGCGCAACGTACAGATCACCCTGGTGGCCGACGTGGCCAATGCCTGGCTGACGTTTTCGGCCGACCAGGCGCGCCTGCAATTGGCGCAGGACACGCTGCAATCACGGCGCAAGGCCTACGCGATCACGCAGCGCATTTACGAGTTGGGGGCCACCTCGGGCCTCGTTCTGGCGCAAAACCAGACCACGGTGGACACCGCGCGTGGCGATGTGGCCGCCTTCTCCAGCCAGGTCGAACGCGACCGCAACGCGCTGCAACTGCTGGTGGGCGGGCCGGTGCCCGAAGTGCTGCTGCCCGCACCGCTCGCCAGCGATACGCCCAGCGCGGCCGCACTGGCCGATGTAGCGGCGCCTTTGCCGTCGAGCCGGCTGCTGGCGCGCCCTGACATCCAGGCGGCCGAATACGGCCTGCGCGCCGCCAGCGCCAACATCGGCGTGGCGCGCGCGGCGCTGTTCCCGAGCATCAGCCTGACGGCCTCGGCCGGATCAGCCAGCACGGAACTGTCCAGCCTGTTCAGCGCAGGCAATGGCACCTGGAGCTTCGTACCACTGGTGCGCCTGCCGATCTTCGACGGCGGCCGCAACCGCGCCAATGTGCAGGTGGCCGAGGCCAATGAGCAACTGGCGCTCACGCAGTACGAAAAAACGGTCCAGACCGCGTTTCGTGAAACCGCCGATGCGCTCGCCGACCGCGCACGCTGGGCCGAGCGGCTTGAGGCCCAGGCGTCGCTCCTCGCAGCCACACAAAAGGCGTTTGATCTGTCCGAGGCGCGTTTCAAGGCCGGCGTGGACAACTACCTCTCGGTGCTGGACGCGCAGCGCAGCCTGTACGCCGCGCAGCAAACCCAGATCACGCTGCAGCTGGCAGAGCAGGCCAACCGCATCACGCTGTACAAGGTCCTTGGCGGCAGTTGACCGCGTTCTGATATCAAAAAGATAGCTGATAGCGCTTACTGCATAAGCGCTAGAGGCCAATTTCTCTTAAATTTCCCCTCTCACCCCAACTTGCCCCTGCGCATCGTGCGCAATCGAGCGTTCAGACGTTTGCGCCATCGCCGCTCTGCTGCAGCGCCCACATGTGCGCATAACGTCCGCCCGCCGCCAACAGCGCACTGTGGCTGCCGCGCTCAACGATGCGACCGGCGTCCATGACCAGGATTTCGTGCGCATCGACCACGGTGGAGAGGCGGTGCGCGATCACCAGCGTGGTCTTGCCGCGCGCCACGCCGCGCAGCTCGGCCTGGATGGCACGCTCGTTGGCCGAATCCAGGGCCGACGTCGCTTCGTCAAACACCAGAATGGGAGGGTTCTTGAGCAGGGTACGGGCAATCGCCACGCGCTGCTTCTCGCCACCCGAGAGCTTGAGGCCGCGCTCGCCCACCATGGTGTCGTAGCCCTTGGGCGTGCTGGCGATGAAGTCGTGGATGTGCGCGGCGCGCGCCGCCTGCTCGACCTCTTGCTGCGTGGCGCCGGGCCGGCCATAGGCGATGTTGTAGGCCACGGTGTCGTTGAACAGCACCGTGTCTTGCGGGACGATGCCGAGCGCTTCGCGCACGCTGGACTGCGTGACGCTGCGCATCTCCTGCCCCGCGATGGTGATGCGTCCCTGCTGGATGTCGTAGAAGCGAAACAACAGCCGCGCCAGTGTCGATTTGCCGGCGCCAGACGGCCCGACCACCGCCACCGTCTTGCCTGCGGGAATCTCGAAGCTCACGCCGCGCAGGATGGGGCGGTCGCTCTCGTACGCAAAGTGCACGTCTTCAAAGCGCACCGCCGGGCTGCTCGCAGAAGATAAAAGGAGCGGCTCGGCACCTGGCGCATCGGCCACCTCGCGCTCGCGGTCCATGAGCGTGAACATCTTGTCCAGGTCGGTCAGGTTCTGCTTGATTTCTCGGTAAATCACACCAAAGAAATTCAGCGGGATGTAGAGCTGGATCATGAAGGCGTTGACCATGACCAGGTCGCCCAGCGTCATGTGCCCGGCGGCGACGCCCTGCGTCGCGCGCCAGAGCATGGCGACCAGCGTGGTGGCGATGATGGCCTGCTGCCCGGCGTTGAGCATCGAGAGCGTGCTCTGGCTTTTGAGCCGCGCGCGGCGCAGGCCCTCCAGGCTCTCGTCGTAGCGGCGCGCTTCGAAGTCTTCGTTGTTGAAGTACTTCACCGTTTCGTAGTTGAGCAGCGAATCGACCGCCTTGGTGTGCGCGGCCGAGTCGAGCAGGTTGGCTTCGCGCCGGAACTTGGTGCGCCACTCGGTCACCACGACGGTGTAGGTGATGTAGAGCACCAGCGCGGCAAGGGTGATCCAGACAAACCACATATCGAAGCGGTTGCCCAGCACCGAGAGCACCAGCGCCACCTCGACCAGGGTGGAGACGATGTTGAACAGCGCAAACGACACCAGCGACTCGATGCCGTGCACCCCGCGCTCGATGTCGCGCGTCATGCCTCCGGTCTGGCGCTCCAGGTGAAAGCGCAGCGAGAGGCCGTGCAGATGGCGAAACGTCTCTAGCGCAATCGAGCGCGCCGCGCCCTGCGTGGCCTTGGCAAACACCAGCTCGCGCAGTTCGGTAAACATCGAGGTCATCAGCCGCAGCGCGCCATAGCCCAGCAGCAGCGCTACGGGCACCACGAGCAGCGCGGCCGGATCGCCGGGCGGGAGCTGCATCGCATCGACCAGGCGCTTGAGCACCAGCGGCACGCCCACATTGGCAAGCTTGGCGCCCAGCATGAAGACCAGCGCAGCCAGCACGCGCCATTTGTAGCGCCACAGGTAGGGCACCAGACGCCCAAGCGTCGCCCAGTCAGAGCGGGTGCGCGGCTGGCTACCGAGGGGGGCTGGGGGAGGGGAATCGCCGTGGTGGCGCATTGGGGGACAATTCGACGCGTTAAATCAACCTAGATTGTTGCCCATGAGCGAACTGCCTGCACCGCCCGCGCTACCCATCCTGCCCGCCCCCGCACCGCCCTGTGAACACGAACTGGTGCTCAAGGTCATTCCCATGCCGGCAGACAGCAACGCCAACGGCGATATTTTTGGCGGCTGGGTCATGGCCCAGGTCGATCTGGCGGGCTCGGTGCTTCCCGCCCGCTACATCCGCGGCCGCATGGCCACCGTGGCAGTGAACGAGTTCATCTTCAAGCAGCCAGTGCGGGTGGGCGACATCTGCTCCTTCTTCGCCCACGTCACGCGCATCGGACGCACCTCGGTCACGGTGGAGGTCGAGGTGTATTCGGAACGCTTTGCCGGCCAGGGGCAGTATCTGAAGGTGACCGAGGCGCGCCTGACCTACGTGGCAATCGATGCGGATGGGCGGCCTCGGGCGGTAGTCTTGCCAGGGGCGCAATAGGGCCTGTCCACGCTCATGTTGCCAGATGCGTTGGGTGACATTGCGGCTTTTCGAGACTGCAATCGGACAGCGCTCAGATCACGGCCCATCCGGCCAGCCGCGCCCAGCGCTGCGCCAGGGCCTCGGTTTCGCGCTGCTTAGCCGTTTCGAAAAAGAAAGCTGTAGGCGTTGAGCGCCGGCACCCCTCCCAGGTGCGCGTACAGAACCCGGGAGCCTTCGGGGAATTCGCCGTTGCGCACCTTGTCGATCATGCCGTGCATGGACTTGCCTTCGTACACCGGGTCGGTGAGCATGCCTTCCTGGCGCGCACACAGGCGAATGGCTTCGAGCGTGCCCTCGTTGGGCAGGCCGTACTCGGGGCCACCGTAGCGCGTGTCCAGCACCACGTCCTCGGCCGTGATCTCCTGGCCCAGCTCCACCAGCTTGGAGGTGTTCTGGGCGATGCGCAGGATCTGCGCGTGCGTCTTCTCGGGTTTGGCCGAGGCGTCGATGCCGATCACCTTGCGGGCACGACCATCGGCGGCAAAGCCCACCACCATGCCGGCCTGCGTACTGCCCGTGACCGAGCACACGACGATGTAGTCGAACTGGAAGCCCAGCGCTCTCTCCTGCTGGCGCACTTCCTCGGCAAAGCCCACAAAGCCCAGGCCGCCGTACGGGTGCTCGGAGCAGCCTGCGGGGATGGGGGAGGGCTTGCCGCCCGCCTTGCGCACGTCGTCCATGGCCTGCTCCCAACTGGGGCGGATGCCGATGTCAAAGCCCGCCGCGTCCAGGCGCACATCGGCGCCCATGATGCGGCTCATCTCGATGTTGCCCACGCGGTCGTACACCGCGTCGGAGTAGTTCACCCAGTTCTCCTGCACCAGCACGCATTTCATGCCCAGGTGGGCCGCCACGGCGGCCACCTGGCGCGTCTGGTTGGACTGGATGCCGCCAATCGACACCAGGGTGTCGTAGCCGCCCGCAATCGCCTCGGGGATCAGGTATTCGAGCTTGCGGGTCTTGTTGCCGCCGAAGGCGAGGCCCGAGTTGCAGTCCTCGCGCTTGGCGTACAGGTGTACCTTGCCGCCCAGGTGGGCCGACAGGCGTGGGAGCGGCGTGATGGGCGAAGGGCCGAAGGTGAGCGGGTGGCGGTGAAATTTCTGCAGGTTCATGGCGGTTGTCCAATCGATGGAAGGGGTGGGTGCAAGGGCTGGCTTGCAGTGCCTTCATCGTAAAAAGACACGCGCATTAAATGGTTGCTAATTTCATGGAATTTTCAGAGTTCTTGATTTTTGTATGAAAATATTACCGTCAAATATTTCTTGAAACCAGCCATGTGCGCAATAAAAATTCGTTCCAGGAATGTCCCGCAGGCCGATGTGTCGGCCGAGCTGGACCGCACCGACAAGGCCATCCTGCGCCAGCTGCAGCGCGATGCCTCGCTGTCCAATGTGGCGCTGGCCGAGAAGGTGCACCTGAGCGCCCCCGCCTGCCTGCGCCGCGTGGAGCGGCTCAAGCGCCTGGGGCTCATCGACAGGGTGGTGGCGCTGCTCGACCCCAAGGCCGTGGGCGCCGGCATGCTGGTGATGATTGGCGTGGTGCTGGACCGCTCCACGCCCGAGTCGTTCGCCGAATTTGAAAAGGCGGCCGCCAAGGTGTCCGGCTGCATGGAGTGCCACGTGGTGACCGGCGAGTTCGACTACTTCATGCTGGTGCGCACACGCGACAACGACAGCTTCAACCGCCTGCACGCCGAGCAGTTGCTTTACCTGCCGGGCGTGCGGCAGGTGCGCTCGTTCATGGTGCTGCGCAATGTGCTGTCCACCACAGAACTACCGCTGGCCTTGTGAGGGCGCCCCTCAGAGTCTGTTCAAAGTCTCACAACCCCCACTGCCGCGCTGCCAGGTCCTTCATGATGTCTTCCGCCCCGCCGCCAATCATCATCACCTTCACCTCGCGGTAGATGCGCTCGCTGACCGTACCGCGCATGTAGCCCATGCCGCCGAGGATCTGCACCGCCTGGTCGGCGCAGAACTGCAGGGTCTGGGTGGCGTGGTTCTTGAGCACACAGACCTGGGCCACCCAGTCTGCCCCCACGTCGCCGGCATCCGCCCGTGCGGCCAGGGCTTCGACCCAGGCAGACGTGGACTGGATGCGCATCTGCATGTCCACCAGCTTGTGGCGCACCGCCTGGTGGCCAACGAGCGTGCTGCCAAAAGTCTTGCGCTGGCGCGCCCAGGCGAGCGCCTCGTCGTAGCAGGCCTGGGCAAAGCCCAGCGACGCAGCGGCAATGCCGAAGCGTTCCGCGTTGAAGTTGGCCATGATGGCGCGAAAGCCGGCACCCTCTTCGCCGAGCAGGTAGCGGGCAGGCACGCGCATATGGTCAAAGCGCAGATGCGCCGTGTCCGAGCACCACCAGCCCATTTTTTCCAGGCGCGTGCGCGCAAGACCAGGGCTGTCGCCCGGCACCAGCAGCAGCGAAATGCCGCCCGAACCTTTAGCGCCAGCCTCGCCCGTGCGCACGGCGAGTGTGATCCAGTCGGCACGCATGCCCGAGGTGATGAAGACCTTTTCGCCATTGACCACGTAGTCGCCGCCATCGCGGCGTGCGGTGGTGGCGAGCTGTGCCACGTCCGAGCCGCCACCCGGTTCGGTGACGGCGAGCGCGGCAATCTGTTCGCCGGCCAACACCGGCGGAACGACTTCTCGGCGTACCGCCTCGCTCGCCAGCGCCAGCACTGGCGGCAGGCCGATGTTGTGCGAGAGGAGGCTGGCAAGCACGCCGCCACTGGCACCGTAGCGACACAGCGGCGACCACAAGGCCAGGCGCAGCGCTTGCGGCGCGGGTGTTCCGCCGTACTGCTCGGGGTAACCCAAACCGAGCAGGCCGAGCTCGCCGGCGCGGCGGTACAGGCTGCGCGGGAATTCACCGGCAGCGTCCCACGCGGTGACGTGGGGGGCGATTTCGGTGCGGGCAAAGCGCTCGACCGTGTCGTGCAAAGCGGCGCGGTCGGCCAGCAATTCGGTGGATGAGGCAGTGCTGGAGGCGCTCATGGAACATCCCCCAAAAACAGCGCCAGCGCCTGGTCGGTAAGCGCATCAAGCGAATGCGCGCCGCGCGCATTGAACCACTGCACCGACCAGTTGAGCGCGCCGAGGATGAACAAGCGCGCCGTGGCTGGGTCGGCCCTGAGTGCGCCCTGGCGGTGCAGTGCTTCGAGCACCGGCGTCCAGCAGGCCTCGTAGGCGTCCTTGGTGGCGGCAATGTCCTGGCGCTGGGTGCTGGTAAGCGAGCGCCATTCGTAGAGCATTACGGGGATGAAATCAGCATGCGGCCCGTGCAGCACCTCGAAATGCTGGCGCACCAGGCTGCGCAGTTGCGCGTGCGGGCTGGCGCCTTCTGGCAGCTTGGCCAGCGCATCGCGTTGGCTTTGCGTGGCGAATGCCATGCCTTCCTGCACCACCACATAGAGCAAGGCATTCTTGCTATCGAAATGGTAAAACGGCGAGCCGCTGCGCATGCCGGCGGCAGCCGCAATGTCGCGGGTGCTGGTGCCCTCAAAACCCTTGGTGCGAAACAAGCGCGCCGCTGCCTCGATCAAGGGGCGGCGGCGGTTGCCTTCGTCGGGGTCGGCTTGCGACTTGGGCGGGCGGCCCCGGCGGCGCGGGCTGGGCGCGGGCGGCGTGGCAGCCGTGCGGGGAGAACTGGCTTGCGGCTTGGTCATGCCGGGAAGATAGCAAGAGCGGCATTTTTAAGCAAGCAGATGCTTTGTGAAAATACCGTAAACTATTCTGCTGCCGCCCCAGCGCGGCATGGCGGCGGGCACGGCCGCCTCACTCTGCACCGGCTCAGGCCAGTGCTGGCCTGGCCTCGTTTTGGCGCAACCGCGGCGGAGAGGCGCGCTCGCCCGTGCCGACCTCGATTTCGCCCGAAAGCTGGCCGCCCTCTTCAATCACCAGCTTGCCATAGCGAATCTTGCCGCTGACCTTGCCGGTGCTGAAGATGACCAGCTTCTGGCGCACCGTCAGCGAACCATCGAAGTTGCCGCGAATCTCGGCAATATCGATCTCGGCAGAGCCACGAAACGCGCCTTCTTCTGAAATCTGGATAACGCGCGAATCCATGGTGGCCTCAACCGTGCCTTCAACGACAAGCGTATCGCAATCGGTGATCTCCACGCCCTTGAGCTTGATGTTCGGCCCGACGGTGAGCTTGCTGCCAGCGCCGCCAGGGGCCGCAGCCGTGGTGGTCACGGGCGCCGCACTGTGCGCGGTTTGTGGAGCTGGCGCTACCGGAGCGCTGGTATGGCGCTGGAAGGATTCGGGTTCACGTTTGCCAAAGAACGGGGTTTGCACGGCCATCGGACCTCCTTGTTGGTAAGCAAGGATCGTAGAAGGCCGCCCACACCAGGCACCGCATGGATTCGCAAGTTGCGTAAGCAAACGGTTCAATGCTTGCATGCGCTTGCAGCAGTTGCCACAGCACACACCACGTAAGGACGTGTCACGAAACGATGTACGCCCCCGCCCCGGTGGCCATGAGGCTGCCATCGGGGCCAAAAAATTCCATGCGCGTGCTGGCCACGCGCGAGCCCAGGCGCAGCACCGTGGCGCGCAGATCGAAATGGCTGCCGATGCCGGGGCGCAGGTAGTCGATGCGCAGGTCGATGGTGCCCAGGCGCGAAAAGCGGTGCAGGCGCTGTTCGGGCGGCTCGTCCATGTGCTTGGCGCCCAGCGCCGCCATGACCGCCAGGCCGCCCATGGCGTCCAGCCCGGCGCTGATGGCGCCGCCGTGGATGCGGTTGTAGGCAAAGTGACCAATGAGTTCGGGGCGCATGGCAATGCGGCCGCTGGCGCCATCGGCGCGCAGCTCGGTCACCTTCAGGCCCAGCACCTGGTTGAAGACGATTTTTTCTTCAAATATCGCCTTGAGGGCGGTGACGAATTCCGGCTCGAAGGCGGGCACAGTGGGTTGGGTAGCGGGGCTCATCGGACTCCAAGTAAGCGGCACCGGCACGGATGGCCGGCACCATAAAAATATCAATTTCATAGCTGCTAGCGCTTACAGGATAAGCGCTAGAGCCCTATTTCATTCAAATTTCCCATGCCTGCCGGCGCCTTGCGCAAAGTGTGCCGCGCCGCGCAGGGCGTCGGCCAGGCAGGCACGGCCACCCCGCCACTCCTGGAACAGGGCCTCACGCTCACCCAAGCCCTCTTGCGCCAAGGCGCTGGCGCGGTCGGCGCGCAGCGTGGCCTGGGGAAACGCAGCCAGTTGCCGCGCCAGCGCCAAGGCCTCATCGCGCGCCGCCCCTTTGGGAACGACGCGGTTGCACAGGCCGATGTGCAGGGCTTCTTGCGCATCCACCTTGCGGCCCGTGAGGATCAGATCCAGCGCCCGTGCCAGGCCAATCAGGCGCGGCAGGCGCACCGTGCCGCCGTCAATCAGTGGCACGCCAAAGCGCCGACAGAAGATGCCGAAGTACGCGTCCTCTTCCACCACACGCAGGTCGCACCACAAGGCAAGCTCCATGCCGCCTGCCACCGCGGCGCCACTGATGGCAGCCACCACAGGCTTGGTGAGCGCGAGGCGGCTCGGCCCCATGGGGGCCAAGGGCTCGGTATCCGACGCAGAAAAATCGAGCGGCCCGGCCAGCGCATCGGGGGTCACACCGCCTTCGAGCAGCGCCGCGCCGGCCTGCAAATCCCAGCCGGCACAAAAATGCCCGTTCGCGCCGTGGAACACCGCCACATCAGCCGTGTCGTCGTGCTCGAAGGCGACGAACGCCGCATGCAAGGCGAGCGCCGTGGCGGCGTCGACCGCGTTGCGCACCTGGGGCCGGTCGAGTGTCACCAGCGTGACGCGCTCAAATTTTTCGGTATAGACGGTCATCGTTTGATGCGTGACATTGCGCTTGCCTGCAGTTCGGGTTAGCCCCCGCTTGTGGCACACGCGGCAGGCAGGCACATTATTTAGTCAAAGCGTCTGCTTCGCACAATTTACCGGAGACTTCGTGCAGTTCCTGCAATTGACGGTCAGCGGCATTTCACAGGGCTGCATTTACGGATTGATCGCATTGGGCTTCGTCTTGATCTACAAGGCGACCGAGGCAGTGAGCTTTGCCCAGGGCGAGCTGATGATGCTCGGCGCCTTCTGCGGCCTGGCGCTGATGACGGTCCTGGGCGTCCCCTACTGGGTGGCAGTGCCGGCCACGATCGTGGCGATGGGGCTGTTCGGCGTGGTGCTTGAACGCCTGGTCATCCGCCCCATCCTTGGCCAGCCGGTGTTCTCGATCGTCATGCTCACGATTGGCGTCGGCTACGTGCTGCGCGGCCTGGTCACCATGATCCCCGACATTGGCACCAACACCAACAGCCTGCCCGTGCCTTACAAGGACATGCTGCTGCGCATGGGGGAGCTGGTGCTGAGCGCCGAGCAACTGGTGGTGATCGGCGCCACCGCCGTGCTGTGCCTGCTGCTGTTTGCGCTGTTTCGCTACAGCAAGCTGGGCGTGGCCATGCAGGCTTCATCACAGAACCAGCTGGCGGCGTATTACATGGGCATTCCGGTGCAGCGGCTCAATGGCCTGGCCTGGGGGCTGGCATCTGCCGTAGCGGCGGTGGCGGGGCTGCTGCTGGCGCCGATCACCTTCGTGCACGCCAACATGGGCTTCATCGGGCTCAAGGCGTTTCCGGCTGCCGTGGTGGGTGGTTTTGGCAGCCTGCCGGGCGCCATTGTCGGCGGCTTGGTGATTGGCCTGGTGGAATCGTTTTCAGGCTTTTATCTGCCTGAAGGCTTCAAGGACACCGCGCCTTACATCGTCGTGCTGCTCATGTTGATGGTCCGGCCCAACGGCCTGTTTGGCGAACGCCTGCGCAAGAAGGTATGACCATGGCACTCCCCCGAAGCACCTGCGGCGCCTCCCCCTCAAGGGGGCGGTACCAGCGGCCCGGCAAAGCCGGTTCCGCGGTAGCCCCGGTATTTGGTGGCGCGCGCTTCATACGGCATCGGTGCGGCGCAGAAAAGGGGCGCTGCTGATATGCGCTTCCTCTTCAAGACCTCGTACGCGCAGGACCTGCGGCTGGCCAAGCATGGCGGGCAGGTGTTCTGGTACGGCCTGCTGTGTCTGCTGCTGGTTGCGGCACCGGTGTTCACGCCCGAATACTGGCTGGCACAACTGACCTTTGTGCTGATCTATGCCATCGTCGGCTTGGGGCTGATGCTGCTCGCCGGCTACACCGGTCTGTTCTCACTCGGGCACGCGGCGTTTCTCGGGGTGGGGGCGTACACGCAGGCGGTATTGACCGGCATGGGCTGGCCATTTTTCCTGTCGCTGGGCTGCGCTGCGGGCATTTCGGCGGCCGTTGGCATCGTTGTCGGCCTGCCGGCGATGCGTGTCAAAGGCATTTACCTGGGTATGGCCACATTGGCCTTTGGCTTCATTGTCGAAGAAGGGTTTGCGCGCTGGGAGAGTGTGACGGGCGGCAATTCTGGTATGCCGGTGGGCACGCCCGAGGTGCTGGGCTACGCGCTGGACACCGCGACGTCGTTCTACTTGCTGTGCCTGGCGATCACGGCGGCGTGCACGCTGGTGATCCTGAACCTGCTGCGCTCGCCCACCGGGAGGGCCTTTGTCGCCATCCGGGATTCGGAGATTTCCGCGCAGAGCATGGGCATTCACCTCGCGTACTACAAGACGCTGTCGTTCGCGCTCTCGGCAGCATTCGCCGGCATTGGCGGCGCGCTGTACGCGCACAAGCTGCAGTTCATCTCGCCGGACCAGTTCAGCATCCTGCAATCAATTGACCTGCTGCTGATGATCGTCATCGGCGGGCTGGGCTCGGTGCACGGCGCCTTCCTGGGAGCGCTGTTCCTGATTTCCATGCCACAGCTCATTTCGCTCGGCAAAGACTGGCTGCCCGATTCGGTCGGCCAGTCGCCCGGCCTGCAAGGCCTGGTTTATGGCGTGGTGCTGATTGCCTTCGTGCTGTTCGAGCCCATGGGCCTGTACGGCCGCTGGCTCAAGGTGCGCACCTGGCTGCAGATGTTTCCGTTCTACCGCCAGGGTATGTTCAAGCGACAGAAAACATTCCAGAAATCGGATAGGTTGAGATGAGCAGGCCCGCCAACTCTGATGTCCTGCTCGCGGCCCGCAACCTCAGCGTGCGCTTTGGCGGTGTGCTTGCCGTCAACGACGTCAGTTTTGACGTGCGCCGGGGCGAGGTGTTCACGCTCATCGGACCCAACGGCGCTGGCAAGACGACGGTGTTCAATCTGATCAGCCGCATCTACACCCCCACCACCGGCACCATTGCATGGTCAGGGCCAGACAGGCACGTCGATCTGACGCAGCAGGCGCCGCACCAGGTGGCAGGCCTGGGCATTGCACGCACCTTCCAGAACATCGAGTTGTTCGAACACGCGAGCGTGCTGCACAACCTGTTGATCGGCCGGCACATCCGGCGCGAAACCGGGCTCTGGGCCGACATGCTGTTCACCGGCCGCGGGGGGGGGGGGGGGGGGGGGGCGGGGGGGGG
>NZ_JBWKZM010000001.1:133935-248275 GCF_059424465.1 Simplicispira sp. GW247-4R2A | reverse complement strand
CCGCCGAAGTGCGGGCGCGCACGAAGGCCGAGGAAATCATCGAGTTCCTGGACCTGCAACACTACCGCGACACGCTGGTGGCCGGCCTGCCCTATGGCGTGCGCAAGGTGGTGGAGCTGGCCCGCGCGCTGTGCACTGAGCCGCGGCTTTTGCTGCTGGATGAGCCCTCGTCGGGCCTGAACGTCGAGGAGACCGAAGACATGGCATTCTGGATCCAGGACATCCAGCAGGACCTGGGTATTTCCGTGCTGATGGTCGAACACGACATGTCGCTCGTGTCCAAGGTATCCGACCGCGTGCTGGCCATGAACCAGGGCGAGGTCGTCGCGCTGGGCACGCCGCAGGAAGTGCAGGCCCACCCCGGCGTGATCGAGGCCTACCTGGGCAGCATCGACGAAGTCGCCAGCCTGCGCCGCCCAGCCGGCAGCGCTCCCGCCAGGAGCGCCACATGATGAGCGGCGCCGCCGAAACCACCATGGCTCCCGCCCACGGCAAGGTTGCACAACCCCTGTTGCGCCTGCAAAACGTCGAGAGCGCCTACGGCCCGATCAAAGCGATTCGGGGCGTGAGCCTGAAGGTGCAGCCAGGCGAGATTGCCGCTGTGCTGGGCAGCAACGGCGCGGGCAAGACCACCATTCTCAAAACCATCTCCGGCATCCTGGACCCGCGCCGGGGCAGCGTGGAATTCGAGGGCGCGGACATCACCGCACACGACCCGGCCGCCATCGTGCGGCGCGGCATGGTGCACGTACCCGAAGGGCGCGAGGTGTTTGCCCTGCTCTCCGTGCGCGACAACCTGATGATGGGCGCCTACACCCGAAGCGACGGCGACGCCGTGGCGCGCGACCTGGAGGTGGTCTATGGCTACTTCCCCATCCTGCGCGAGCGCGCTGCGCAGGAGGCAGGCCTGCTCTCTGGCGGCCAGCAGCAGATGCTGGCGATCTCGCGTGCGCTGATGGCCGCGCCCAAGCTGATCCTGCTCGACGAACCCAGTCTGGGGCTCTCGCCGCGTTTAACGAAGGAAATCTTCGAGATCGTGGTGCGCATCAACCGCGAACGCGGCACCACCATTTTGCTGGTCGAACAGAACGCCAACATGGCCCTCAACGCCGCCGACTTCGGCTACGTGCTGGAGAACGGCCGCATCGTCATGGAAGGCGGTTGCGACGTGCTGCGCGAGAAGGACGATATCAAAGAGTTCTACCTCGGCATGAAGGACCAAGGCGTGCGCGGCGAGCGGCGCTGGAAGAAAAAGAAGACATGGAGGTGAAATGAAGCCCCTCCTGAGGCGCTTCGCGCCTCCGTGCGTCCGCCGGAGACGGCCGCTCTTCGGGCGCGTCCAAGCCTGCGCAGGCAGGCTTGGAGCCGCGGCCCTCAGCCCCTCTCTTGACTCGCTGCGCGAGGTGGGAGAGCGACGCCCCCAGCGCGGCGGGGCGGCCCTTGCGCGGCGGCACAGGTCTTGGCCCGTGCCAGTTTTATCCACTGTGGGCGGCGCGTAGCGCTTCGGATCATTGCCATGTCTAACCTCTGGGATCTCAGCCACATCCAGCCTGCTGGCACCGACGTGCTGGCCGGTGACACCATCCCCGCGATGTTCTGGAACGCGGTGGCGGCGCGCGGGCCAAAGGTGTGGCTGCGCCAGAAGGAGCTCGGCATCTGGAAAAGCTGGACCTGGAACCAGACCGCCGACGCAGTGCGCGAGATCGCTGGCGGGCTGATGGCGCTTGGCCTGGCGCCGGGCGAGTGCACCTCCATCCTGTCGAACACCACCATCGAATGGGTGCTGGCAGACCTGGCCGTGCTGTGCTGCGGCGGCGTCTCCAACGGCATCTACCCGACCGATGCCGCCGTGCAGGTGCAGTACCTGTGCGAAGACTCGTCCACCCGCGTGCTGTTTGTCGAGGACGACGAGCAGCTCGACAAGGCGCTGGAAGTGCGCGCCCGGCTACCCTTGCTACGCAAGATCGTGGTCTTCGACATGGAAGGCCTGCGCGCCCTGGACGACGAAGGCGTGATGGGCCTGCCCGCGCTGCGCGCCCTGGGGCGCGAGTACCTGGCGCAGCACGCAGGCGAGCTCGAACGCCGCTCCCAGGCCTGCCAACCGCAGGACCTCGCCATCCTCGTCTACACCTCGGGCACCACCGGCAAGCCCAAGGGCGCCATGCACACGCACGGCGCCATCACCTACACCTTGCGCGGCTACAACACCTTGATTGCGCGCAGCGAAGCCGACGAAGCCATGTGCTTCCTGCCGCTGTGCCACATCGCCGAGCGCATGGGCGGTGAATACTTTTCGCTCTACACCGGATCGAAACTCAACTTCGTCGAGAACCCCGACACCGTGCCCGAGAACGTGCGCGAAATTTCTCCCACGGTGTTCACCGCCGTGCCGCGTGTGTGGGAGAAGTTCTATTCGGGCGTGATGATTTCGCTGAAAGAATCGACCCGGCTGCAGCAACTCGCCTACGCCTGGGCGATTGGCGTGGGCACGCGCATTGCCGATCGGGTTTTGGCGGGTGAAGCCGTCGGCACCAGTCTGAAATTGCGCTTCTATCTGGCGCGCTGGCTGGTGCTGGACAACGTACGCAAGCTCATCGGCATCCACAAGGCGCGCTTTCTCGTCACGGGCGCGGCGCCGATTTCGCCAGAGCTGGTGAAGTGGTACCTGGCGCTGGGCGTGCCCATGCTGGAAGTCTGGGGCATGACGGAAACCTGCGGCGCTGCCACCGGTGTACCGGCGAGCCGCATGAAGCCTGGCTCCATCGGCCCGGCGGCGCAGTTCAACGAAGTGCGTATTGCCGAGGGCACGGGCGAAATCCTGGTGCGCGGCCCCAACGTGTTCAAGGGCTACCTGAACCAGCCAGAAAAAACCGCCGAAGCCATCGACGCCGAAGGCTGGCTGCACACCGGCGACGTGGGCAGTATGGATGCCGATGGCTACCTGCGCATTACCGACCGCATGAAGGACATCATCATCACCGCCGGCGGCAAGAACGTGACGCCAAGCGAGTTGGAGAACGAGCTCAAGTTCAGCCCCTACATCACCGACGCAGTGGTAATCGGCGACAAGCGGCCCTACCTCACGGTCATCGTCATGATCGACCAGGAAAACGTCGAGAAGTACGCGCAGGACCATGACGTGCCCTTCTCCAACTACGCCAGCCTGACGCGCACGGCCGAGGTGCAGGCGCTGATTCAGGGCGAGCTCGACCGCGTGAACGCCAAGTTCGCGCGGGTCGAGCAGCTCAAGAAGTTCTTCCTGCTCGACACCCAACTAACCGCCGAGGACGAAGAGCTCACGCCCACCATGAAGCTCAAGCGCAAGCTGGTGGAAAGGAAGTACGCCGAACAGATCGAGGCGATGTACCGATGAATGGCGCGGCGCGCGGTTCCTAGGGAAATTGCCCGTGTCTGCTGCGCTGCATCGTTCTATAACCCTTCCACCCACAGGAGACAAAGCCATGAAACTTCACCACCTCGCAGCCCTGGCGTTCGCGCTGGGCACCACGGGCGCCGCCTTGGCGCAGGCGCAGCAGGGCGTCACCAAGGACACCATCACGCTGGGCACGATTCAGGATTTGTCCGGTCCGCTGGCCGGTTTTGGCAAGCAGGTGCGCCTGGGCATGATGCTGCGCGTGGACGAGGCCAACGAGCAGGGCGGTGTCGATGGCCGCAAGCTCGAACTGAAGGTGGAAGATTCGGGCTACGACCCCAAGCGCGCCGTGCTGGCTGCACAAAAGCTCGTGAACCAGGACAAAATTTTCATGATGGTCGGCCACATCGGCACGGCGCAGAACATGGCCGCCATGCCGGTGCAGTTCGCCAAGAACGTCATCAACTTCTTCCCGGTGACCGCCGCGCGTGAAATGTACGAGCCCTTCAATAGGCTCAAGTACTCGTTTGCCGCGACCTATTACGACCAGATCCGCCTGGCCCTGCCCAAGCTGGTGAAGGAAAAGAACGCCAAGAAGGTCTGCACCATTTACCAGGACGACGAGTTCGGCCTGGAAGTCGAGCGCGGTGGTGAAGCTGCTCTCAAGGCCATGGGCACGGACTACACCGAGAAAACGTCATTCAAGCGCGGTGCCACCGATTTTTCCTCGCAGGTGGCCAAGATGAAGGCTGCGGGTTGCGACTTCGTCGTGCTGGGCACCATCATCCGCGAGACCATCGGCACCATTGGCGAAGCGCGCAAGACGGGCTTCAACCCGACCTTCCTCGGTTCCAGCGCGGCCTATACCGACCTGATCCACAAGCTGGGCGGCAAAGCCATGGACGGGCTCTACGCCACCATGACGGTGCAGAACCCCTACCTGGATGAGGCCTCTCAGCCGATCCGCTTCTGGGCCAACAAGTACAAGACCAAGTTCAACGAGGACCCGACCGTGTTCTCGGTCTATGGCTACGACATCATCGACTCGTTCATCCGCGCAGCGCAGAAGGCGGGCAAGAACCTGACCACCGACAGCTTCATCAAGGCCATGGACACGATGGTGATCCCGCCGGACATTTTCGGCAGCGCCGAGGCCACCTTCGGCCCCAAGAAGCGCCTGGGCAGCAACCTCTCGCGCCTGTCGCAAATCCAGGATAGCAAGTGGAAGGTCGTGTCCGACTACGTGCAGCCCTGAGCCTGCGCACCGGTCGCCTGAGCCGCCCAGTAGGCGGCTCTTTTTTTGCCGCCATGCGCGGGGGCGCGAGCCGCCTCGCGCTTGTGAAGCGCTCGCGGCGAACCGCGCCCCGGTAGTCTCAGCGTGCGGGCCGGCGCAGTTCGCGCAGACGGCTTTCGAGGGCACTTGCGTCCAGGCTGGTGAAATCCGCATCGTGCACCCACTGCAGCCGGGCGGCCACGGCATGGCTCAGAACGGCCTTGAGGGCTCCCAGGAAGGGACTGGATGCCGTGAGCCACAAGGCCTCGTATTCCCCCTGTGCCAGGCCCTCCTCGAGCCGTGCCGCCAGTTCACAGGCGAACTGGTGCATCACCTTCTGGCGCGTGCTGGTGTGCAGCTCGAAGTGCGCGGCAGCTGTGCTGTTGTCGCTGCTCTCATGGCCCTGGCGGTCCCGTTCAAGTTCACCATCCTTGAGACGACCTTGGGGAAAGTCGATGGTCTCCAGCGCCACCAGCGGATCGCCCGCGCCGGCACGGCTGAAGAATCGGGCCAGGGCCCCGTTGGCAACCAGAATCCACTGCTTACTCATGGCCGTTCCTTTCCGAATCGAGGGCTCCCAATCTAGGACCAGCGAGGGCACACACCACTGAGTGCGATCAACATGGATGCAGGCGGGGGGCGCAACAGGCGGGCGCCTTCGCCACAGAACCCCGTGCACGGTGGGGCGCGGATTCCCATTCGTGCCGGCGCCGAAGGCGGACCACCAGCGTCCTGCAGAGAGGCGGGCTGGCGCACGAGGGCGACGTGGCCGACGCGGGTGGGCTATCAGCCCAGGCCGGGGCGGTACAGCAGAGAGCGGGGCATCGCACCTGCGCGGCCATTGAGTACGCTCAAGGCCACCGCCTGCGGCACCGCACAGACTGAAGGCCTCTGCTGCACACAGCATTTGGCGGGAAAGTGGTTTCGCAATCCGGCCCTGGAGACCGCACTGCGGCGGTCATCTGTACAAGCGTGGCGCAGACGTGAAGCGCCACCTACCGCCAGCCTGACGGCAGTTGGCACATCCCATCCTGGGGACAAGGAGGATCACCATGTTCAAGGTCCTGATTGCAGTCGACGGCTCCGAGCACGCCAACCACGCTATCGAGGCCGTGGCGTGGCTGCCGCGCGGACCGGGTGGCCTGGAGGTGGCGCTCGTGAACGTGAGCAACCCGGTGTACTACGGCGAACTCCCGGCCCTGGCGCAGGAGGAGGTCGAGAGGGCCCGGCGTGAACGGCAGGAGCGGATTCTGGAAGAGGCGGCGCAGCGGGCACGAGGCCTGGGCCTGATAGTGGGTGGCAAGCACGGCACGAGTGGATCGGTGGCCGAGGAGATCGTGGGGCTGGCGCGTGAGACCAGTGCCGATCAGATCGCCATGGGCACGCGCGGCCTGGGAGCGGCGGGCAGCCTCTTCCTCGGCTCGGTGGCCCTGGGCGTGGTGCACCGTTCGCATGTGCCCGTGTTGTTGGTGAAGTGAGGTAGCGACATGTCCGCGAAAGATGTCTGTGAAAGGAACCCCGCCGTGAACCGCATCCTGGTTGTCCACTACTCCCGAACGGGCCACACCGACCACGTGGCCAGGCATATTGCGGCCTCCTGCCATGCCGACATCGAGCGCATCGAGGACCGACAGAGCCGGGGGGGCATGTCTGGCTACCTGCGCAGCGCAGTCGAAGCGCTTCTCGGTTGGCGCCCGCCGATCGAACCCGGACACCACCGCCCGAGCGACTACGACCTCGTGATCCTGGGCACACCCGTATGGTTCTGGGGCGTGGCCAGTCCGATGCGCACCTGGGTGGAACGCCACCACAGCGAGCTGGACAATGTGGCGGTGTTTTGCACTTGCGGCGGTTCCGGATACGACAAGGCACTGGACGACCTGGAGCATTTGTGTGGCCGCCCTGCATTGGCGCGGCTGGCCCTGGCCGAACGCGCGGTGGCGAAATGCCAGCACAACCCGGCATTCCACCAATTCCTGCTCGAACTCAAGCGGGCGCGCTCAATCCCCAGTTTCACTGCCTCCACGTATGGTCAGGCGCACGCCTGAAGCACCATGAAAGCCGCTGTACTGGTTTTTCTCGGCCTGTCGGCATCCGCCGCGTTCTGCCAGCCAACGGCGGTCAAGCAGAACGTGCAGATGATGGGTCCATCGGTGCGCTCTGAAGCGGTGGTCGAGGGCGACTTCGCCGCGATGGGCGGGCATGTACTGGTGAGCCTCCCCGTGGCTGGCGACGCTCTGCTCCTGGGTGGCACGGTCGATGTGCACGCTCCAGTGGGCGACGACCTGCGCGCCGCCGGAGGCGATGTGGTCGTCGAAAGCTCCATCGGTGGCGACGTGCTGGCCGCAGCCGGCAACCTCAGGCTGACCAAGGCCGCGCGAGTGGCGGGTGGCGCCGAGCTCGCGGGTGGCGATGTGCGGGTGGACGGCCGGGTGGAGGGTTCGCTGAACGTGCGCGCCCGGCGGCTGGTGCTCAACGGACCGGTAGGCGGCAACGTGCAGGCCGCCGTCGAGGAACTCGAACTCGGGCCAGAGGCCCACGTCGGGGGCAGCTTGCGCCATACCGCATCCGCCCCCACGCAAGATCCGGCCGCGGTGGTTTCAGGCCCTGTGGAACGTGTCGACTGGCTGTTTGGCGAACGCCCGCGATGGAACGGCAGGCACCCCATGCACGAAGGGCGGTGGCCCGCCATGGGTGGGTGGTGGTTGCTGGTGCCGCTGTCCATGGGCCTGCTCGGTGTGCTGACCTTGGCCGGTCTCGTGCTGTTCGTCTTTTCCCACTTTGCCGATCAGGCGGCGCACCAGATCGAGACCCGACCCTGGCTCGCCTTGGGCGTTGGCGCGGGGTTGCTGGTCGCCCTGCCGATGCTGGCCCTGCTGCTCCTCTTCACGCTGCTGGGCATCCCGCTGGGCCTGGTGGTCATGGCCTTGTACCCGCCGCTGTTGCTGCTCGGCTGGTTGATTGGTGCGTTGTTTGCGGCGCGTTGGCTGGCAGCGCGCACCCGGCGAGGCCAAGTCACCGGGCCGGCTGTGTCCTACGGCTGGATGGCCGTGGCCGTGATCGCCTTGCTCATGGCCGGGATGATTCCGATCGTGGGGCCCCTGCTGGCAACCGCCACCATGGCCGTCGGCCTGGGCGCCTGCGTGCTGGAGTGGCGCCGCCGACTGGCCAGCCGCCCCAGGGACACGCCTTGAGCCGCAGTTCCCATCTGCGCCGCGCAGGGGTGTTCCTGTCCTGGGCACCGGCAAAATGGAGTTCCTTGTGCGACCGGGGCACCCAGTTTCCCAAGCACGCTCAATGCGACAGCAACACCGGCAGCGTCATCGAGGCCAACACGGTATGCGAGGCACCCCCCAGCACCCATTCGCGCGCTCGGCGGTGCCCGTAGCAGCCCATCACAAGCAAATCCGCCCCCACATCCGCAGCCATCGACAGCAGGTGGCTGCCCACATCGTTGCCCTCAGGACCTCCCGCATGCACCGTGATGTCCACGCCATGCACGCGCAGATAGCCCTGGAGCGAGCGCAGCGGCGCATCCGTGGCTCTACCGAAACACACCCCGTGCACATGCCGTGCGCGCTGCAGCCAGGGCAGGGCGGCCGACAGCGCTCGGGCGGCCTCCCGGGTCTCCTTCCAGGCCACCAGCACGTTGCGCCCGACGGGACCGATCGCGCCGGCGTAGGGCAGAACAAGGGCGGGACGGCCGCTCTCGAGCAGCACGCTGGAGACAAAGTCCGCCGGCAATTGCACGGCCGCGGGGTCGTCCGCATCGCGCTGGCCCAGGATCATCAGATCGGTATACAGCGCCCGGCGCGCAAAGCCCCACGGCCCATCGGCCAGCGGCTCGGCCCAGCGCAGCCGCTCACTCTCGCCCGCGAGTTGCCGGAAGGTGCTGCGCATTTTCTCGATGGCTTCCTGGTCCAAATCCTCCATCAGGGCGATGGTTGCTGCCGCACCCTCGATGGCGAATGGGTAGCTCACCAGGGCCGTCAACAGGCAGGGCTGGCCGATGACCTCGGCCTCGAAATCGTCCGCCAACTGGCGCGCCAGCTTGATGCGCTCTGGCGTGCGGACGGAACTGTCGAGGTGCAGCAGGATGGTTCTGGGCGTTTGCATACGCATTCACTCCCTCTAAAGTGGCGGTACCCACATTGGTACCTGCGCTTGCACCGATTGAAACGCGCCTATGCCGCATGGACGGGAATGCGCCGACCGCGCTCGCGGTCTGCGCGCGGCATGTCGATGCGCAACACGCCGCTACGGTAGTGTGCCTGGGTGCGCTCTGCATCGACCGCATGCGGCAGGACCAGGTTGCGCCGGAAGCTGCCGTAGGCGCACTGAACCAGGCGGTAGCTGCCATCGCCGCTCTCTTGCTCAAGGTGCTTTTCACCCGACACGCTGAGTCGGTCGCCGTCGATGTCGATCTGCAGATCTTCCCGGTTCATGCCGGGCAGCTCCATGCGCACGATGATGCGGTCATCCTCCACGCGCAGGTCGGCGGCCACCAGCCCCCAACTTGCACGGGCATCGCGGCCGGACAGATCGCTGCGCCGAAAGCGCGTGAGCGCCCCGCCGGCACGCCTGCGCAGATCTCTCCAGCCGTGCGCCAGCGAAGCCCAGGCCTGTTGCGCGCCCTGCTGCCAAGGTTTGGTCAGCGTGCTCATGGCATCACGCGATCGCGATTCGCTTGCTGGAGCTATCCGCCTTCTTCGGCAAGGTCAGGGTCAGGATGCCATCCTTGTAGCTGGCCTCGACCTTGCTTTCGTCCACCGGACAAGCCAAGCTGAAGCTGCGGCTGGCGTAGCCCTCCTGGCGTTCGCGGCGCAGCATGCGGCCACCGTTGCCTTTTTCCTCTTTCTCGGACTTGATTTCGGCGCTGATGGTGACCATGCTGCCGTCGATGCGTACGTCGATATCGTCTTTCTTCACGCCGGGAATCTCGGCCTTGACGGCGTAGCTGCCGTCCTGCTCCGAGAGGTCCAGTTTGATGCGCGGCGCTGCTTCCGGCATCTCGACGCGCCATGGGCGCATGAAGGAGCGCAATGCATCGTCGAAGGGGTCAATGGCAAAGGGATCCAGGGGGAGAAGCTCGTTCATGGTAATGCTCCTGTTGAACGGTGGAGATGGATTGCCTGACAGGTCCACGACATCACGAGGAATGTGCCAATGCAGGAAAGATGTTGAAACGGCAAGGTCCTGGCGCCATTGAGTGAACGCAATGCGGAAGCACTCTCTGGCGATGCCATCAAGTGCGCTCACGCTGCTCGCGCAGGGATTCCGTCTCGATCACCGCGGCCATCTCGCGCATCTGCTCGGACATCAGGGAGAGCACGTCGTCCATCGTCACCAGCCCGACCAGAACCCCTTGCGGCTTGACCACCGGCAACCGGCGGATGCCCTTGCGCCGCATGGTCGCGAGCAGGTCCTTGATCGAGTCGTCTTCCAGTGCGCTGATCAATTCATGGCCCATCACATCACCCACCGTGAGCTGGGCCGGGTTGAGTTCGTTGGCCACTACCGCCACCACGATGTCGCGATCTGTGAGCAGGCCCACCACCAGCGGCCCTGCTCCGGTTTCGTCGACAACGACCAGAGAGCCGACATGCCGCTTGCGCATGAGTTGCGCCGCCTTCACCAACGACAGACCGCGTTCGGCGACCACCACGATACGGTTGCAGATATCTCTTGCCAGCATCTTTTCATGCATGTCGCTCTCCAGCCAAGTTGCTTGATCAAGGCCGCGCGGATCGGACCTCAGGAGTTGACGCGCAACTCGTTGTCCACCCGGGTGACGCCGGGCGCCGACCAGGCCGCGCCCTGGGCAGCCTCGCGCTCGGCCCAGGTGTGCACCGAGCCGCGCAGTACGGCCGTCGAACCGTTGATGCTTACCTCAATGCCCTTGGCCTCGCGCTCGGCCCGGCGGGTCAGCGCGTCCCGGATGCGTTTTTCAATGTTGCCCGGTGTGGTTCGGGGTTTGAGCACAATGGCGTTGCTGACGCCCACGACCCCGAGCAAGGGTCGCACCAGATTGGCTGCGGTGGCCCGCTGGTATTCCCAGTCGACCTCCCCGCTGAGTGTGACCCAGCCCTTCTCGACCTTGGCCTTGATGCGTTCGGCCGGTACGGAACTGTGCCAGGCGAGTGCGGTCTCCACCGCATGGGCGATCTCCGTGTCGCTGCGCTTGCTGCCGCCGTTCAGCTTCACATCGATCTCGATCGCCACGGCGCGCACGCCAGCCACCCTCTGCACCACCTTCTCCACCTCGTACTTCTCGATGAAGCTATCCAATTGGCCGGACAACGTGACCACTCCGTCCTTGACCGCCACACCCACCTCGGCGGCATTGATCGAAGGGTCCCAGTCGAGTTCGTCCTCCACGTCCTTCTTGATCTGTATATCGGATTTCATGTTCAACCTTTCTGTTGAGAGGTGTGAAAAAAGATGGCCTGCCGTCCTTTCGGAGGGCAGGCCAAGGTGAAGGTCCCCGGCAAGACCCTCTCGGGCTCAACCGGTCTGAGGTTGCCTTCATCCCTTCATGGGGTGATTGACACTCCACGAACATTCCCCTAAGGGAAATCCTCACTTGGCCTTTGCATTTCGGTTTGACCCGTAGAGGCATCGGCAATTGCAGTATCGGCGGCGCCGGTGGCTGGCCCGTTGAGCATGCTCAACGCGGCCTCAGATCATGCAAACGATGGAGAAACACTGCGGATATCCGTACTGCGGGAAATCCTCGCACGGCGAGCAAGGGGCCACCCCGGAAGGGCTTCGCGGCGGGCCCCGTTGAGCGGAGTCAATCGATCCCGCTGTCCGCGATGCCAGGAAGCGGGACCGATGTTCGGCGATGCGGTGTTCGCCCTCCGGGCCGAGCCCTGCAAGCCCTGCTCAAGACGCCTGCCCGCATGGCGGTCCTGTGCCCACTGCTGCTTCGTCACACCCCAAAAGGATAGGTGTCGGCCAAGCCCTCGCCCACTTTCATCGGCAACGGCGTCACTGCATGGGTTTCGTCGAACCAGATGTACTCGTCGAACTGGCTCGGGAGCACCGCATCGAAATAATGGCTCTGGCGCTCCGTCTCGGGACGATAGAGGACGCCGATCGCGCGTTCCAGCCGAGGCGCTGCCAAGCCACCGAGCAGGGCTTTGGACAGGGAGGGTTCACGCAACGGCAGCAAGAAGCACGCGATACCGCTTGCGTGAAACAGGGACTCGTAACTTCGCGGCAGGGCGGGTCGAACGGCCTTCACTTCCATAGGGCCATCCCAGTCGGTGGCGGCGGCCACGGTGCCTGCGTAGGTTCCGAAACCCATCAGGCAGGCCGATTTCCCGAATTCCTGGCGACAGAGATGCCCGAGATTGAATTCCTCGCGCAGCGACATTTCGGTGGCGGCCGAATCGCCAACATGCGAGTTGTGTGCCCACACCACGGCCTTGCTCTGCGCGCCATGGAACGACAGCAGGTGCCGCAAGGTCGTGAACATGTGGGTATCGCGCAGATTCCAGGCCACGCGCGAACCGTAGTACATGGTGCGGTAGTAGCGCTCCGCCTGACTGACGACCCGCGCGTTTTGAAGCGCGTCCAGCAGGCGCTCGCCATCCTGGCCGATGTAGAGCGGGCTCTTTTGCTGCAGGTCGACGAGCATTTTCACGACGTCCGGCTCGCAGCTCCTGTAGCGCCTGGTCAATGCCGCCAGGCCATAGCTGGCGGGATCGGACTCCCAGGGGGTAAGACACCCGTAGCGCTGCCGCGCCACCCGCGCCGTCGGGGGATCGACCCGGTCCAGATAGGCCAGCACCGCGTCGATGGAGCTGTACAGGCTGTAGAGGTCCAGCCCGTGGAACGCAGCGGGTTGCTTCGCCTGCGCATTGTGTTCGCGCAGCCAATCGACAAAGCCCCGCACTTCCTCGTTGCGCCACATCCAGGCGGGAAATCGGGCGACCCCGGACCAGGCCTGGCCGGGCGCCGCACCCGCGCGCACGGACCGATCGATCCGCGCCGCATCGGGCCAGTCGCCTTCAATGGCGACAAAGGAAAAACCCTTGCGGGCGATCAGCTCGCGCGTGATGCGCTCGCGCATGCGATAGAACTCGGAGGTGCCGTGGGTGGCTTCACCCAGCAGCACGACACGCGCCTCACCAACGCGCTGCAGCAGCGGCTCCAGATCGGCGGACTCGACCGAGTCGAACGCTTGGGCCGCTTCGGCCACAAGGCGCGCCAGCGCGGCGTCCGCAACAGCCGCCTCCTTGCCACCTGCCGGCCTGCGCCACATGGCACCCGCATGCGGGTGCACGTGCGGCGCTTCCCCCAGCACCGGAGCCGGCCCGATGTCGGCCATGTCCTCGACACGAAACTGGTTGTCCGGCAAGCGCGTCACACGCACCAGCTCCGCGACCTCGGGATCGTCCCCCAGCGCCATGACAAGTCTCCCGCCCGGCACCAGCTGCTCTCTCAGCACGCGCGGAACGTGGCGGGCACTGGCGTGCACCACGATGGCATCGAACGGCGCCTCCTCCGGCCATCCCTGGGCCCCGCTGTCGTGGCGTATCTCGACGTTGTGGCAGTCCAGACGCGCGAGCGTGGCCGTGGCCGCCAATGCGGCCGGCCCCTGGGGCTCGACGCTGTAGACGCTCGCGCACAAACGCGACAGCAGCGCCGTCACATACCCCACGCCAGTGCCGATCTCCAGCACCCTGTCCCGCGCCTGGAGGTCCAGTGCGGCCAGCATCACGCCCACCTCGCTCGGACACGGCAGCAACAAACCCTCCGGGATGGGCAGCGCGACATCGTCAAACCCGAATTCCAGCAATGCCTTGGGCACGAACTCCTCGCGCGGCACCTCGCGCATGGCGTCGAGCACGCGCTCAGCACGCACATTGCGGCCCACCACATACCGCTCCACCATGACAGCCCGGCGCCGAGAAAATTCCGAATGATTCATAGGGCTGCCTCCTGGAACGCAACGGCCATCCCAGCGATGGCAACGCAATGGCCTATGGTCTGCGAGACGCATTCACCAGGCATTGAGTCGGCGCAACCGGGACTCCCAAAAAGCACGCTACGGCATTGCGGGAGCTGGAGGGCTGCTGCCTTGGCTACGTATGCAACTGCCTGGAACGGGGCGGCCGCAGCAGAGAGGCCAAGGCCGAGACGCTGCGGCACGCGCGGATGGCGCCGTTCAGGGTATTCTCAAATCCGATTTCAGGAGTCCCCCATGATCGAACGCAGTCTTTTCAGCACAGACCATCGGAGCTTCGGCGAGAGCTTCGAGCGCTTCATCGCCAAGGAAATCGCACCGCACCATGCCAATTGGGAAGACCAGGGCTACGTGGACCGCGCGGTCTGGACCAAGGCCGGCGAGAACGGCTTTCTGTGCATGACGCTGCCCGAGGCATACGGTGGCGCGGGCGCGGACAAGCTCTATTCGGTGCTGCAAATGGAGGCCATTGCCCGCGCCGGCGCGAGCGGCGTCGGCTTTGGCCTGCACAGCGAAATCGTCGCCCCGTACATCCTGCACTACGGCACCGAGGAGCAGAAGCAGAAGTACCTGCCCCAGCTTGCCAGTGGCGCCATGGTGGGGGCCATTGCCATGAGCGAGCCGGCCGCCGGCAGCGACCTGCAAGGCATCCGCAGCACCGCCATCAAGAGCGCGGACGGGGCGCACTATGCGCTGAACGGCAGCAAAACCTTCATTACCAACGGCTGGCACGCGGACCTCGTCATCGTCGTTGCCAAGACCGATCCAGCGGCGGGCGCCAAGGGGACCAGCCTGCTGCTGATCGAAGCCGGAATACCGGGCTTCGAGAAGGGCCAGCGCCTGAAGAAACTGGGCATGAAGGCGCAGGACACCTCGGAGCTGTTCTTCAACGACGTGCGGGTGCCGGCCGAGAACCTGCTCGGCGGCCCGGCCATGGAAGGCCGGGGCTTCATCTGCCTGATGGAGCAGCTCCCCTGGGAGCGTTTGCAGATTGCCATCGGCGCCGTCGCATCCGCAGAAGCCGCCATCGGCTGGACGGTGGATTACGTGAACCAGCGCAAGGCCTTCGGCCAGAGCGTGGCAGCCTTCCAGAACACACGCTTCAAGCTCGCCGAACTGCAAACCGAAGTGCAGGTGGCGCGCGTATTTGTCGACAAATGCTGCGAGCTGATGCTGGCCAACCAGCTCGACACCCAGACCGCCAGCATGGCCAAGTACTGGACCAGCGACCTGCAGTGCAAGGTGATGGACGAATGCGTGCAACTGCATGGCGGCTACGGCTACATGTGGGAATACCCCATCACCCGCGCCTACGCCGACGCACGCGTCCAGCGCATCTACGGCGGCACCAACGAAATCATGAAAGAAGTGATTGCGCGCGGGATGGGACTGGGAGGCAAATGATGACGCTTCACTATTAATAGCTGCTAGCGCTTACTGCATAAGCGCTAGAGGCCATTTTCACCAAATAATTGGTAATTGGGGTCAGATTCCAATTAATTGGCTGTTTGCTGCCCCTGAAGGCACCACAAACCTCCCATACCTCTGGCACCGTGCTTTCTTGAATTAAACAAAGCGTTCGCTCAGTTAAATAATTTATACTGATTTTCTGAATGCAACCAGGAGACCCCGCCCCATGACCGAAGCCTATGTATTCGAAGCCCTGCGCACCCCGCGCGGCAAAGGCAAAAAAGACGGCAGCCTGCACGAAGTCAAGCCCATCACCTTGCTCACCGGCCTGCTCACCGAGCTGCAGGCACGCCAGGGTTTTGACACGGCGGCGGTGGATGACATCGTCATGGGCATCGTCTCGCCCATTGGTGAGCAGGGCTCGGTGCTGCCCAAGGTCGCGGCCATCAAGGCGGGTTGGGCGTTTACCACGGCGGGCGTGCAGATCAACCGCTTCTGCGCCTCGGGCCTGGAGGCCGTGAACCTGGCGGCGCAGAAGGTGCGTTCCGGCTGGGAAGACCTGGTGGTGGCTGGCGGCGTCGAGAGCATGAGCCGCGTGCCGATTGGCGCCGACGGCGGCGCCTGGGCTCAGGACCCCGAGACCAACTCGGCCACGCTGTTTGTGCCACAAGGCATTGGCGCCGACCTGATTGCCACGCTCGACGGCTTCACACGCGAAGACGTGGACGCGTTCGCGCTCGAATCCCAACGCCGCGCCACCGCTGCACGCGCGGCCGGCTACTTCAAGCCATCGGTGGTGCCGGTGCGCGATGCCCTGGGCCTGGTGATTCTGGAAGAAGACGAATTCATCAAACCCCAGACCACGATGGAGGCGCTCGCCGGCCTCAAGCCCTCGTTTGCGCAACTCGGCGCCATGGGGTTTGACGCCGTGGCGCTGCAACGCTACCCGCAGGTGGAACGCATCCACCACGTGCACCACGCAGGCAACGCATCGGGCATCGTCGATGGCGCGGCGGCCGTGCTCATCGGCAACGAAGCAGCAGCCAAGTCGCAGAACCTCACGCCGCGCGCGCGCATCGTCGCCACCGCCCTCTCGGGCGCCGACCCGACCATCATGCTCACCGGCCCCGTGCCGGCAACGAAAAAGGCGCTGGCACGCGCCGGCATGACGGTTGACCAGATCGACCTGTTCGAAGTGAACGAAGCCTTTGCCGCCGTGCCCATGCGCTTCATGCGCGAGCTGGGCGTGCCGCACGAGAAGGTCAACGTCAACGGCGGCGCCATCGCCATGGGCCACCCGCTGGGCGCCACCGGCGCCATGCTGCTGGGCACGCTGGTCGATGAACTGCACCGGCGCCAGTTGCGCTACGGGCTTATCACGCTGTGCGTCGGCGGGGGCATGGGGATTGCCACCATCGTAGAAAGGATCTAGCTCCCCCTGTGCCGCTTTGCGGCTTCCCCCTGAGGGGGACGGCTCCAGCGGACTGGTGAAGCCAGATCCGCGTTGCCACTGGCTTAGGGCAACGGTTCGCTTCTCCATGCGCAGTCATTCATCAGATAGAGACACCACCATGCAAACCATTCGCTACGAACTTCTGGACACCGCTTCCGGCAAAGTTGCCCTGGTCACGTTTGACGAAGCGGGCTCGCCCGTCAACACCATGTGCCGCCAGTGGCAGGACGACATGGTCGAACTGGTGGCGCAGGTGCAGCAGGACCGCGCGCAGCTTTCGGGCATCGTCCTGACCTCGGCCAAAACCAGCTTCTTTGCCGGCGCCGACCTGAAGGCCACCATGCGCGCCACGGCGGACGACGCCCAGGCCGGCTTTGCCGTCATCGAGCGCATGAAGCAGCAGTTCCGCACGCTCGAAACCCTGGGCATCCCGGTAGTGGCGTGCCTCAACGGCGCGGCGCTCGGCGGCGGCTGGGAAGTGGCGCTGATTGCCCACCACCGGATTGCGCTCGACAACCCAAAAATCCAGTTTGGCCTGCCCGAAGTGACACTGGGTCTGATCCCCGGCGCGACCGGCATCACCAAAATGACGCGCCTGCTCGGCCTGATGGGAGCACAGCCCTATTTGCTGGAGGGCAAGCTTTTCAACCCGCAAGAAGCCGTGAAACTGGGCCTGGTGCACGCCACCGTGGCGACGGCGCAAGAGCTGCTGCCGGCGGCCCTGACCTGGATTGCCGCCAACCCCAAGGCGCAGCAGCCCTGGGACGACAAAAACCACAAGATCCCCGGCGGCACGCCTGCCAATCCCCAAATTGCCAACGCCTTGGTCGTGGCGCCCGCCATGCTCAAGAAAACCACGCGCGGACGCTACCCCGCGCCCGAGGCGGCGCTGGCCTGCATGGTGGAAGGCGCGATGGTGGACTACGACACCGCCCTGCGCATCGAAAGCCGTGCGCTGGCCAAAATCATGAGCGGCCAGGTGGCACGCAACATGGTCAGCGCCTTCTTCTTTGACATGAATGCCGTCAAGAGCGGGCGCTCGCGCCCCGGCAACGCGCCGCGCGCCAAGCTCGCCAAAGTGGGCGTGCTCGGCGCCGGCATGATGGGCGCGGGCATCGCCTGGGCGCAGGCCAGCAAAGGCATTGCCTCAGTGCTCAAGGACGTGAGCCAGGAGAAAGCCGACGCCGGCAAAGCGTACAGCGCCAGCCTCGCGGAAAAGCGCGTCGCCAAGGGCCGCATGGATGCCGCCAAGGCGCAGGCGCTGCTGGCACGCATCACCCCCACGGCCGACGCAGCAGACCTCGCTGGCTGCGAACTCATCATCGAAGCCGTGTTCGAGAACCGCGAACTCAAAGCTAAGGTGACGCGCGAAGCCGAGCCGCAGCTCGCGCCCGGCGGCTTCTTTGCCAGCAACACCTCCACCCTGCCCATCTCGGGCCTGGCGCAGGCCAGCAGCAACCCGGAGAAGTTCATCGGCATCCACTTCTTCAGCCCCGTGGACAAGATGAAGCTGGTCGAAATCATCCGTGGCAAGCACACGGACGATGAGACCGTGGCCCGCGCCTTCGACTACGTGCAGCAGTTGGGCAAGCTGCCCATCGTGGTCAACGACTCGCGCGGCTTCTACACCAGCCGCACCTTCGGCACCTACGTGATGGAAGGCGCGGCCATGCTGGGCGAAGGCCTTCCTGCCGCCCTCATTGAAAACGCCGCCATGCAGGCCGGTATGCCCGTGGGCCCGCTGGCGGTGCTGGACGAAACCGCGCTGACGCTGAGCGTGCATGTACTGGACCAGACGCGCGCTGATTTCGCGGCGGAAGGTAAGACTTACGAAGCGACGCCCGGCGAGCTGCTGGTCGAGCGCATGGTGAAGGAATTGAAGCGCCCCGGCCGGGCCGGTGGCGGCGGGTTCTACGACTACCCCGCCGGGGAAAAGAAGCATCTGTGGCCCGAACTGCGCGCCTTGTTCGAGAAACCCGATGTCGCGTGGAGCGTCGAAGAAGTGCAGGACCGTTTGCTCTACCGCCAGGCCATCGAGACGGCCCGCTGCCTGGCCGAGGGCGTGCTGACCAGTGTGCACGACGCGAATATCGGCTCCATCTTCGGGATTGGCTTCCCGGCCTGGACCGGCGGGGCCATGCAGTTCATCTATGGCACGGGCGTGGACGCCTTTTTGCGCCGCGCGGAGGAACTGGCAGCCAAGTTTGGGGCGGGGTTTGTGGTGGACGCGAAGGTGCGGGAGGCGATTGAGCGGTTCCGACCGGTATATTAGCGTTGAAGCTGGGAAAATGCTTGCCTCCACAAGCAAGACCCGTAATTCACCCAGTTCCTATTTGGGAATTGGGCAGGAGTATTCGGTCCACAGCGCCAATGAGTTCAAATGCGGTAAGACTTCGAAGGGAATAAAGTAAGCTGCAATTGGATTTTTACCATCCAGAACTACGATCCTCAGATCAAAAGTTACGTCCTGCTCTGGATGTTGGTCGGATAGATATCGCTGAATTTCACTCCAGTCGATAATTTGGATATTTGGATCATGCGTATTCCAACGAACACACGTGTGATGAGGTTGTACCTGTCCAAGTAATTCCAGCTTATGCAATCTCTCCAAGTTGTCGACTTGCCAGCGCAGATGTTTCTCACGATACTGGTTAATTGACCAATCTCCACATAGAAACCTGAGCACGGAAACGCAGAGCTGAGCGAAGGTGCGAAGGTCACCCGCACTAAGTTCTATGCGGTCATCCGCCCCTTTTTTCGAGCTAGCTACGTGCAATGCTCCGTTCTCTGAGACAAAGTTTTGAGAATGAATGATAGAGCCGCGCAGCGGTTCCGAGTTTATGTAGAGCGCCTTGAGGCGCGCTACCAGCCAAGGCCGTGATTCAAGGAAATACGGGTATCGAACATTCGGTACCGCCAACTTTTTGATTTTTTCCGAGAAACGAAATCCTACTGGCCCGTCATTTTTCAAAATCCACTCGAACAACATGTCGAGGAGCTTGAACGATGTTACAAAAATGAGTGGTGCGGCCGCGTGCTGAAAACTTGGCCGCCAGTCCCCCAAAACAATATTTATACGTCCATATCCCGTCGTCACCGGATTTTTAGTTTCTGCGTCATACACGGTTTCGTCCGGCCACTCAGGGAAAAGTTCGTTTTCGGTTAGCTGATATACAGACTGGAGGAGCCAATCTTCGTAGCCCACAAGTTCGCGAAGCTCTCGCATCTCCCGCACGGAGAAAATATTCTCAGTCATCATGCCAATTCACCCACTGCAAGCCCGCCACCCGCGAGAACTCGCGCACATTGCGGGTTACCAGAATCGCCTGGTGGCGCAGCGCAGTGGCCGCGATCAGCGTGTCGTGGGGGCCAATGGGGATGCCTAACGCCTCAAGCTCCGCACGAATGCGGGCTGCGTGCGCAGCGCACTCGCTGTCGAAGGGCAAGCTCTGCAAAGGCTGTAGCAGTTGCGCCAACGCAGCCAGCCGAGGCGCGGCGGCTTCGCTGGATAAGCGCAGCAGGCCGTAGCGCAGTTCGTATTCCACGATGGCAGGAACGCCTACGTCTGCGGGGCGTAGGGCCTGCATGCGCGGCACCACCAACGGGTCGCCACGGAAGTAGTAGCTGATGGTGTTGCTGTCCAGAACCCACATTGCTAGAACCCCAGACGTGGCACATCAGCAGCAGGCTTGGTGGGTGTCTTGTTGCCATCTTCGCTCAGAGGAAAGTCGGGAAACCGGCCGGCAAGTTGCAGGCAATCCTGTGGCCATTCGTGGGCAGCGTGTTTGCGGATGATGTCGGCCACCCAGCGGCTTTTGGAGACGCCATGGGCTTGTGCGGCCTGGTCCACCAGGGCCTGGGTCGCGTCGTCCAGATACAGGGTAATTTGCGACATGGAAGAACCTCTTTAGCAAAACACTTATATGTGCGAGTATAAGTTATCGCCCTATCAGATTTCAAGCACAAAGGACGGACAAAGGCCTCGCAGCCATCTCAGTGCCTGGGCATCGGCGGCGCTCTCATCTCGTTGTTCGCCAGCGTTGCGATAGGGGGTTACAGCGAGTCCGTCAAAATTTATTCCTCGCATATTGATCGTCAAATAATCAAAATGCAAGGATGATTAACCGCCAACTCAGCCCCCTTCTCGACGACCGCCTCGCCTTCTACCCCGGCATCGTCCTGCTGGGCCCGCGCCAGGTGGGCAAGACGACCCTGGCCAGGGCGATCGCCGCGCAGCACCCCGGCGCGCTGTTCCTCGACCTGGAACGGCCCGCTGACCGGGCGCAGTTGGCGGAGCCCGAACTCTTCCTGGCGCAGCACCGGGATCGCCTGGTGGTGATGGACGAAGTGCAGATGCTGCCCGACCTGTTCACCCACCTGCGGCCCGAGATTGACGCCGACCGGCGGCCGGGGCGCTTTCTGCTGCTAGGGTCCGCCAGCGGCGCGCTGCTGCGCCAGCGCTCCGAGTCGCTGGCGGGGCGCGTGGGCTATATGGAGCTGACGCCCCTGCTGGCCAGCGAGGTGGCGGCCACCAACGACTTGAGCGACCTGCAAAAACTGTGGCACCGAGGCGGTTTTCCGCTGGCGCACCTGGCACCCAGCGACAGGCTGGCCTACGCTTGGCGGCAGGACTTCATTCAGACCTTTTTGCAGCGCGACCTGCCGCAGATGGGCGTGACCGTGGCGGCGGATACGCTGCACCGCTTCTGGCGCATGCTGGCGCATCTGCAGGGGCAGCCTTTCAATGCATCGCAGCTCGGTCAGTCGCTCGGCGGGGCATCGCACACCACCGCAGCGCGCTACCTAGACCTGCTGGTGGACACCATGGTGGTGCGCCGGCTGGAGCCGCATTTGCCCAACGTGGGCAAGCGCCTTGTCAAGTCGCCCAAGACCTACATTCGCGACAGCGGCCTGCTGCACGCGCTGCTGAACATCGCCAGCCTGTCGAACCTGCAGGGCCACCCCATCGTCGGCGCTTCGTGGGAAGGGTTTGTGCTGGAGCAGGTAGCAGCGCACCTGCCCGAAGGCGCGCAACTGGGCTTCTACCGCACGGCGGCCGGTGCCGAGATGGACATCGTGGTGCAGGCCGGGCAGCGCCGCCTGGCTATTGAGGTGAAATTCTCGTCTGCACCGACGGTGACCAAGGGCTTCTGGCACGCGCGCGAAGACCTTCAGCCCACGCGCACGGTGGTGGTGGCGCCGGTGGAGCGGCGCTATCCGCTCAAGGAGGGGGTCGAGGTAGTGCCGGTGAGTGCCATTGCACCATTGCTGGCTGGACTGGGTTGAGCCTGGGGGCAGGTCTCCTGCGCGACGCTCGCCGAAGGCAGCATGGTCTGGAGAATCAAAATGCTATTAACTATGTAGCTAATGACGCTTACCCATCAAGCGCTAGAGCCTAAAACAGTCAAAATTTCCTATCCCGTGACCGGCTCACGGCACAAACCGATACCCGATCCCCGCCTCAGTACGCAGGTGCCGGGGCATCGACGGGTTGTCCTCCACTTTTTTGCGCAGGTTGGCCATGTGTACGCGCACGTAGTGCGTGTCGTCGGCATGGCCGGGGCCCCATACTGTTTTCAGCAGTTGCTGGTGGGTGATGACGCGGTCGGGCTGCGACGCCAGGTGGGTGAGCAGTTTGTATTCGATGGGCGTGAGGTGCAGCGGCTGACCGGCGCGCTCGGCGGTGCGCCGGGCGAGGTCGATGCGGACATCGCCAAAGGCAATCAGCGGCTCGCCACCGGGCGTCTGCTGGTAGTGGCGCCGCAGTTGCGCACGCACACGGGCCATCAGCTCGCCGGCCCCGAAGGGCTTGACCAGGTAATCGTCGGCGCCAGCGTCCAGCGCGGCAATCTTGTCAGCCTCCTGGCTGCGCGCCGAGAGCACGATCACCGGCACGGTGGACCAGCGGCGCAGGCCGTGGATCACCTCGATGCCATCGCCGTCGGGCAGCCCCAGGTCAAGCACGACCAGGTCGGGGCGCCGTGTGCCGGCCTCGATCAGGCCGCGGGCCACGCTGTCGGCCTCGTGCACGGTGTGCCCCTCGGCGCCCAGCGCCAGGCGCACAAAGCGGCGAATGGCGGCTTCGTCCTCGACGACCAGAATGCTGTGGCCTGCGGGATGCTCAGGTGTGCTCATGGTGTTGCGCCCTGCCCGGTGCCGTCGTCCTGCGGAGGCTCGCCGCGCGGCAGGGCAATGGTGAAGCGGGCGCCCGCAATGGTGCCATGCGCGCGCCGGTTGCTGCCCTGGATCTGGCCGCCGTGCGCCTGCACGATGGCGCGGCAGATCGCCAGGCCCAGGCCCACGCCCGGCAGCGAGCTCTCGCGGTTGCCGCGCTCGAACTTCTCGAAGATGCGTTCTTGTGCGCCTTCAGGCAGGCCGGGGCCTTCATCGTCCACCCACAGCAACACCTCACGCGCTGTGGCCTTGGCGCCCAGGGTGATGGCGCTGCCGCTGGGCGTGTACTTGGCAGCATTCTCCAAGAGGTTGACGAGCACGCGCTCGAACAGCACGGCGTCGAGGTACAGCAGCGGCAGGTCATCCGGCAGGTTCACGTGCAGCGCTCGGCCGGTCAGCGCCTCGCTACTCGCCGCCAGTGCGCTGCCCACTACCTCTTCGAGGGGCTGCCAGTCGCGGTGCAGGGGCGCGGCGCCCGCCTCCAGCCGGGCCATGTCGAGCAGGTTGTTGACCTGGGCACTCATGCGCAGCGCCGAATCGCGGATGGCATCGGCCACCTCGCGCTGGGCGGCGCTCAAGGGCGGCCCAGTCAGGCCGAGGGCATCGGAGAGCCCCACCAGCGAGGCCAGCGGCGTGCGCAGGTCGTGCGAGATGGCCGACAGCAGCGAGTTGCGCAGGCGCTCGGATTCGATCTGCACGGTACTCATACGCGCCACTTCGATGTAGTGGATGCGTTCGAGCGAAATCGCCAGCAGCGAGGCGCAGGTACCGAGCAGGCGCATCGGCTCGGGCCCAAGCTGCGCGCTGCCGGGCAGCTCCAGCACCAACACGCCGCGCACCCGCATCGGCGCCTTGAGCGGCACGACGAGGCAGGGGCTGGCCGGCAACGTGCCGGTGCCACGGCCAGCGGGCTCGGCACGGTCGAACGACCACTGGGCGACGCCCAGGTCCACCGGCGCCTCGCCCCCTGCAAGCGCTTCCAGGTGGTTGGCGTCGTCGGCCAGCAGCAGGCTGGAGCGGGCGCGGAACTCGGCGCGCAGGAAGCGTGCGGCAATCTCGCCCACCTGCTCGGGCAGCAGCGCGGCCGACAGGTCGCGCGACATGTCGTACAGGCTGCGCACGCGCCGCTCGCGCTGCATGGCCGCCGCCGCCTGCACCTTGAGCCCCGCGGTGAGCTGGCCCACCACCAGCGCCACCACCAGCATGACGGCAAAGGTGACCAGGTACTGCACGTCGCTGACCGCCAGCGAAAAGCGGGGCGAGACGAAAAACCAGTCGAACAGCACCACGCCCAGAAACGCGGCCAGCACCGCGGGACCACGGCCGAAGCGCAGCCCAACGCCCACCACCAGCAGCAGAAACAGCATGACGATGTTGCTCAGTTCGAGCACGCCTGCCAGAGGGGTCGCCACCAAGACCAGCGCGGCACAGGCCGCGGCGGTGGCGCCGTAGCCGCGCCATGACCTGGCCTCGTCCGCGTCCGGGTCTGCGCCCTGCAGCACGGGTGGACGTTCAGACGCCCCCGTGCCAGGCATGGCGGGCAGCGCCACCTGCAGCACGTCGAGGTCGTCAGCACAGCGCACCAACTGGTCCGCCAGAGCGCGCCGCCAGAGCCGGCGCGGGTGCGCGCGCCGCCCCAGCACCAGACGCACCAGGTTGTGTTCGCGCGCGTAGCGCACCAGCGCTTGTGCCGGCTCGGGCGCCGACAGTGTGGCCGTGTTGGCGCCCAGCTCCCCCGCCAGCTTGAGCACGCCCAGCGCCTGAGCGTCGCCCATGGTGCTGGTTTCCACGTGCACCGCGTGCCAGGGCACATCCAATTGGGCCGCCATGCGTGCACAGGTGCGCACGACCTTCTCGCCCGTGCTGCCCGGACCGATACAGGCCAGCAGCGCCTCGCGGTTGGCCCACACCGGCTGCACCGAGACCGAGCGGCGGTAGGCACGCACTTCGCCGTCCACCCGGTCGGCAGTGCGGCGCAGCGCCAGCTCGCGCAAGGCCAGCAAGTTGCCTTTGCGAAAGAAATTGGCGGCGGCGCGCTCGGCCTGCTGCGGCACATAGACCTTGCCGGCCTTGAGGCGCCCCAGCAGCTCGTCGGGCGGCAAGTCGACCACCACCACCTCGTCGGCTTCGTCGAAAACGCGGTCGGGCACGGTTTCCCAAACGCGGATGCCGGTGATACCGCTCACCACGTCGTTGAGGCTCTCAAGGTGCTGGACGTTCATGGTGGTCCAGACATCGATACCGGCGGCCAGCAATTCCTCTGCGTCCTGCCAGCGCTTGGGGTGGCGCGCGCCGGCGGCGTTGCTGTGGGCCAGCTCGTCAAGCAGCACCAGCGCGCGCTCGTCACCACCATGCGCGGCGCCGAAAGCCAGCGCAGCGGCCAGGTCAAATTCCAGCAGGGTGCGACCCCGGTACGGCAGGGCGATTGGGGGCAGGCGCGGCAGGCCGGCTGCCATGGCTTCGGTCTCGCCTCGGCCATGCGTTTCAACCACGCCGACAATCAGGGGCGTGCCCCGCACCTGCGCATCGCGGGCGGCGGCCAACATGGCGTAGGTCTTGCCCACGCCTGCGTTGGCTCCAAAGAAGATCTTGAGCCGGCCGCGCCGTGCCCGCACCTCATCGCGCTGCATCTGCGCGAGCAGTGTGTCAGGATCAGGGCGGGGTACGCTCATGGGCAGCTACTGTAGAGCAGGCACAGAGGCAAGGCAGCCCCGGCTCGTCAGGAATGGGGCAGCGCGTCGAGCGCCAGGTTGAGCTGCAGCACGTTCACGCGCGGCTCGCCCAGGAACCCCAGCAACGTGCCTTGGGTGTGCTGCGCCACCAGCGCCCGCACCTGCGCGGCCGGCAGGCCTCGCGCTCGGGCGACGCGGGACACCTGGTAGTCCGCAGCGGCGGCGCTGATGTGCGGATCAAGCCCGCTGGCCGACGCGGTCACCAGATCCACCGGCACCGGGGCATTGTTGCCTGGGTCGGCCGCGCGCAGCGCAGCAATGCGCGCTGCCACGGCCTCGGTCAGCGCCGGGTTGCTGGGCCCGAGGTTGGAGCCGGACGACGCTGCCGCGTTGTACGCATCGGGTGCCGTGGCCGAAGGGCGGCTCCAAAAATGGCCGGGCTGCGAGAACGGCTGGCCAATCAGCGCGGAGCCGACCACCACGCCATTCACCTTCACCAGGCTGCCATTGGCCTGCGATGGAAACAGCAGTTGCGCCAGCCCCGTGACGGCCAGCGGATAGGCCAGGCCGGTGATGAGGGTCAGCAGAATGAACAGCGACAGCGCGGGGCGAAACAGGGTTTTCATAGGGTCTCTCCTGGACAAAGCGCTCAAACCACGCCCAGCGCCACCAGCGCCAGGTCGATCAGCTTGATGCCGACAAAAGGCACCACCACACCGCCCAGGCCGTACACGGCGAGGTTGCGGCGCAGCAGCGACGCGGCGCCCACGGCGCGGTAGCGCACCCCTTTGAGGGCCAGCGGAATCAGGAAGACGATGATCAGCGCGTTGAACACCACGGCCGACAGAATCGCCGAGTTCGGCGTCGCCAGCTGCATCACGTTCAGGGCAGAGAGCTGCGGGTAGGTGCCCACGAACGCCGCCGGCACGATGGCGAAGTACTTGGCCAGATCGTTGGCGATGCTGAAGGTGGTGAGCGAACCGCGCGTCATCAGCATCTGCTTGCCGGTCTCCACGATCTCGATCAGCTTGGTGGGGTTGCTGTCGAGGTCCACCATGTTGCCGGCCTCTTTGGCAGCCTGCGTGCCGGTGTTCATGGCCACGGCCACATCGGCCTGGGCCAGCGCCGGGGCATCGTTGGTTCCATCGCCCGTCATGGCCACCAGTTGGCCGGCTGCCTGGTACTCGCGGATGCGTTCGAGCTTGGCTTCGGGCGTGGCTTCGGCAAGAAAGTCGTCCACCCCCGCTTCGGCCGCGATGGCCGCCGCCGTGAGGCGGTTGTCGCCAGTGACCATCACGGTGGTGATCCCCATTCGGCGCAGCTCGGCAAAGCGCTCCTTGATGCCGGGCTTGACGATGTCCTTGAGCTCGATGGCGCCCAGCACGCGGGCACCCTCGCTCACCACCAACGGCGTGCTGCCGCGGCGGGCAATGCTGTCCACCACAGCCTGCAGCGGGGCTGGGAAGTCGCCGCCCAGTGCCTCCACATGCCGGCGGATCGCATCGGCCGCGCCCTTGCGCAGGCTGCGGCCGCCGGGCAAGTCGACACCGCTCATGCGCGTTTGCGCGGTGAAGGGCACAAACTGGGCATCCAGCGATGCAGCGTTCAATTCTGGGAGCTTGAATTTCTGCCGCGCCAGCACCACGATGCTGCGGCCTTCGGGTGTTTCATCGGCCACAGAAGCCAACTGCGCGGCGTCGCCCAGCGCGGCTTCAGCGACGCCCGGCGCCGGGGCAAACGCGCTGGCCTGGCGGTTGCCCAGGGTGATGGTGCCGGTCTTGTCGAGCAGCAACACATCCACGTCGCCAGCGGCTTCCACCGCGCGGCCAGAGGTGGCAATTACGTTGGCCTGCATCATGCGGCTCATGCCCGCGACGCCGATGGCCGAGAGCAGGCCCGCGATGGTGGTGGGAATCAGGCACACCAGCAGCGCCACCAGCACGACCAGACTCACGGGTTTGCCCGCGCCGCTGACGGCCACGCCAAACTGCGAGAACGGCAGCAAGGTGACCACCACGCCCAGGAACACGAGGGTCAGCGCCACCAGCAGAATGGTCAACGCAATCTCGTTGGGCGTCTTCTGGCGCTTGGCGTTCTCGACCATGGCGATCATGCGGTCGATAAAGGTCTCGCCAGGGTTGACCGAGACGCGCACCACGATCCAGTCGGACAACACCCGCGTGCCCCCAGTGACGGAGCTGAAGTCGCCGCCCGACTCGCGGATCACCGGGGCCGATTCGCCGGTAATGGCGCTTTCGTCCACCGAGGCCACACCCAGAATCACTTCGCCATCGGCCGGCACGGTGTCGCCCGCCTCCACCAGCACCACGTTGCCACGCTTGAGCTGGCTGGCTTCGAGGGGCAGCCAGGTCATCGCTTCGCGCGTGGCGGGCAAAGGTCCCCCTTTGGGCAGTAGCTTGGCCCAGGTCTCCTTCTTAAGCCCGCGCAGCGAGGCCGCCTGCGCTTTGCTGCGCCCTTCGGCCAGGGCTTCCGCCATGTTGGCAAATAGCACCGTGAACCACAGCCACAGCGCGACCAAGGCGGTAAACAGGGTGGGTTCGGAGACTGCCAGCGCGGTGGTGAAAGCGCTGCCCACGTACACCACAAACATCACCGGATTGCGCCACTGCACGCGCGGATCCAGCTTCTTGAACGCCTCCAGAAGCGCGGGACGCAAAAGCGCGGGGTCGAACAGGGTCGGGGTTGTGTTGCGTGTCATTTCAGGGGCTCCACCAGCGTGAGGTGCTCAACCACCGGGCCAAGGGCCAGGGCGGGAACGTAGTTCAAAAGACCCACCAGCAGCACGGTGCCGATCAGCAGTCCGACAAAGAGCGGCCCGTGCGTGGGCAGCGTTCCCGCAGTGGCGGCTGCACGCTTCTTGCTCGCCAGCGAGCCCGCCATGGCCAGCACCGCGACGATGACGCCAAAGCGCCCGAACCACATGGCTGCCGCCAGCAACACGTTGTAGAAAGGTGTGTTGGCCGAGAGGCCGGCGAACGCACTGCCGTTGTTGTTGGCGGCCGAGGTCAAGGCATACAAGATTTCACTGAAGCCGTGCGGCCCCGGGTTCAAAATGCCCGCCCGCCCCGCTTCGGTGCTGACGGCCAGGGCGGTGCCAAGCAGCACCAGCAAGGGCGTGATGAGAATGGCGAGCGAGACCATCTTCATCTCGCCCGCTTCGATTTTCTTGCCCAGGTATTCGGGCGTGCGGCCGATCATCAGCCCGGCAATGAACACCGCCAGCATGGCGAACACCAGCATGCCGTAGAGGCCCGTGCCGACCCCGCCGAACACCACCTCGCCCAACTGCATCAGCACCATGGGCACGGCGCCGCCCAGCGGCGTGAAGCTGTCGTGCATGCTGTTGACCGCGCCGCAACTGGCCGACGTGGTGACCGCTGCAAACAGGGTCGAGGCGTTGATGCCGAAGCGCGCCTCCTTGCCCTCCATGTTGCCGCCGGGCTGCGTAGCGCTGACCGCCTGGTCCACCCCCAGCGCGGTGAGCGCCGGATTGCCTTCTTGCTCGGCCCAGTTGACAGTGACGGCAAAAACCACGAACAGCACCGTCATGGCAGCCAGCACGGCAAAGCCTTGGCGTCTGTCTCCCACCATGCGCCCGAACACCAGGCAGAGCGCGGCGGGGATGATGAAAATTGCCAGCATCTGCAGCGCGTTGGTGATCGCGCTGGGGTTCTCAAACGGGTGCGCAGAATTGGCGTTGAAGAAGCCGCCGCCGTTCGTGCCCAGCATTTTGATGACCAACTGCGAGGCGACCGGGCCCACGGCCAACTGCGTGCTGCCGCCCTCGACACCGGTGGTGGCCAAGTAGGCCGACAAGGTCTGCACCACGCCCAAGCCAGCCATCGCCAGCGCCAACAGGAACGACAGGGGCAAAAGCACCCACAGCGTGGCGCGGACAAGATCCACCCACACGTTGCCGATGGTGGCCGCGCTCTGCCGGGCAAAGCCGCGCACCAAGGCCACCACCACCACGATCCCGGTGGCGGCAGAGAGGAAGTTTTGCACCGTCAGACCCAGCATCTGGGTCAGGTAGCTCATGGTGGTCTCGCCGCCATAGCCTTGCCAGTTGGTGTTGGTGACGAAGCTCACCGCCGTGTTGAAAGCCGAATCGGCAGACACCGCAGCAAAACCCTGCGGGTTGAGCGGCAACGGCATCTGCAAGCGCTGAAGGGCATACAGAAACAAGAGTCCCAGGCTGTTGAACAGCAGCAAGCCCAGGGCATAGCGCACCCAGCCCGTCTCTTGCGCGGCATCGACACCAGCCACCTGCCAAAGCGGCGACTCAAGCTTGCGACCCAGCGCGAAACGCCCGCCCATGACCGCGTCGATGGCGCGGGACAGCGGCCAGGCCAGTGCAAAAAGCACCAGCAAAAACGCCACCAGTTGTACGACAGCGCCGGCAGTCATGAAAAATCCTCAGGCCGCAGCAGCACGGCGACGAGGTACACAAAGAGCCCGCCCGCAAGCGCGCCTGCCATCCAGTGCCAGGCACTCATGGTCATGCCTCCGGACGCTGCAACCGTTCGCAGCCCTTGACGAGCGCCACAGTCAGCAGCCAGAAAAGACCCGCCAGGGCCAGATAAATGATGTCCATTCCGTAATCCCTCACTACTTTGTTAGCGATCGCCAGATGCTAGAAACCGCGGCATCAAGTTGGTACCAAGAACCGAAGACAGGGCATCAAGAAAGCATCAAGACCTTCAGGTACGGCAACGCACGCATTTGCACACACGCTTGCCACCGGCTTGAGGCGAGCGTCCATTTGACAGGCCTCTTGACGGTTTTTTGAGACCGGCCTGGCGCTTCTTTGCAATTTATTGACGGCTACCGCGGGAGACTGATTGCCTGTCTTTCCCCACAGGAACTCTATGGCTTACGCCGCGTACAAGGAGCCGCCCGGCTCATCGCTCAGAAAACAGGCTGTCAATGAGGTGATCGATGTCACCGTGGCATCGGTCAATGCCTACCGGGTGCGCCGCGCCCTCGCATCGTGCGAAGGTGTCGGCGTTCTGCGCTGCGAACCCTTGCTTCACCCCGGGGCCGCCTATTCCAATGCGGCCGTTCGGGTGCGCCTGACCGTGGGCTTACCCCCGCAGCGGTATGCCGACCTGGTGCATGCCATCACGACCTGCGTTGAAGACGGCGAGATTGGCCCTCTGATGAGTTGGCATTCACACCTGCAACGCTGTGGAATGAACCATGGCGACTGAGGGGATCCCTGTGCTGGTGGCCGTCGGGGTCGTTTTCATCCCCCTCTTGTTGGCCAGATTCCTAGTCCGGCGTTGTCCTCCCCGCACCGAGCAAGAGGCGCCTGAGGAGGTCGCGCCCGCCGAAGCCAGCAGCCCACGCTCCGTCCCCTTTTGAGCTTCAGCCGACGCCGGCTTTGACCGGCTTGCCTGGTTGCGCGGATTTCATTGAACCCGCGCAGATACCCCTATTTCTCGCAACCTCTGACGGATAAAAATCCATGAATTACCACAAACTTTTCCTTGCCTGCATCGCTGCAATGCCCGTCGCGGCCAGTGCCCAGCTCAGTGCCAACCTGGGGCTGACCAGCAGCTACAAGTTTCGCGGCCAAGACCAGGACACCCTCGGCAGCGACGGCTCCCTGCGCTCCAAAGCCGCCGCGCCCGCAATTCAGGGCGGCTTCGACTACACCTTTGGCGAGACAGGGTGGTACGTCGGGAACTGGAATTCAAATGTCCACTGGCTGCCAGGCAACAGCATGGAGATCGACCTGTACGGCGGGTACAAATTTTCCGCAGCCGGTATCGGCTGGGACCTGGGGGCCTTGACCTACCTCTACCCGGGGAACCAGAGCGGCAACACCACCGAGCTCTACGGCGCTGGCAGCTACGGAGGTGTGACGCTGAAGTACGCGCACACGATCTCCCAAGATTACTTCGGTGCCGCAGGCGCGAACTCGGGGTCCGGCCTGCGGGGTCGCAACACCGGCTACCTGAACCTCGGCGTGGCACACGAGATTGCGCCTTCGTTGACGCTGAAAGCCGCGCTCGGTTACACACGCTTCTCTCGCGACCTCAAGGACATGGGCGTGCGCAACTACCTCGACTACGCGCTCGGCGTGTCGTACGACCTGGGCGCAGGACTGAGCGTTTACGGAGGTGTGCAGGGCGCCAACCAACGGCGCGCCTACGGCGACGTCAACAAGGCACGCGCCCTCGTCTCCATCACCAAGGCGCTGTAAACGACGGCTGCGGCAGCTTTGCGGCGAACCGGTGCACATGCGACCGGACGCCGTGCAAGGGCTTTGATGCGTCCTATGTTGCACAAACCCTAGCGCCAGTTATTGCTATATAATAAATAGCTAAAAAGTATTACTGGATAAGCGCTAGAGCCGAAAATATCCATAATTTTTAGTCCATCGGCCACAACAACGGCTCCAATTGCTCGGGGTCCTGCGCTGGCGGCTCGGGGTCGCTCGGCGCCTTCGCGCCCACCGGCTGCACCGCTCCCAGTTCCCGCCACCAAGGACAGTCCCGCGGTCCGTGCGCCGGCTCCACCGGCTCTCCCAGGCGCGGCATCAACAACTGCGCACCCTGCTGCGGCCCAAGCGTAAGCAGGGTTTCCGCGGGCTCGTCCCAGTCGTGCATCGCCAGGTTGAACGTGCCCCAGTGCACCGGCAGGAAGGCGCCGCCACCCAGCAGGTCCAGCGCCTTGAGGGCGTTTTCCGGGCCGAGGTGGATGTCGCCCCAGGTGGGGTGGAAGGCGCCGACTTCGAGCATGACGAGGTCAAAGGGGCCGAAGCGCTCGCGTATGCGGGCGTATTCGGTGGTCAGGCCCGTGTCGCCGCTGAAGAACACGCGGTGGCGGGGCGACTCGATGACCAGCGAGGACCACAGCGTGGCGTTGCGGTCCTTCAGGCTGCGGCCCGAAAAGTGCTGCGAAGGCGCGGCGTGGATGGTGAGCTCGGTGCCGGGCACCGTGTGCGACTGCCACCAGTCGAGCTCGGTAATGCGCTCGGGTGCAATCCCCCAGGCCTGCAGGTGCGCGCCGACGCCGAGCGAGGTGACGAAGGGGATGTTTGTCTTGGCCATCTGGCGGATGGTGGGGTAATCGAGGTGGTCATAGTGATCGTGCGAAATCACGACAACGTCGATGGGCGGCAGTTGCGACAGGCGCACCGGCGCTTTCTGAAAACGCTTGGGGCCAATGAGGCGGGACGGCGAGGCACGCGGGCCCCAGACCGGATCGGTGAGCACGCGCAGGCCGTCAATTTCGATGAGCACGCTGGAATGCCCGAGCCAAGTCGCGCGCAGGCCGGACCCAGGCTTGCGGGCCCAGCGCTCGCGCGGGTCCACAGTGGGCAGCAGCCCCTGCGGCACGCGCCGGCCTTCCGAGAACATGAACTCGCGCAGGGTGGGGCGCGCGGCCGTGGTGTCGCGCAGGCCTGGCGGTATCGGGTACTGGTTGCGAAAGCCGCCCTCGGTCCACAGCGGGGAGGCCTGCATGCGCTCCAGGCGCAGACCAGCGGCACGTTTGCCCAATGACATCATGGTGTGGTTTTCGAAAATTCAAAAAACCACTGTACGCCCTTGGCGCTGGCGCTGCTGGCGGGCAGCAGCGGTCTCAGAAATGGCTTTAGCGCTTGCCCATGAAGGCCGCAAAGGCTTCGCGCGCCGCGGGCTCGCGCAGCATGCGGCCAAAGCTGGCGCCCTCTTCGGCCATGCGCTCGATGACCTGGCTTTCCTGGCCGAGCTTCATCAGCCGCTTGGTTTCCACCAGGGATGCCAGGGGCTTGGCGGCCAGCTTCTTCGCCTGCGCCTGGGCGATGGCGTTGCATTCGGTGGGGGGCACCACGCGGTTGACCAGTCCCACCTCCAGCGCCGCCTCGGCCATGAAAGGCTCGCCCAGCAACAGCGCTTCGGCTGCGCGCTGATGGCCCATGAGGCGCGGCAGCAGCAGGCTGGAGCCCGCCTCGGGGCACAGGCCCAGGTTCACGAACGGCAACGAGAACATGGCGTTGTCGCCGGCATAGACCAGGTCGCAGTGCAGCAGCATGGTGGTGCCAATGCCCACGGCCGGGCCGCAGACGGCAGCAATCAGCGGCTTAGGGAAACGCGCGATGGCGTGCAGGAAGCGGTAGACGGGGGAATCCTGCGTGGCAGCGGGCTGCTGCAGAAAGTCGCTGATGTCGTTGCCGGCACTGAAGACCGTCACATCGCCCTGGAGGACCACGGCGCGCACGCCGCCGTCCTGCGCGGCGGCCTCCAAGGCGTCGGCCAGCGCCGCGTACATGGCGGTGGTGATCGAGTTCTTCTTGGCTACCCGGTTGAAGGTGAGGGTGCAGACACCGGCTTCGGTGTGCTGGAGGATGTCTTGTGTCGTGGTCTGCGTCATGGTCTCTGTTGACGCGGCGGGGCGCCGCGTCATTCCTTGTAGTAAACGATCTGGTGGCTGGTGGCGAGGAGCGTGCCGGCCTCGTTCCACAACTGCGCGGAATGGTCGAAAAAGCCGTTGCGAAACTCCTGCCCGCGCGCCTGGCCGAGCAGATAGCCGTCGCCGGTGGCGGCAAGATCCACCTGGCTGGCATGAAAGTACACCGTGATCGACACCGTGCCCGCCGGCACCTGGCGGGCGCGGCGCAGCCAGACGCGCGGAAAGAAGATGTCGGCCATGGCCGCCAGGCTGCAAAAGTCGAGCGCGCGCGGCGGCGCATCGCGCATCCACAGCTGCGACAGACTGTGGTCGCCGCTGCCGTCCCACACCGGGGGAATCGTTCCCGTGACGGGGCGCATTTCGTAGCGGCTGAGCCACTCCACACCAAACGCTGGCGGGATGGCCGCCAAATCCCCAGGCCGAGGCACCTCGGGCGCAGGCGTGTCCGCTGCGCTCCAGGTGTCACGCCGCACGGCGGTGACGGCCGTGCCGGTGGTGGTGACCACGGGCGCGCCGTCTGGGCCGGGCTGAAGGATGGACAAGGTCCAGTGCTGGGTCGAGCGGTTGGTGCGCACCGGCACCGCCTGGATTTGAAACTCGCCCGCGACCAGCCCGCCCCCGTAATTCACCGTCAGCGAGAGCGGGTCGCCCAGCAGTTCGGGGTGTTGAAGTACGGCGCGAAGCAATGTGGCTGCGGTGACACCGCCAAACGGCCCGACCATGTTCCAGTACGGCGCGGGCGCCACGCCTGTGTATTGCCCGGGCGCCTTCGCGTGCAATTGCAGGGCCTTGTCAAAGGGATGGGAAGAATCGGTCGTCATGCCCCCAAGTGTGCCCACAAAAGTACCCTCAGTGCGTCGTACTGGTGACTGGCTCGCTGCGAAATGTTGCCAGCGCGGCCACGGCACGTGGCCACAGCGTGGCGGAGAACTGCGGGCGAAAGAAACCAAAATGCCCGATGCGCCCTGCCCCTACCGCGTGCGGGTCAAGAATTTCCACGCGTGTGGGGGCCTGGCTGTAAAAGCCCACCAGATGCTCGATGCCGCGCAGCGTCATCAGCTCGTCGTCCGCCAGTGCCAAGGAAAGAATCGGAAAGCCCACGGCCGCGTAGCGCCGCTCGGCCGCCGCGCCCTCAGCGCCCATGCCGTAGCGCGGATGCAGGCACCAGCGGCGCCACTGGCGTATGACGCCGGCGGGCAGGTCGCCGATCATGCCCAGGCGTCTGCCCGGAAAGTAGCCGCACAAGCGTGTTGCCACCGGTACGATCAGCCCCCACAAAAGCGGCGCCATGCGCCGCACGCGCGGCGCCGTGTCGCGCCAGTACCCACTGCCCGCCGCCACGCCCAGCATGCCGTCAATGGCCGAGGTGTCCGCCATCAGCCCCGGCAACTGCGCGCCCAGGCTGTGGCCGATGAGGAACAGCGGCACCCCAGGCCGAGCGGCCTTCGCCGCTGCAACCACTGCTTCGTAGTCGTGCACCCAATCGGATATCGTCGCGCGCACGGCGCGCATGGGCCCTTGCAGCGAATAGCCATGCCCCCGGTAGTCAAAGGTGGTGATGCGAAACCCCTGCCTCGCCAGCCACGCAGCAAACGCCGCATAAAAGTCCTGCCGAACCCCCATCGCCGCGCCAATCACGATGCTGGCGTGCACTGCCCCGTCTGGCTCGTAGACCCGCAGGGCCAGCGTGGTGTTTGCATCCACTCGCAGGGTTTCAGTTTTCACGCCATCTCCCCGAATGCCAGTCGAATGACCCCTTGTCTTCCCACCCCGCCCTCAAGGGTGTAGCGAGCGGGATGCGCTGCTAGGCGGACGGAGCACAGGAACCGGAACGTACTGAAGGTACGTGAGGATTGCGAGCACCGCCCAACGACGCATGGCAGTCGCTCGGTAGCCAGCTAAACCGATTCGAAGATGCCGGCGGCGCCTTGGCCGGTGCCGACGCACATCGTCACCATCCCGTACTTCAGCTTGTGCCGCTTGAGCGCATGCACCACCGTCGCCGCACGAATCGCCCCGGTCGCCCCCAGCGGATGCCCCAGCGCAATCGCGCCGCCCATCGGGTTGACCGTGGCCGGGTCCAGGCCCAGCGTGCGCATGACGGCCAGCGACTGCGCGGCAAAGGCCTCGTTCAGCTCGTACCAGCCGATGTCTTCGTGCTTGAGACCGGCGTAGCGCAGCGCGGCGGGAATCGCCTCGATCGGGCCGATGCCCATGAGCTCGGGTGGCACGCCGCGCGCCGCAAAGCTGACAAAGCGCGCCAGCGGGCTCAAGCCGAACTGCTTGACGGCCTTCTCGCTGGCCAGAATCAAGGCGCCCGCACCGTCGCTCGTCTGCGAGCTGTTGCCGGCCGTGACGCTGCCCCGGGCGGCAAACACGGGCCGCAGTTTGCCCAAGGCTTCGAGCGTGGTGTCGGGGCGCGGGCCTTCGTCCAGGCTCACGGTGCGCTTCTTGGTGATCACTTCGCCAGTGGCCAGGTCCGGCGTGCGCTCGGTGATCTCAAAAGGCGTGATTTCGTCGGTGAATTCGCCGGCCTGCTGGGCCTTGACCGCGCGCAGGTGCGATTCCAGCGCAAAAGCGTCCTGGTCTTCGCGCGACACCTTCCATTGCTGGGCCACCTTTTCGGCCGTCAGGCCCATGCCATAGGCGATGCCGACGTTCTCGTCGCGGGCAAACACTTCGGGGTTAAACGAGGGTTTGTTGCCGCCCATGGGCACCATGCTCATCGATTCGGCACCACCGGCGATCAGCACGTCGGCCTGGCCCACGCGGATGCGGTCGGCTGCCATCTGGATGGCGCTCACGCCCGAGGCACAAAAGCGGTTGACCGTGATGCCGCCCACGGGGTGGTCAAAGACCAGGCCCATGGCGATACGGGCCATGTTCATGCCTTGCTCGCCCTCGGGGAACGAGCAGCCAATGATGGAATCCTCGATGGCCTTGGGGTCCAGCGTCGGCACCTGCAGCATGGCGCTGCGAATGGCGGCCACCAGCAGGTCGTCGGGACGGGTGTTCTTGAAGTAGCCACGGCCCGAGCGGCCAATGGGCATGCGCGTGGCGGCAACGATGTAGGCGTCTTGAACTTGTTTCATGGGGAGAACCTCAGGGTAAGGGCTGCGACTTCGGGGCGGCAGCGCCTGTCAATGTGGATAGGAATCAGGCTTTGGCGGCACCAAGGCGCATCCAGTCGGCCTTGTCTTTTTCGATGGCGGCCGGCAACGCGCCCAGCACACCGGCGCGCAGTCGCTGCTTGGTCGCGGTGAACGAAGCCGGGTGGGCTTTCTTCAGGCGGTCCACCTGCGCCTGCACGGCCGTGGCCAGCGCCTCGGGCGCGACGGCTTCGTCGAGCAAACCGGCATGCACGGCAGCCGCTCCGCCATAGGCCAGGCCAGTGCCCACCAAGTGCAGATGCGGCGTCGCCACCCGCTCGCGCAGAGCTTCGAGCGCGAAGTACGGCAGCGTCATGCCGATCAGCACCTCATTGGCCTGGAACGTCGCCCCTGCGTTCAAGCCGATGCGCACATCGGCGCACTGGAGCAGGAACAGGCCCATGGCCATCGCATGGCCCGAGCAAGCGGCAACCACCGGGTGCGGGTACGACAGCAGCCGCTGGGCCAGTTGTGCGCCACCGGTGAGCATCTGGAACGTTGCCTGGGGGTCGCCGGCCTTGAACACCGACAGGTCAAACCCGCCAGAAAAAACACCCGGTCGGCCGGTGAGCACCACGATGGCCTTGTCGGCCTCGGCCCGATCCAGCGCAGCATGGAGCGCGGCCTGCATGGCCGGCCCCATGGCGTTGGCCTTGCCGTCGTCCATGGTCAGCGTGGCCACACCGTCGGCAAAAGCGTAGGAAACCAAATCAGTCATGTGTCTCTCCAGGGGCGCGGCGGCGCTCAATTCCTTACGGGCTTGCCCGTGCTCAGCATGCCCAGAATCCGTTCCTGCGTTTTCGGGTGCTCGATCAGCGAGCAGAAGGCCTTGCGCTCCATGGCCATGAGGTATTCCTCGCTGACCAGCGCACCGGCATCCACGTCGCCGCCGCAGACCACACCCGCGATCAGGCTGGCAATGTAGAAGTCGTGCGCGCTGATGAAGCCGCCATCGCGCATATTGACCAACTGCGCCTTGATGGTGGCGATGCCGCTGCGGCCGGCCACGGGAAACAATCGCTTGTGCGGTGCGCGCCAGCCGCTGCGGGCCATGGCCTTGGCTTCGTTCAGCGCGACAAACAGCAGTTCGTCCTTGTGCGGCACGATGAGGTCACTGTCGAGCAGGTAGCCCAGCTTGCGCGATTCGAGCGCGCTGGTGCCCACCTTGGCCATGGCGGCGGCGGAGAAGCCTTCGGTCAGGAACGGCAACACGTCCTTGGAGGTGGACTGCGCCATGTTTTCCGCCGCGCGGCGGGCGATGTAGGTCAGGCCGCCGGCACCAGGCACCAGGCCCACGCCCACTTCCACCAGACCGATGTAGCTCTCCATGTGCGCCACGCGGCGGGCCGAATGCACGGCCAGCTCGCAACCACCCCCCAGCGCCAGGCCCCGGATGGCCGAGACCACGGGCACGTTGGCGTAGCGGATGCGCAGCATGGTGTTCTGCAGCTCCTGCTCGGCACCTTCGATGGCACTGACACCCGCAACCATGAACGCGGGCAGCATGGCCTGCAGGTCGGCGCCGGCGCTGAAGGGCTCGTCGCCCGACCAGACCACCACGGCCTGGTAGTCTTTCTCGGCGATGTCCACCGCCAACGCCAGGCCCTCGGCCACATCGGGGCTGATGGCGTGCATCTTGGTCTTGATGCTGGCAATGACGACTTCGTCGTCCAGCGTCCACAGGCGGATGGCGTCGTCTTCGTGCAGCGTCTTGCCGGCGGTCTTGTAGTCGGGCAGGTCCTCGCCCAGAAGTTTCTCAGGGAAATACTGCTTTTCGTAGACGGGCAAAGCGCGGCGCGCTACAAATTTATTAGCAGATGCACTCCACGAACCTTGCGCGGTGTGCACGCCACCGGCCTCGGCCACGGGGCCCTTGAAGACCCAGTCGGGCAGCGGCGCCTTGGAGAGTGCCTTGCCGGCGTCGATGTCTTCCTGGATCATCTTCGCCACTTCGAGCCAGCCCGCCTCTTGCCACAGCTCGAAGGGGCCCTGTTTCATGCCGAAGCCCCAGCGCATGGCCTGGTCGATGTCGCGCGCGTTGTCGGCAATCGTGGCCAGGTGCACGGCGGCGTAGTGGAAGCTGTTGCGCAGAATGGCCCACAGGAACTGGCCCTGCGCGCCTTCGGCATGGCGCAGGAGTTTCAGGCGTTCGGCGGCGGGCTTCTTGAGCATGCGCCCGTACACCTCGTCGGCCTTCTGGCCGCCGGGCACGTACTCTTCGCCTGCCAGGTCGAAGCGCAGCACATCGCGGCCGACCTTTTTGTAGAAGCCGGCCTTGGTCTTCTGGCCCAGGTTGCCCAGGTCGAGCAACTTTTGCAGGACGGCAGGGGTGCCGAAGCTTTCATAAAACGGATCGGTTTCAAGGCTCAGGTTGTCCTGCAGCGTCTTGATGACGTGGGTCATCGTGTCCAGCCCCACCACGTCGGCAGTGCGGAAGGTGCCACTGCTGGCACGGCCGAGCTTCTTGCCGGTGAGGTCGTCCACCACATCGAAGGTCAGGCCAAAGTTCTCGACTTCCTTCATGGTCGCCAACATGCCGGCAATGCCGACGCGGTTGGCCACGAAGTTGGGCGTGTCGTGCGCGCGCACCACGCCCTTGCCCAGGCCGCTGGTCACAAAGGCTTCGAGCTGGTCGAGCACTTCGGGGGCGGTGGTGGGGGTGTTGATCAGCTCCACCAGCGCCATGTAGCGCGGCGGGTTGAAGAAGTGGATGCCGCAAAAGCGCGGCTGGATAGCGGAGGGCAGCGCCTCGGAGAGCTTGGTGATCGACAGGCCCGAGGTGTTGGATGCGACGATGGCGTTGGGATTGACGAAGGGTGCGATCTTTTTGTACAGGTCGAGCTTCCAGTCCATGCGCTCGGCGATCGCCTCGATGATGAGGTCGCAGTCACGCAGTTGCTCCAGGTGCTCTTCGTAGTTGGCCTGGCCGATCAGCGCGGCGTCGTCCGCCACGCCCAGCGGCGAGGGTTTGAGTTTCTTCAGGCCTTCAACGGCCCTCATCACGATACCGTTCTTCGGGCCTTCTTTTGCCGGCAGATCGAACAGCACCACCGGCACCTTGACGTTGACCAGGTGCGCGGCAATCTGCGCGCCCATCACACCTGCGCCGAGCACGGCGACTTTCTTCACTTGAAATCTAGACATTGATTGTTCTCCGTGGAGCCCGTTCAGGCCGGGCCTCCGTTGTCAGACACCCCGCGACTGGCGCCGGGCAGACAGGGGGGTTACTGGATGCGAATCCAGGTTTGCGTGCGGCCAAAGGGACCGATGGAGCCGCGCACCTGAAGCTTTTTGCCGCCTTCGATAGGCGTCATGCGCAGGGTGTAGTTGCGGCCGTTCTCGGGGTCGAGAATCTTGCCGTCCTCCCAGACCTCCTTGCCCTCAGCCTTTTTGGCGTTGCGGATGATCTCCAGCCCCAGCAGCGGCTTGTCCTTGCGGTCGTCGCTGCACTCGGTGCACAGGTCGCCTGGCTTGGCATCCTTGAGCAGGCGCTTTTCGAGCACACCGTTCAGCGTGCCGTTGCCGGTGTCCTTGATGCGGATTTCCGCCTTGGCCTCGCCGGTCTTGTCGTCGATGTTGCGCCACAGGCCCTCAGGGGTCATCTGGGCCAGAGCCGGGGCGGCAAGCACTACCAAACCGATAGCTGTCAACGCTTTGTTCATGGGCGCTCCTGGGTCAAAAGGGGTTGAAAATCCGCACCGCGCACTCAGGCCAGCGCCAGATCGGTCTCCATCAGCGGCTTGGCACCCGCGCGCGCGGTGCGCATCAGGGTAGCGGTCTCGGGGAACAGCTTGGCGAAGTAAAAGCGCGCAGTCTGCAGCTTGGCACCGTAGAACGGGTCGGTGTTGCCGGCGGCGATCTGGCGCAGCGCCACCTGGGCCATGCGGGCGAAGAAGTAGCCAAACACCAGGTGGCCCGCGACGCGCAGGTAGTCCACGGCGGCGGCGCCCACTTCGTCGGGGTTCTGCATGCCACGGAAACCCAGCTCGGTGGTGAACTTGGTCATCTGGTCGGCGAGGTAGGCCACCGGGTTGATGAACTCGGCCATCTTCTCGTTCACGCCCTCTTCCTGCACCAGCGCCCCCACGAGCTTGCCGAACTTCTTCAGCGTGGCGCCGTTGTTGCCCAGAATCTTGCGGCCCAGCAGGTCCAGCGACTGGATGGTGTTGGTGCCTTCGTAGATCATGTTGATGCGCGCGTCGCGCACGAACTGCTCCATGCCCCATTCCTTGATGTAGCCGTGGCCGCCGAAGACCTGCTGGCACATCACCGTGGCCTCAAAGCCGTTGTCGGTGATGAAGGCCTTCACGATGGGCGTCAGCAAGGCGAGCATTTCGCCCGAGTCCTTGCGCACCTTCTCGTCGGCGTGGTGCAGCTCCTTGTCGAGCAGCATGGCGCAGAAGATCGAGAGCGCACGGCCGCCTTCGGCGTAGGCCTTGGCCGTGAGCAGCATCTTGCGCACGTCGGGGTGCACGATGATGGGGTCGGCGGGTTTGTCCTTGGCTTTGGTGCCCGAAAGACTGCGCATCTGGATACGGTCCTTGGCGTAGGCGAGCGCATTTTGGTAGGCCACTTCGGTCAGGCCGAGGGACTGGTTGCCCACGCCCAGGCGGGCGGCGTTCATCATGACGAACATGGCCGCCAGGCCCTTGTTGGGCTGGCCCACCAGGCTGCCAATGGCGCCGTCGATGTTGATCTGCGCCGTGGCATTGCCGTGAATGCCCATCTTGTGCTCCAGCGCGCCGCAGAAAATCGGGTTGCGCTCGCCCAAGCTGCCATCGGCATTCACCTTGAACTTCGGGACAGCAAACAGGCTGATGCCCTTGCTGCCCACCGGCGCATCGGGCAGACGCGCAAGCACCAGGTGCACGATGTTTTCCGTCATGCCGTGCTCACCGGCGCTGATGAAAATCTTGTTGCCGGTGATCTTGTAGGAACCGTCGGCCTGCGGCTCGGCCTTGGTGCGCAGCAGGCCCAGGTCGGTGCCGCAGTGCGGCTCGGTGAGGCACATGGTGCCGGTCCACTCGCCGCTGGTGAGCTTGGGCAGGTAGATTTTCTTCTGCTCGTCGGTGCCGTGCGCGTGCAGGCACTCATAAGCGCCATGCGAGAGGCCGGGGTACATGGTCCAGGCCTGGTTGGCCGAGTTCATCATCTCGTACATGCACTGGTTGAGCACGAACGGCAGGCCCTGGCCGCCGTATTCGGTGTCGCAGGAGAGTGCCGGCCAGCCCCCTTCGACGTACTTGGTGTAGGCGTCCTTGAAGCCCGTGGGGGTCTTGACTTCGTGCGTGGCCTTGTCGAGCGTGCAGCCCTCGGTGTCGCCGCTGATGTTGAGGGGGAAGATCACGTCGGTGGCGAACTTGCCCCCTTCCTCGATCACCGCGTTGATGGTGTCGGCATCCACTTCCGCGTGCGGCGGCAGGTTCTTGAATTCGTCGACAACGTTGAACACCTCGTGCATGACGAATTGCATGTCGCGCAGGGGCGGCGTGTAGGTAGGCATGTTGGCTCCTTGGGTTTACTTGTGGGTTGCAGAGGCGCCCGGCGTCGGCGCGGGGGCCGAGAAGCGGGCAAGAATGTTGTCAAAGCCGGTGAGCGCCCGGCCAAGCGAGCCGGGGTTCTTCAGAAAACGTGCTTCGTAGTGCAGCGCCAGGATCAGGCCGTGGATTTCGAAAAGCATCTGGTCTTCGTTCACGTCGGCAAGCAGTTCGCCGCATTCCTTGGCCTGGACGATGGCGCGGCGCATGGCGCTGTGCCAGGTCATGACCGACTCGACCAGCGCATCGCGCACGGGGCCCGGGCGGTCGTCGAACTCAATGGCGCCGCTGATGTAGATGCAGCCAGAATCGATTTCCACCGAGGTGCGCTGCATCCAATTGGCAAACAGCGCACGCAACCGTGCGACACCGCGCGGCGCCGACAGCGCAGGGTAGAAAACTTCCTGCTCAAAGCAGTGGTGGTATTCGCGCACCACGGAAATCTGCAGTTCTTCGCGCGAGCCGAAGTGGGCGAACACGCCCGACTTGCTCATGCCCATGAGCTCGGCGAGCGCGCCAATCGACAGACCTTCCAGCCCGATGTGGGTCGCCAGGCCCAAGGCCGCCTCGACGATGGCGGCCTTGGTCTGCTGCCCTTTTTGCAAAACGCGCGAGCCTGTGGCGCGCGGGCGTGGCGTGCGGGCAATGGGAGTGGTGGACGAAGCAGAAGGCATGGCCATAGAAAAACGAACGATCGTTCTATTCTGCAGCAAATTCTGCCTGTGGTCACCTCCCCTTTAAAAAATAGAGGCGCGCACCAAAAAAAGTGGGTCAGAGCATGTGGGCCAGGCAGGCATCGAGCTGCTCTGTCGGCAAGCGCCGAAACTGCGAGCGCGCAAAACGCTGCAAGCGGCCCTGGCAAAAGGCGATAAGGGTGCTGGCCGCGACCTGGGCGTCGGCCGTAGGCGCGGCCGAGCCGCCCTGCTGCGCCGCTTCGCGCAGGCATTGGCGCAGTTGCGACTCCAGGCGCTCAAAGCATTGGCCGGCACGCGCTTGCAGGCGCTCGTGCTCCAGCAGCAGCGCATCGCCCGCCAGAATCTTCGCCAGGCCTGGGTTGCGCTCGCAAAATTGCAGCAGCAAGGTGACGATGCGCATAGCCTTGGACGCGGGCGGCTCGCCCTCTGCGGCAGCGATCTGGGCACTGCGGGTAAACAGCGCCTCTTCGATGAAATCGAGCAGCGCATCGAACATCTGCGCCTTGCTGGCGAAATGCCGGTACAGCGCCGCCTCGCTGACCGACAGGCGCGCCGCCAAGGCTGCCGTGGTGATGCGTTCGGCACCCGGCGCCTCCAGCATGGCGGCAAGCGCTTGAAGAATCTGCGCGCGCCGCTCACCGGGTTGGGGGCGGCGCTTGGGTGCAGCGGCGGCGGGCTCGGGGGTATCGATCGGCATGGGGCTCATTCTCCTGGCGGTCGTGCGCCCGAAAGCGTGTCCGTGGTGAACACCAGCCGCACCCGCAAACCGCGCTGGCCGGCGCCGCTGCCAAGCTCCAGCGCAGCGCCATGGGCACGGGCGATTTCATCGGCAATCGGAAGCCCCAGGCCCGTGCCTTCCCCAGCGGTGCCGGGGACACGGTAGAAGCGTTGCAGTACCTTGTTGTATTCCGTGTGCGGCACGCCGGGGCCATCGTCTTCGACTTCCAGGTAGGGCTCCAGGGTGCCCCGGCGCATGCAGCGGCCGCAGCGAATCGTCACACTGCCACCTGCCGGCGTGTATTTGATGGCGTTGTCCACCAGATTGGACAGCAGTTCGCGCAATAGCCAGCCGTGTCCGGTGGCATGGACGGATTCGGCCTCCAGCCCCAGGTCGATGCCCTTGGCCTCGGCTGCATCGAGGTGCAGTTCCAGGGCGGTCTCGCACAGTTGCCGGAGATCCGCGCGCTCCATGGCGGAGGCATCGACATTGCGCGCATCGGCGCGCGAGAGCGTGAGCAACTGGTGCGCGAGCTGCGAGGTGCGCCGCGTGGCAGCGCGCAGTTTCTCAATCTCTTCAACTCCTAATGTGATAGCTAAAGAGTCTTGATGAATAAGCGGTAGAGCCGAATTTTTATCAAAATTCCTGGCTCTCCCACCGGAGCGCGCAAGCAAGGCCCAGGCCTCCACCTGCGCCTGCAGCCCGGCCAGCGGTGTGCGCAATTGGTGGGCCGCATCGGCGACGAAGCGGCGCTGGCCATCCACCTGCGCACGGACCATGTCGAACAAATGGTTGAGTGCGTGCACCAGCGGGCGCACCTCCGCAGGCGACGTGGCCTCGTCGATCGGGTTGAGGTCGCGCGGCGAGCGGTGCTCTACCGCCGTGGCCAGGTCCACCAGCGGTTTGAAAGCATGGCCCACCGACCAGTAAATCGCCAGCCCAGCCGCTGCGATCAGCAGCAGGTTGGGCAGCAAGAGACGCATCATCAACTGCTGCAGCCACTGTTGGCGCGGATCGGACCCGTCGGCCAGCGCCACCACCAGCTCTCCGGCGTTGGTCTCCCCCCGCTGCACCGCCACCCGGTAAGTCACGCCGCCGTACTCGACGCTGTGAAACTCCGCGGCCGTCGTTGCCGGCAACGGCCCTTGCACCCAGTCGTCGCCGAGCAGCAGTTCACCATTCACCCGGCGCACGCTGAACGCCGTGTACTCGCCGCTGCGGCGCAGGAACTCCTCGACCGCCGGCGCCAGCATCAGCAGCGGCTCGGTTCCCGGCGTGGTGGCTGCCACCACCGAATCGGCCAGCCCCGGCAGCAGGCGCAGCAGGCGCTGGTCGTGCTGCACCGCGGCATCATCGGCGGAGCGAAAATCGACCCAGGCCGAGGCCAGCACCAGGGCAAAGAGGGGCAGCACCAGCAAGAGCAGCAGGCGGTTGCGCAGGTCGGACGTCAGCGCCCGCAGGCTCGGGCGTGCCATTTAGCGGGCGGTGGCTTCGACGAGTTCGAGCCGGTAGCCAAAGCCCCGAATCGAGCGCAGCGCGATGCCATGCGGTTCGAGCTTGCTGCGCAGGCGCGAGACATAGACCTCGACGGCGTTGGGCGTGATTTCCTTGTCCCAGCCGGTGAGCGCCTGCAGCAGCTTGTCCTTGCTGGCGGGTTTGGGGGCATGGATCAGCAGGTATTCCAGCACTGTCCATTCGCGCGGCCCAAGCTCAATGGCCGTGGCGGCAGCGCCTTCGGTGCCGACGATGCTGGCGCGGCGGTTCGCGCTGTCGAGTTCCAGCGGGCCAAAGGAGAGCACGGCCGTGGTCGCGGCCTGCGAACGGCGCAGCAGCGCCCGCAGGCGCGCCAGCAGCTCGGGCAGCTCAAAGGGCTTGACCATGTAGTCGTCGGCGCCCAGGTCCAGCCCCTGCACCCGGTCCTGCAACGCGTCGCGTGCGGTGAGGATCAGCACCGGCATGGCGGGGTTGGCCATTTCGGGTCGGCGCAGCAAACGCGTGAGCTCCAGGCCATCAATGCCCGGCAGGCCGATGTCGATCACGCCGATATCAAAGGATTCCCGCGCCAGCACCTCCTGGGCGCGCTCGCCGCTGCCCACCCAGTCCACGGCGTAGCCGGCGTCGGCGAGCCCCAGCTTGATGCCGCTGGCGACCATGACGTCATCTTCAACAAGCAGCAAGCGCATGCAGAGCCCTTTCAGCCTCAGCTGTTGCTGATCATGGTGCCGAACGCCTGGTCCGACAAAATCTCCAACAGCATGGCGTGCGGCACACGGCCGTCCACGATGTGCACCGCCTTCACGCCGGCCTTGGCAGCGTCCAGCGCGCCGGCAATCTTGGGCAACATGCCGCCCGAGATGGTGCCGTCGGCAATCAAGGCGTCGATCTCGCGCGACGTGAGGTCGGTCAGCAAGTCGCCGGCCTTGTTGAGCACGCCGGGAATGTTCGTCAGCATGATCAGCTTTTCGGCCTGGAGCACGGTGGCCAGCTTGCTGGCCACCAGGTCGGCATTGATGTTGTAGCTCTCGTTGTGTTCGCCAAAGCCGAGTGGGCTGATGACGGGGATGAAGGCGTCGTCCTGCAGCGCCTTGACCACACTTGGGTCGATGCTGACGATCTCGCCCACCTGCCCCACATCGTGCTCCAGCGCCGGATCGGTGTGGTCCGTCATGCGCAGCTTGCGCGCCCGGATCAGGCCGCCGTCGCGTCCCGTCAGGCCCACGGCCTTGCCGCCGGCCTGGTTGATGAGGCCGACGATGTCCTGCTGCACCTCGCCCGCCAGCACCCACTCGACGACCTCCATGGTCTCGGCGTCGGTCACGCGCATGCCTTGAATGAAATGGCCCTTCTTGCCCAGGCGCGAGAGCGCCGCCTCGATCTGCGGGCCGCCGCCGTGCACCACCACCGGGTTCATGCCGACGAGCTTGAGCAACACCACGTCTTCGGCGAAATCAGCCTGCAACTCTGGGTCGGTCATGGCATTGCCGCCGTACTTGATGACGATGGTCTTGCCGTGAAACTTTCGGATATAGGGCAGCGCCTGGGCCAGGATCTCGGCCTTGTCGCGTGGGCCAAGGTTTTGCAGCGTGTCTGTCATGGAAAAGCGCCCCGGGGCGGGTAGAGGGGAAGCGCAAATTGTGCCGCATGTGCGGCGCGGCCATGGCCCAGGCTCAGGACGCGATCCAGTACGCCAGCACGACCAGCGCCAGCACCAGGGTGAGCCAGCCCAGCAGCAGCCAGCGCCAAAGCCCCGGAGCCTTGCGCATCTCCAGGTATTCCAGAATGACCAGCGCGCCCTTGATGCCGGAAAACACCAGCACCAGCAGCACCGGCAGCATGGCGCCATGGCCAAAAAAACCGCCCTCGCCGAGCCCGAAGGTGAGCCCGGTCAGCAGCACCAGCAGGACCCAGGTCTTGCCAATCGTCAAGCGGAACATGGTAGGCCTTTCATCGCATCACATAGACCAGCGGGAACAGCACGATCCACAGCAGATCGACCATGTGCCAGAACGCCGCCCCGGTCTCCAGTGCGTGCAGGTCGCCACGGCCATAGTCCCCGCGCCGCACGCGCCACCACAGCCAGGCGAGCGCCAGCAAGCCGACCAGCACATGCAGGAAGTGAAAGCCCGTGAGCAGCAGGTAGAACATGTAGAAGGTGTTGGTCGATAGATCGACCCCCTCGGCCAGCTTGCCGGCGTACTCCCACAGCTTGACACCCACGAAACCACTGCCGCACGCCAGCGCGCCGAGCAGCCAGCGGGCGCAGGCCACGCGCGCATCACGCCCCATGGCTTGCACGGCGGACGCCACGCAGGCGCTGCCGGAGATCAGCAGCACGGTGTTGAGCGCGCCGGTGTGCAGGTTGAGCGTGGCCTGCGAAGCGTTGAACAGCGCCAGCTCCTGCGTGCGCGCAAAAGCGTAGCTGACGAACAGGATGGCAAAGGTCAGCAGCTCCATCAGGATCACCAGCCACACCCCCAGGTCGCCGCGCAAGCGCGGCGCTGCTCTCACGCGGGCAGTCGGTTGCGATGGGCTGGCGAGGCCAGGGAGCGGTGCAAAAACGGGGGTGGGAGACGGCATGGGTCGTAGAGGGGATAGGCACCCTCTAACAGGGAGAGCGCCTTGGAGGGCCATTCTGCAAGCGACGGAAGCAAAAACAACACGCCGAAGACAAAAGATTCACTTGAAATGAATCTTATTGATTATGATCAACAAAATCAAGGGTTAACCCGATAAGGTTTGACCCTGTAATTTCGCAACCAGAGAAGGACCACCATGAGCCAAGGCTTCACCAGCCAGACGGCGCGCAATATTTTCTACGGCGGCACGATGTTCTTCGTGCTGGTGTTTGCGGCGCTGATCTTCAATTCCGAAACCAAGATTCCAGCGCGCTCCAAGGCGCAGGAGATCACCCCGGCAGTGGTGCGCGGCAAGCACTTGTGGGAATCGCGCAACTGCATTGGCTGCCACACGCTGATGGGTGAGGGTGCTTACTTCGCGCCCGAGCTGGGCAATGTGTACGAACGCCGCGGGCCCGACTTCATCAAGGGCTGGATCAAGGCCATGCCGACACACGCCCCCGGCCGCCGCCAGATGCCCCAGTTCAACTTCAGCGAGCAGCAGCTCGACGACCTGGTCGAGTTTCTGCGCTGGACCAACGGCATCGACGACGAGAAGTGGCCACCGAACATTGAAGGCTGAGCACCGGCACTCCCCGCTGCCACCCACCAAACCTTCACGAACTCACCATGAAAATTCCAACGCTTAAATACCAGTCGCAAGCTGTCGCCAAGCTGTACTTCGTTGCTGCGCTGTGCCTGTTCACCGGCCAGATCCTCTTCGGCCTGACGCTCGGCCTGCAGTACGTCATCGGCGACCTGTTCTTCCCCGCCATTCCGTTCAACATCGCGCGGATGGTGCACACCAACCTGCTGATCATCTGGTTGCTGTTCGGCTTCATGGGCGCCGCCTACTTCATGGTGCCCGAGGAGAGCGAGACCGAACTCTGGAGCCCGCTCTTCGCCAAGATCCTGTTCTGGGTGTTCCTCGCCGCCGCCGTGGCCACCATCCTGGGCTACCTGCTGGTGCCCTACGCCTCGCTCGCCAAATGGACCGGCAACGACTTTCTTGCCACCATGGGCCGCGAGTTCCTGGAGCAGCCGCTGCCGACCAAGCTGGGCATCGTGGTGGTCTGCCTGGGCTTTCTTTTCAACCTCACCATGACGGTACTCAAAGGCCGCAAGACCGCGATTTCGCTGGTGCTGATGATGGGCCTGTGGGGCCTGGCGATCATGTTCCTGTTCAGCTTCGTGAACCCCGACAACCTGGTGCGCGACAAGATGTACTGGTGGTTCGTGGTGCACCTGTGGGTGGAAGGCACCTGGGAGCTGATCATGGCATCCCTGCTGGCCTTCGTGCTGATCAAGACCACCGGCGTGGACCGTGAAGTGATCGACAAATGGATGTACATGATCGTTGCCTTCGCGCTCATCTCGGGCATCCTGGGCACCGGCCACCACTTCTACTTCATCGGTTTGCCTGGCTACTGGCATTGGGTCGGCGGCGTGTTCTCCGCACTGGAGCCGATTCCGTTCTTCATGATGACGCTGTTCGCCTTCAACATGGTGCAGCGCCGCCGCCGCGAGCACCCCAACCAAGCCGCCGTGCTCTGGGCCGTGGGCACTTCCGTGATCGGCTTCCTGGGCGCGGGCGTCTGGGGCTTCATCCACACGCTCAGCAGCGTGAACTACTACACGCACGGCTCGCAAGTCACCGCCGCGCACGGCCACCTGGCCTTCTACGGCGCCTATGTGCTGGTGGTGCTGGCCATCATCAGCTACGCCATGCCCCTGATCCGCGGCCGCGAGGCCAACCCCATGCGCGCCCAGCGCGCCGAGATGTGGAGCTTCTGGATCATGAGCATCGGCATGGCCGTGATGGTGCTCGCGCTCAGCGGCGCCGGCATCCTGCAAGTGTGGCTGCAACGCATGCCCACGAGCGGCGCCATGGGCTTCATGGCCACACAAGACCAGCTCTCTTTCTTCTACTGGGTGCGCATCGCCGGTGGCGTGATGTTCCTGACAGGGCTCATCACCTACCTGTCGAGCTTCTTCATCGGCCCCGCTGCCGACGAGCAGGAAGTGGCCGCCATTCCCGGCAGCCGCCTGCAACGGGCCTGAGCATGGCCTACGCCGAGCACACAGGCCCATCGGCGGGCGCCCCTGCGGGGGCGCCGGGCGCGGCGGCCATCTCCTCTGGCCCCTGCGTCCCCTACTACGCCGCCCAGGCAGGCGAATGCGCGCTCTTCGAGCACTGCTTCGCCCAGCAACTGCCGCTGCTCATCAAGGGCCCGACGGGCTGCGGCAAAACGCGCTTCGTCGAGCACATGGCGGCGCGCCTGGGCCGCCCGCTCATCACGGTGTCCTGCCACGACGACCTGAGCGCCGCCGACCTGGTCGGCCGCCACCTGATCGGCCACGGCAACACCGTCTGGGCCGACGGACCGCTGACCCGCGCGGTGCGCGACGGCGCCATCCTGTACCTCGACGAAGTGGTCGAAGCGCGCAAGGACACCACCGTGGTGCTGCACCCGCTGGCCGACGACCGGCGCGTGCTGCCGATCGAGCGCACCGGCGAGCTGATCGCCGCGCCGCGCGAGTTCATGCTCGTCATCTCGTACAACCCCGGCTACCAGAACCTGCTCAAGGGGCTCAAACCCAGCACCCGCCAGCGCTTCACAGCGCTCACGCTGGACTACCCTGAACCGGCGGTCGAGCGCGCCATCCTGGAGCGCGAAGGCCGCGCCACGCCGGAGATTGCCGCGCGCCTGGTGCAGCTCGCGCAGGCATTGCGGCGCCTGACCGACCACGACCTGGAAGAAACCGCCAGCACCCGCTTGCTGGTGATGGCGGCGCGCCTGGTCGCCTCGGGCCTACCCCTGCGCGAGGCCTGCCGCGCCGCCGTGGTCGATGCCCTGAGCGACGACCACGACACGCTGCGCGCCCTCGACGAAGTGGTGCGCGCCGTGGTGGGCGACGGCGATTGACGGGCCATTCATGGGCGATTGTTCGAGCTGCGCCAGCGCTGCCCACCATGGGGCTGGCATGGGCAATAGTGCAGCGCAGCCCCTGGCACGCACGCAGCAACTGCAGCGCCGGCGCCGGTGGCTGCAGCTGTCGTTCTTTGCCGTCTTCCTGCTGGCGCCAGCGCTCAATTTGCTGCGCTTTGATCTAACCGAAACCCAACTGTGGGTGCTCGGGTTTCGCTGGTCGCTGGGCATAGACGCCTTTTTGCACGGCCAGGCCACGGCGGCGCAGACCGCCTGGTCCATCATCTGGCGCGGCATCCTGCCCGTGCTGGCCCTCATCGTGGGCTTCCTGTCGGTGGCCTACCACTACGGGCGCCTGTACTGCGGCTGGCTGTGCCCACATTTTTCGCTGGTCGAAACCCTCAACGACCTGCTCCACCGCGCCACCGGCAAGCTGAGCGTGTGGGACAAATCCCCCACGCCGCGCCCCGGCCGCCGCGCCGACAAGCGCTGGTGGCCCGTGTTCCTGGTCGCCTGCCTGACCTTTGGCTTCTTCTGGGCGATCACGCTGTTGACCTACCTGCTGCCGCCCGCCCTGGTCTGGGGCAACCTGGTGCATGGCACGCTGTCGACCAACCAGGCCCGCTTCCTTGGCGTGGGCACACTGGTCTTTACGCTCGAATTCACGCTGGCACGGCATCTGTTCTGCCGCTACGGCTGCGCCGTCGGCCTGTTCCAGAGCCTGGCCTGGATGGCCAACCCCAAGGCCATGGTGGTGTCGTTCACCCGCACGCGCGCCCGCGAATGCAAAACCTGCGAGGTGATGCCGGCAAGCCGCGTGCCGCTCGCACCCGCCACACCAGCGCTGGCCCGCACCGGTCCCATTGGGCGGCCCGCGGTCCCCAGCGGCAGCGCTTGCGACCACGCCTGCCCCATGCGCCTGAATCCGCGCAACATCAAACGCATGATGTTTGCCTGCGTGCAGTGCGGCCAATGCCTCAGCGCCTGCGACGCCACGCAAACCCACCAGGGCCGCACGCCCACGCTGCAATGGAAGATCGGCGACGAGGCGGTGCGCGAAACCATGCGCCACAAGCGCGAGGGAGTTCACTGATGGAAGAATGGATTGGCCAATGGTGGCACCGCGCCATCACCCGCATGGCGGCGACGCCGCCCAACCCCGAGCGTGTGCTGCTCAGCGACGTGCAGCGCAGCATCGCCCTGCTCTACCGCGCTGGCGGGGGCGACGCTGCGGTGCGCGTGGCGCCCGCCGCCGCCTCGCGCCACCACGGCCCACGCCGCTTTCTTGAGCGCGTGGCCGGCAGCAACCAGCGCTGCGCGCAAAGCCGCCTGGACCCCGAGGTGCTGGCCTTGCCGCCCGAAATCGGCGTGTTTGGCCAGCGTGCCCTCAACCACGACCTGTACCTGTGGCTCGCCGCGCTGGCCGCCGTGTTCGAGCCCACCGGCGACTGGATCGCCGACAACCGCGCCGCCACCAGCCGCGCCCTGCAGCGCTTTGCCGGCCTGCGCAGCCGCCACGCCGCGCTGGTGCAGGCACACCTGGCGCAGCGCCCGCCGCTGGCCAGCCTGCGCGCGGCCAGCATGCCTTTCGAGGCCGCCGTGCAGGCGGCACTGCGCGGGCAAGACCACGGCCCGCTGTTCGTGCAACCCGACCAAGTGGCGCCCGTATGGCTCTGGCTGGCCGCCGACGCGCCAGTGCAAGACGGTGCGGCTCCAGGTCCGGCCAGCGCCGCCAGCGAAGGCGCCCATCCCAGCGCCGAGCACGACCCCAGCGCCCCCGACGAAGCCAGCGAGCGCCGCCGCCGCGCCAAGCGCGCGGACAGCGAAAGCGAACGCCCGCCCATGCTCGTCGGACCGAAGATGGAATCCGTCACCACCTGGAGCGAATTCGTGCGCCTGGCGCGCGGCAACGACGACGAGCCCGATCCCAACGCCAACGCCGCCGCCGACGACATGGACACGCTGACCCTGGCGCGCGGCAAGCAGACCACGGCGTCGCGCGTCAAGTTCGACCTCGACCTGCCCAGCGCCAGCGAGGACGACCAGCCCCTCGGCCCCGGCCGCAAGACCCCCGAATGGGACTGGCGCCGCCGCGCGCTGCTGCCCGACCACTGCGCCGTGCAGTGCCTGGTCACCCTGCCGCCAGCGCCTTTCGTGCCGGCACCGGCCTTGCGCGCCACCGCCCACCGGGTGCGCCGGCGCCTCGAAGTGCTGCGCGCCGCGCCGCGCTGCATCAAGGCCCAGCAAAGCGGCGACGAACTCGACCTCGACGCCTGGGTGCGCTTCCAGACCGAAGCGCGCGGCGGCGTGCAGCACAGCGATGCGCCCCCCATCTACAGCCGGCGCGAGCACGGCGAGCGCAGTCTCGCCACGCTGCTGCTGGCCGACCTGTCGCTCTCCACCGACGCCTACGCCACCTCGGACGCCCGCGTGATCGACGTGATCCGCGACGCGCTGTACGTGTTTGGCGAGGCGCTGTCCGGCACCGGCGACGCCTTCGAGATGCTGGGCTTCAGCTCGGTGCGCCGCCAGCATGTGCGCATCCAGCACATCAAGGGCTTTGGCGAGCGCTGGGGCGAGGCGGTGCGCGCCCGCGTCGGTGCCTTGAAACCCGGCTTCTACACCCGCATGGGCGCCGCCGTGCGCGACGCCACCCGGCGCCTCGCTGCCCGGCCCGAGCGCCAGCGCCTGCTGCTGGTGCTGACCGACGGCAAACCCAACGACCTCGACATCTACGAAGGCCGCTACGGCCTGGAAGACACGCGCCACGCCATCCAGGAAGCGCGCGAAGCCGGCCTCACCCCCTTCTGCGTCACCATCGACCACGAAGCGCACGCCTACCTGCCCCTGCTGTTTGGCAGCAACGGCTACGCCCTGGTGCGCCAGCCGCAGGAACTCACCCGCCGGCTCACGCAGGCCTGGGTGGCGCTGGCGCGCTGAAGACTATTAAAACAATAGCTGGCAGCGCATACCAGATATGCGCTAGGGATACTCTGCACGAATCCCTTTTGACCGTGCCACTACGGTGTCTGAGCTTAAACCTTGCCCGCTCATGAGCGAATGTCGCGCTTGGGACCTCATTTGCGCACTACGCAGGGACTCATCTGCCCAGGTCTTGGGGCATTACGCCCCCTGCACGCGCACATGTCCGAATTCCAGCAGCTTTTGCCTCGCCATCCACAGGTTTGAGAGCGCAAATAGAGTAACGAGCTGCGCCGTGTTCTTCTTGAGCCCCCGGTAGCGCACCTTCACGTACCCGAACTGTTGCTTGAGCACTCGGAACGGGTGCTCCACCTTGGCCCGGATGCTGGCCTTGGTGCACTCGAGTTGATCGATCAGCGCCTCAAGAGGCTTGTCCTTGTCCAACTCCCGGCGCAATCCTGGACGCATGGCTACGTGCCAGCGCACGGCTGGCTTGGCATCAGGCCGTTTGTGCACGCCTTGGTAGCCCGCATCTCCAAAGGCGTCTGTCTCCTGCCCGTGCAATAGGCTGTTGGCCTCGATCACATCAGCCACATGGCCGCTGGTGCCTCGCACCGTGTGCACCAGGCCCGAGTCCGCATCCACGCCAATGTGGGCCTTCATACCGAAGTACCACTGGTTGCCCTTCTTGGACTGGTGCATCTCGGGGTCGCGCTCGCCGCTTTGGTTCTTGGTGGAAGTGGGCGCGGCAATCAGCGTGGCATCCACCACCGTGCCCGCTTTGAGCTGCAGCCCTTTGGCCTGCAGCAGCGCATTGACCGTGGCCAGGATCTGCTCGGCCAGCTTGTGGCGTTCCAAAAGGTGTCTAAACCGCAGGATGCTCGATTCACTGGGAATCTGTTCGTCCCAGTGGGTCAGGCCCGCAAAGTCCCGAAAGGCTGGCACGTCATGTAGTGCTTCTTCCATGGCTGGGTCGCTGAGCTTGAACCATTGCTGCATAAAGTGGATGCGCAGCAGGGTCTGCACCGCAAAGGGCTGCTGACCCCGGCGTCCGGCTTCGGGCGCATACGGCTCTATGAGCGAGACCAGTTCAGCCCAGGGAACCACCAGTTCCATGGCGTCCAGGAACTCGCGCTTGCGGGTGCGCTTGACTGTGTTGCTCAGGCCCAGGCTGCTTTGCTTCATGCTCATATTGTCTGGGCTTCAGCCCTCCGCGCAATCACATCGCTTGGGGATTCGTGCAGAGTATCCCTAGAGGCCTAAAACACCTAGAAATTTACTTGCTTCGGGCGCGCTGTCGCAAAAGGCGGGGCCAGGCTGCAGTCGGCCGCGAACGCTGTGCCCTGTTTTCCGGCATTGGGGTCAGAGCACGAGTTTCGCTGCGCGAAATCGTGATCCGACCCCACTGCCTGCGCTGTGCGCGCTGCTGACACCGGGGCCGAGCGCAAGAGGAAAGGCGCGCAGCGCCTCAGGGCGTTGCCGTTCGTTCACCTGCGTAGCCAGCCCGGCACCTTGAAACGCACGATGGCCAGATAGGCCGCGACGTAGCTGACGACAAACAGGCCGCAGCACACCATCAGCACCGGCGTGTTGTTCCAGAACATCACGGCCGGCGCCACCGTCAGCATGGTGAAGCCCCACAGCCACGGCGAAGTGCGGTTGTTGCGCATCAAGAGGCGGCGCGATTCGTCGTCGTGGAACACGCTGCGCACGATGCGCCGGTAGATCAGTTGGTGGAAATGCAGCGCATCCGCCACGCCCGGTGAAGTGCCGCGCGCCGCCTTGCGGTAGATGGAAAACACCGTCTCCCACACCGGGTAGATCAGCAGCAGCATCGGAAACCAGGGCGAGACATCGCTGTTGCGCTGCACCAGCGACAGGCTGGCCAGCGCAATCACCACGCCCCAGATATAGGCCCCGCCATCGCCCGCAAAAAGCAGGCCGCGCGGGTAGTTCCAGACCAGAAAGCCGGCCGTCGCCGCCGCCGTGGACACCAGCAGCGCGGCCATGGCCCTGTCGCCCACCTGCATGGCGACATGGGCCAGGGCCAGACACACGATCAGCGCCACCATGCCAGCCAGGCCGTTGTAGCCATCGATCAGGTTAAACGCATGCGGCAGGCCGGCGATGGCCAGCACGGCGATGGCCATGCCCAGCCAGGGGGCCAGGTCCAGCGCCATGTCCAGCCAATGCAGGCCCAGTCGCGGCAGCGTGATGCCAGCCAGTGTCACAGCCAGCAGCCCAGAGAACCCAGTGAGGACAAGGCGGTAGAGCACCGAGAGCCGCTGCATCAGATCTTCCGCGATACCGCCCAGCGCTGCCGGCAGCAGCGCCAGCAGCCACCAGCCGACCCAGCTACCCAGGCGCAGGGAGCCCGGATCGCCCCACCCCGCCTGTGCGGCGCCCAGTATCCAGCTGGCGGCAATGCCCAGCAGCACCGCCGCGCCCCCCAGGCGCGGTACATGCCCGAAATGAAAGCGCTGCGGCATGGAGGCCCCATAACGCGCGGCATCCCCCCGCACCCATCGCACGATAAAACCGGCCGCCAGCAAGGCCACCACGAAAGCCACGACACAAAGCACGATCATGAGCAGTGGATGGTAAGGCAGCGGGCGCGCAGAATTCCCGGTGCAATGCGCTCAACGCACCAGAGTCCGGTAAAAGCGCATGACGCGCTGGACATACTGCTGGGTTTCCGGATAAGGCGGAATGCGCCGGCCGTACTTGAGCACCGCACCCTCGCCAGCGTTGTACGCCGCCAGGGCAAGCTCCTTGTCGCCGCCGAACAAGCGCAGCAAGTCCGCCAGGTAGCGGCTGCCCAGTTCGGCATTGAGCCTGGGCTCCATGACGGAGGCGCTCCCTTGCGCCGAAGCGCGCGCGGGCACGCCATAGCGCTCCGCCGTGGCAGGCATCACCTGCATCAGCCCAAGGGCGCCCTTGCGCGACACCGCTTGGGTATTGAAGGCCGACTCAGCCGCTGCTACGGCAATGACCAGCGCAGGCTCCACGTCCTGCGCCAGGGCAGCGGCCTCCAGATGCGGCTTGGCCGAGTCGTACCCCGGCAAGTCCTGTACCGCCCGGTCATGCCGGCCCGTGGCGCCGGCTTTCGGGTTGGGGGTCACGCCCAGCCAGATCAGCTCCCGCCCGGCAGGGGCCTGGGGCGCGGCAGCATTGCCGATATGCACCACCCCATCGCCATCGACAAATTGCCACACCACATCGGCATGCGCCGCAGCGGAGGCGCCTGCCAGCAGCAGCCACAGCACCGCGCGGCAGCACCCTGCCGGGAACAGCAACCGACCTGCACGATGGTGGGTGAGACTGCGTACGCCCATCCTGCCTACCTGCGTCCCAGCCAGCGGCGCCATGCGCTGCGCCACCCCGATACCGGCGAGGGGTGCGATGCCGCCGAGCCGCCAAAGGCATCCAGCCGCCGGGCGCGCAGCAGCGTCGCCGGCATACCCGCCGCCACCATGCCGGCGGGTACGTCCTGGCGCACCAAGGCACCCGCCGCCACTACGGCGCCGCGCCCAATGCGCACGCCCTCGAGCACGATGGCGCCGGCGCCTATCCAGGCGCCATCCTCGAGGACGATGCGGGCACGCGTGATGCGGTTGCGGGCAATGACCACGTCGCCCTCGTCGATGGCATGCCCGGCCGAGAGCAGCTTGGCGTGCGGGCCGACCAGCACGTCCTCGCCAATTTCCAGCCCGCCCTCGCCAGACAGGTAGGCACCCACGTTGACAATGGTGCGCGCCCCAATGCGAATGCCCACGCAGGGGTCGGCGGTCACGTCGCCCAGTACCAGCCGCGTCTGGGCGTAGAGGCTGACCGCGTCGCCGAGCTGGACGACATCGCTGCGCTCACCAAAGCGCATGACGGAGACGCTAGGGTCGATCCGGCAATCTGCGCCCAGCCGGTCCACGCCGGGAAAGGCGCACGTGATACCAGGAACGCCCAGCAACTCTTGCGCGCTCAGTTGGGCACCGCTCACCTCTGCCCCCTAAGCCTTCGCCAGCGCGCAGACCAGGACCGATCCGCCAACAAAGCTCTCAGCTGGTTCAGTTCTGCGAGCAAATTAGCACTCGGCTGTTGGATTGCCTCAATCTGGTTTTGCAGATCTTTGATGATCACCTTGGCCTCGGAAAACGCCTTTTGGTGCTCTAGCAACGAGGCAAGTTCGCTTTCGCGCCGCAGGGTAAGCGCCTGCAGCTCTTCACGCAACTGATCCACCTGCGCGCGCGCGGCGGCGCCTTCCCATGCAACTGAATTGTTCGACGCGGTAGCCACTACCATCCATTGGTATACGTCAAAATCCTGCCAGCCGTCGCGCAGACTCGCGCGCTGTGTGTCGGTCAAATCCTTCCAGCATTCGGCGAATTCGCTTTGCTCCAGCGGGACCCGGTTGGCCTCCCAGACCCTGGGCGCCCAACCGCAGTCAAGCAGGTTTCTCTCCAGACTGCGCCGGGTAAAGAAGTGCACATGGGTGCGGTCGAGCTGCCCCTTGTCTGCATAGTCGAACAGCCCCTGCCGCAAACCGGCCACCACCCCGGCGTACGCAATGTTGGGTACGGAAATAATCAGGCTACCCGTGGGGACCAGCACCGAGTTCAAGGCGCGCAACACGTCTTCCGGCCGCCGCAGATGCTCCAGCACGTCGCACGCCAGGATCACGTCAAACTGCCGGCCCGCCAGAGCAGCCATCCAATCGCTGCCATCGAGATCGCCCGCAATGCACTCTGCACCCAGCGCCTGCAGGGCGGACAGCGCTTGCGGGTCGTTTTCGACCACCGTCACAGCGTAGCCGCGCGCACGCAGCACGCGCGTCATGGCGCCTGGGCCAGGGCCGAGCTCAAGCACCGAGCCTTGCGCTGGAATCCGGCGCAGCACGCGCGCCGCCCAGGCGTCGCCCTCGGGGTCAAACGCATAGTCGTAGCGGTCAATGTGCGTCACGGTTCACCTCCTGTGCTGCAGGATGCCACATCTGGTCCCACAATCCCCAATGCCACCAGGCCCAGGGGCGCGCCTGCACGTCGCAATGCAGTCTTTGAATAACCTGATCAATCGCCTGTTCGGGGTCATCCGGCAGCGGCTCTACCATCACTTCAAGCTGATCTGGTCGATGCGTGTACGTCGCCGCATGCAGCAAAGGAACTCCGGTAGAACGCGCCAGGCGCTCAATTCCCGTTGGCAATTGCAAAAATCCACCCAGAAAACTGTGCGGCCTCAAGCGCGCGAAATCGGCGCGCCAAGCATCTGCCAAAATCACCCAAGCTTGGCCAGCTCGCAGACTCTCGTGAACCGTTCGCATTCCATCGTCCGTGGTATGCCAAAGACCGCCGGTAATTTCTGTATATCTATTTATTTTGCGCAGCAGAAAACGCCGATGTGCAGGATCGAGGTCGGGATTGGTGAGCACAGGCATCGTCAACACATTGGACTTGATGCCATGCTGCGCCAAAGCAATGGGAGCAGTGAGCAAACGATCGAAATGATTCAGCACCAAAATGAAGCCCTTCCCCGCTTGCGCCAAACTCCGAGCATGTTCGATGCCCCTGAGTGCAATGGCGGGCCCTCCAGAGTGACCGAGCCGATGAAAAGCCATGGCATCGATTCGCTCCTGACCCAACATGCGAACGTGAAGCTTTGCCCACAGGGTTTGTTCAGCACGCGTTGACTGCGGAAATATGTCTTCAAATCGTTTCTGGAGCCAGGTCAGCAGTTCTTGATTTCGCCTGTCTGCCCTGCCTGCCAGCTGCCATGGAAGCGCTGTAGGCAGTTTGGCCATACAGGGAATGGCAAGATCAAGCGAGAAATTGAAGTTCATTCAACCAACAACCATTCGTGCTCGAGCCAGGCGACACCAAACTCGCGGTGCTTCTGATTGAGCACCGTGAACGGCTGAATCAACTCAGCCATATCCAGCACCTGGATCCCCGTATCATCCAGGGCATAAACACTCCACAGGTACTCGCCGGACAAAAGTACCAATCTGGGAAAACGCACGCGAATACGGTGAATCCCCACGCCGACGATGGCCTGTCCGCCCGGCCGAAACTGCGTGCTTGTACCGAAAACGTTGTCCTTGTCGGGTCGAACAATCGAAAAAAGCACGTGAAACGCAGACTCCCCGTAGGCCTCTAGTTCAAGCGCGACCGTGACATCCTGAAAAGTGTCCACCTGCGCTGGATTAATGCCGTCTCCGGTTTCTAATGTGAGACTGAGAATCTTGACAAGGTTCACTGTCGCCGTGGCTCGCGGAAGCGCTCCGTCGGGCGCAGAGCTGTCCTTCTCATTGCCCGGTTCTACGCGCAATGACACATAGCGTCGCCGCTCATGCGCTTCGTAGGCCGTGACTACGTCTTCGGTATTGCCAATCGCCTCAATGCGCCCCCCATGAATCCATGCCACTCGCTGGCACAGGCTGCGCACCTGGTACAGGTTGTGGGAGCAAAACAGCACCGTCGCCCCCTGCTCGCGCAGCGCGAGGATGCGGTTCAGGCTCTTCTTCTGGAAGTGCAGGTCGCCCACCGACAGGGCTTCGTCCACGATCAGCACCTCCGGGTCGATCGCCGTGGCCGCCGCGAACGCCAGGCGCATGAACATGCCGGACGAATAGGTCTTCACCGGGCGCTCCAGCGTCTCGGCTGTCAGCTCCGAGAACGCCGTGGCGCGCTGGTGGAAGGCTTCCATGGCCGCGCCCTCCAGCCCATGGAGCGCTGCCATGAAGCGAATGTTGTCGTAGCCCGACTCCTCCGGGTGAAAGCCCGCGCCCAACTCCAGCAGCGCCGCCACCCGGCCTTCGCGCGCCACCTCACCCCGCGTCGGACGGATCGTGCCAGCAGCGATCTTCAGCAAGGTGCTCTTGCCGGCCCCGTTTTCGCCGATCAGCCCAAAAGTCTCGCCTGCCTGCACAGCAAAATCGATACCGGCCAAGGCCACATGCACGCGGTGGCGCTGCCGCCCGGTGAGCCATTCCAGCAGGCGGTCCTGCGGCCTGGCATAGACCGGGTAAGTTTTTTCCACCCCCTCAAAGCGAATGCTCATGGCCTACAACGCCTCACCCAGCACGGGTTTCATGGAACGGAAGAACCACCAGCCCCCGCCGCCTAGCAACACCACCCAGACCGCCAGCGCCCAGCCAGTCCCCTGCGGAACGGGCATATGAAGGACCACCGATTGCACGGCCAACACCAGGCATGCCACAGGGTTGAGCAGAAACAAGATGTGAAACCGCTCGGGCACCTGGGCCAACGGGTACACGATAGGCGCCAGGTAAAACCCGAGCTGCAGCGCAACCGCCACAGTGGAGCCTACATCGCGCCACAGAAAATGCGCCATACTGAGCACCAGGGTCAGGCCAAACGTCAGCACGACCTGTGCCAGTACCAACAGCGGTAGCCAGGCCCACGACAGGAAGGGCCCCACGCCTTGCCCGATCGAAAGCACCAGCAGCAGCCCATAACCGATGCCCAGCACCAGCAGGCTGCCGCCCACCGACACTGCAGGCAGTATCTCGGCGGGCATGGGCTGCTTGCGCAGAAAGTCCTCATAGGCGGCCAAACTGCCGACCCCCCGACCAATGGCATCGGTAAATGGCAGCCAGATGGCCAGGCCAGCCAGCAGGTGCAACAGGTAGCCGTTGCTCGCCGCCAGGCCCGGCACCCGCACCGCCAGAATCAGGCCAAACAGCACGTAGAAAATGGCCAAGCTTGCCAGCGGCTGAACGAAGGCCCAAGCGAGGCCCAACACCGAACCGGCGTAACGCGTCTTGAACTCGCGCAGCAGCCAATAGCGCCACAGCACCCAGGCGCGCTTGGCGCCCCCCGCCGACTCCGCCCGAGACACCCCGGCCTGGAGCTGATCATGGAGCTTTACATTCATTGGCGCCTCGCCTGCCCCGAGGCCAACACGCGATACAACTCAGATCGATTCCACTGCATTCGCTGGTCCATGGTTCGCTGCTGCGTCAACAGCAGGGGTCAGTGCCTTGCGCGCCGCCAGCAGGCCTTGCGTGAAAGCTTCAGCCGACGCTTCCCAATGCTGCTGGCGCGCGAAAGCCAGAGCCCGTTGGCACAATGCGTGACGCGCCCCATCGTCCTGCAGCACATGGCACAACGCATCCGCCAATGCCTCCAGCGTGGGATCGGTCAATAGCGCCACATCGTCATTGAGCAGCCACTCGACGCAGTCACCCCGGTTAGACACCACGGCACAACCGCTGGCCATCAACTCCAGCGGCATCAGCGACAGGTTGGTCAACGACAGTATCAACGCAGCGTCGCACTGGCTGAACACATCCGCCAGCTCTTGCGGCGAAACAACGCCGGCAGACAAATGAGGGAATGGAATGAGGTAATCGCTGACGTCCCACCCGGCCAGGATGAACTGCGTATCGGGCAGCCTGCGAGAGACCGCATCCAAAACCAACAAACCAAACTCGAAGGCCCGCCGTGGTGTGGGGGGGCGTGCATAGAAAAACACACGCTTGATTTCTCGCTCCCGTCTCGGTCGCTGGCGATAGCAATCATGATCGACACCGAAACTAATGGCGTGCGTCCGCATGCCATAGTCATCCTTCAGTTTTTGCGCCAGCCATCCGCCAGCAGTAATTCCAAAGAAACCAAAACGATAGGTATTTTCAGCAAGAACCGATTCTGTTCCCATGGGATAAAAGCTGGGCTCGAAATCCTGAACAAAATACAGCTTTTTCGCTTCCCCTGCGACCGCTCGCACCGGATACGCCGTTTGCCAACCGGTGGCAATCACGAATTCACTGTTGGGCAAGCCGTCGAACCCCATGAAGACCTTCGCCTTCAGAGAGAAGAAATGCTCACAGATATCCTGGCGCGCCGACTCGGCGCTTGCATGGTTGGTCGGACTGACGATGACGATATTCGACTCCCACCCCATGCGCTCCAGATGCATGATGGTGCGGAAAATCGTCTGATGTCCGCCAGAGCCGATGTTGAAGTCTGGAATGAACCACAGCAAGGTTCCCGCGCGCGCCGTCCCCGAGGCCAGCTCCACCTTGGCAACGCGAACGAAATCGTAATGCGTGAAAACGTTGCGGCTCTTCAAGCTGCCGGGCCCTTGGCTCAGCCGCCGCTTCACCATGGACATAGCGCCCCACACCCCATGGCGTCGCGCCAAATCCCACACCTGCCGCATGCGCAGCCCGATCAACCCTGCCATAAACACTCCAAAAACGCATCGCTCACGCGCATCCCGACATTTCCCGACAACGGCGGTAAGAGCCAATTTCAAACTGACCCTTGACGCCAACCTCTTGCCAACGATGTTGCCTGATACCGTTCATGTTCTGTGCCACAGAACCTACGCAGGGCGGCCACGCTGCAAGGTCTGGTCGCGAGAGAGCACCCCCAACAGCCATCCCGGCAAACGCCGGTGCTGTGTCCCCAGGAATTGCCCCGAAGTGCGCGCCAGCTCAATGCCCGCCATATGGATGGTGCTCTTCACCCAGCTCCAGCCACGCTGGCCCGCCTGGCGCAGCCAGCCGGCATCACGCCGCGCGAGCAGCCCGGCGCTCGCCCAGGCACGCAAAAGACTGCGCTGCATGTCATAGCCAAAGTCACGTTGAAACGAGCGTGCCTCGTCAAAATTGCGTTGCAGGGTTTCCCAGATGCCGAAATCGTGCGAGTGGTACACCGCTGCCTCTGGCGCATAGGCTTTGCCATACCCCGCTTTGACAGCAGCAAGCGCCCAGGTCTGGTCTTCGGCAAAGGCGACATCGGGAAACGGCAAACGCTGCCAGACCGAGCGGCGCAGGCAGGAATTGTTGTTGGAGAAAAAGTGCAGCCACTGGCGGTAGCCCGGATCGCTGGCAAAGCGGGCGCGGTCGTCGAGCCGCACCACGCTTTGCGTCTGCCCAAAGCCGGCAAAGTGCTGCGCCAGTTCGCGCTGCGTGACGAGGCGTGCATCCGGGTGGGCCCTGTGCGGGCCGAAAGCACCCGCCACGTCGGGCTCGGCGTCGCAGGCCGCGACCAGGTTAGCAAGCCACTCTGTGCTCGCGGGCCTCGCGTCCTGCGTGATGAAGACCAAAAACTCGCCAGTGGACAAGGCTGCCAACTGGTTGCGCGTGCGCCCATGGCCAAAGGCTTCGGGTGCAATGGTCTCGCAGCGCACGCCGCGTGCGCGCACCAACGCAACCGAACCATCGGTGGAACCCGAATCCATCACGATCACCTCAAACGGCCAGGGGGTGCGCTGCGCCAGCACGACGTCCAGCACCTCGCCCAGCAAGGCGCCACCGTTCTTGACGGGAATCAGCACGGAAGCGCGCATTTTGGTCTCGGTCATGGCCAGGGGTTCGCTCAACAAGTCGCAGTTCCAACCCGGAGCGCCTTGGTGTGGCTCCTGCTCACAGGCTGCAGTGAACGAAAAATGGATAACCGAGAATTCTACTGTGCGGGTCCGCCCCCATGCCAGCGCTTACCAAGCGTTGCCGAAATACGTGATTTATTTCTTCACTTCGGATTGCGGACTCTTGAGGGCCTCGTCCGAAAACAGATTGTCAATGGCCTTCTGGTCGAATTCCACACTGTATTTCTTGAACATGGTGTCGAGCAGCTTCTCGTTGGCTTCCTGGCGGCACAGGTTCACCGCGCGCGTGGGCACAGAGACCGCCACCTCATCCCATGCAAGCTGGCGGCTCTCGCGCTTGGCCGCCACATAGAAAAGGTAGCCGAAATCCCCTTCCCGCACCGGCCCGACCAGTTCGCCCTGTTTGGCACTTGCGAGTGCACGCAAAATCTTTTCGTCGTCGGTGAGCGTCACCCAGCCGATATCGCCTTGCGCGTCGAGTTGGTGCACGACCGCCGCCTGCGCCACCACGTCGTCGAGCTTGCGGGTGCCCGATGCGATGGCCTGTGCCTGCTTCATCAGCCAAGCCATGGCGTGCTCGCCTTCTACGGTGGCCGATGTCGGCAGCATGACGCGGCTCAGGCGCGCCATGGGCGGCACGCGGAAGGCCTGCGGGTGGTCATCAAAGAATTTGCGTGCAGCAGCGGCGTCGGCTGGCGGCTCGCAAGCGGGAATCAATTTCTGGTAGATCGCGTGGCTGTAGATGTCATCAAACCGCTCCTTGGCGTGCTCGGCGATCCGCGGCACCCGCATGGCGTCACCTTCAAGACCCAGGGTACGTGTCAGGGCCATTTCGCGCAAGATGGTCTGCACGCCCCAGACGTTGCGCCGAGCTGGCCGCAGGTCGATGCGCCGGTCCAGATAGTCCGACAGGTCTTGCGCGGTAATGGTTTCCGCTTTGCCAAGGTGCACCAACACGGCCTGGTTGTCGACGGCCGCTGTGGCAGCCACAGCCGAGGCCAGGCCCATCAGAATCATTGCAAAACGGCCAATTTTTTGAATCAGTTTCATAGTCAATAAAGGATGAATCACATTGCTCAGGGGCGTGGTGTCGCGTGCTCCCAGAGGGGGCCATAAATCACGTCTGAGCGCTCGCCGGATGAATTGAGCACGACCAGATCCAACTGGCCATCACCATCGACATCTACCAATTGCAAGCCGGTAGAAAACCCGCTGGTGCGCAGCCCACGGGTTTCCAGAACCGCTCCCTGGGCATCCAGGCGCTGAAGGGTGAGTTGGCTGTCTTCTCCCCAGATCACCAGATTGTCCGCCAGAGGGGCCACGGAAACCGAGCCATTCGGAGTACCAGCAAGCCACTGAAGTTCCCCGTTCACCATGTTGATGCGCGCATTGCGCCCCCCAGTCTCCAGCGCCACGTAAAGCCAGTGCCCAGAGGGCGAGGGGCGCACTTGGCGTGGCACCGCTGGAAAGGTGGCGAGCACGCGCGGGAGTTCTGTCATGGCCTGCCCCACCTTTCCATCGGGCACGGCGACCACGCGGCGGCCATCCAGGCACGCCACGGCAAATCCACCGCCACTCACGCCAGGAAGGTGATCGACATGCACCGGGTGCCACGGGGTTTCACACCAGCGCTGCGTTTGCACCTTGGCTGCTGCGGGGTTGCCCTCTGGCCAGTCGACCCAGGCGACCGCGCTTCCGCTGTACGGCGTGGCCAGCACGCGGTGGCGCCCAGCCTCGGAGGGCGCCACGACCACGTCGCGCGGAGAAAACCCGACGCCAACTTGGTGCACGCGAACCAAGTGGTCTTGTTCAATGCGGAAAATATCAATGCCCGCAGAGCCCTCAACGGCGGCGGCGAGCAGCGTGTCCGTCAACCAGACGGCCGAATCGGGATGGTAGGCAAGCGGCTGGTGATCGAGCAGTCGATAGGTGCGACCATGCAGCGCGTACAGAACAAGGACGCCGTCTTCATGGTCCACCACCGCCAATCGGCACGATGCGCCGCTGCAGCGCACCTGCCCACCCCAAGCCATGGGCGAATCCAGGGCGATGCGCGCAGGCACGCTTTCGGATGCAGCCACCGGCGCCACAGACGCGGCAGACCCTTGCACCACCTGTGTCTGGCAGCCCGCCGCCAACGCAGCGACAACCACCACCAGCAGCAGCCTGCCATTTACCCATTGAGCCAACTTCATGCGACTTCTTTCCAAAAAAATAGCGCCTTTCGGCGCTATTTTTTTTGCAACAACCCGAAAGCTGCTGCTGTGCAAAACTTCCGTTTGCGGGCGGCGTAAGCACCGCCAGCATCAGGAAAGATTAACGGTGTGCGCCCAGGACGGACTGCAGAGCACCAAAGGCGGGAGCAGCGATCACAGAGTACGTGAACGCAGAACCACCAAGGGTAGCCAGGCCTTGACCAGCGACGCCTGGGTAATCTGCAGGCAGAACACCAGAATTCCAATCGATGAAACCATCGGTGAAGGTAGCAGGACGGCCGGCAATGGTTTCAGGGTCAAACCAGTCGAGCTCAGCAAAGCTCAGCTTGAACTTGACCGACTTGCGGTTTTGCGCATTGTCGTACATGTTGACAGTGTGCGTGCCGCGTTGGTCGCCCGTGGACCAGACCACGATACGCGTGTCGTTGCCACCGGCAGCGCCGTCCACAAAGTAGCGCATGCTGAAGGTTGGGCCAGCGCCAGGAACCACGGTAGCGGCACCGGCCACAGCGGTCAAGCTCACGTTGTTCATCGTGCTCAGGTTGGTACCAGCGGCCAGCGTCAGAGGGCCGTCGATCACGGGGGTGAATGCAACAGACTTGCCGACTGCATCCACATAGAAGGCGTTGGCCGCCAGCTGACCACCCACCAAGCCTGCAGCGGCGGAAGCAGCCGAGCAAGCAGTCGGGCCAGGAGCCGGGGCTGCAGCACCCGTAGCAAACACGAGGTAACCGCGCATGCCTGCCAGACCCGTGCCCGACTCAGCCGACCAAACGAAGGACCGGTAGGCCTTGTCGGTCATGGGGAAGCAGCCGTCGGTGACGTGCTGGGAGTTCTGGTCAAAGAACGTCCAGAATACGGACACGGTTGCGCCGGATTGGTTGATCAGGCCAACAGCCGTGGTGTCGGCTGCGCCGTCGTGAATGACGTTGGGAACCACAAGACCGTTGCTGAACGTGCCAACGGTGTATGCCTGCGCGACGCCAGCGCCCAGTGCGGCGGCGGCCGCGACGGCTGCCAGTGCAAATTTTTTCATCTTCTCAGTCCTTAAATAATTGAACGAAGCTTTCCCAGCGTTGCGGGATCTGCAACCCATCCGTCACTCCGTTTGGGTTGGCGCCATCTTATCCCGAGACTTTTACGTTTTCAATCGAAACCCAGGAGAATTTGGCCGTTCGTGATTTTGTTGTCAGTCAACAACGTTATTTGCAGCCTCACGAGGGGAACATTGCGCTTTTCTTGATGACATGGAACCACACACCGTCAATCAGGCGCCAATGGTCCTGCGCCAGCGCCTCTTGCCCTTTGATACGCAGCAGGGGAACAGAGAAGCGCATCTGTACGTCCACCACCGCTTCATCCCCTTCGATGCTCTTGACATCGCGCACCTCGACCGAGTCGTACACGATACCGCCCCGCTTGAGGTAGGCCTCCAGCGTCCAGGCCGGGTCCTTCGATACCTCTTCAAACGACCAGGCTGCCACGCTGTCGTTTTTCTGCTGTATCGCCCAATAGGCCTGTGCGCGCTGCAGCAACGCTGCCTTGTCGCCACCAGCGCCGGCATGCGCAACACCCGTTGCACCGCCTATACCCGTGGCGCAACCCGTGGCCAAAGCCAGAACAACGGGAGCGCAGCAGCGCAGCACCCAGCGGCGGCGAGAGAGTGACATGCCCATGAAGTAGATCTCCTAAATGAATAAATGACGGATGTTGACCTGGCTTCAGCCCAGGAGTTCACTGCTTGGCAGCGGGCGCGACGAGATCGCCCCGTGGCGGGAAGGCGGTGTTGTCGAGCGACATGGTGTGCATGCGCTGGCGCATTTCGGCGCTGGCGGCACGCAAGTCGTCGTCGTTTTCCAGCACACGCGGCGTCAGCATCACCAGGAGCTCGGTACGCGCACGGTTGTTGGTTTTGGTGGAGAACAAGGCCCCCAGCACCGGAATGTCGGCCAGGCCTGGTATGCCGCTGCTGCCGCGCGTTTCGTTGTCGCGAATCATGCCGCCCATCACGACGGGCTCGCCCGAGCGCACCGCCACACGGCTTTGAATCTGCCGCGTCTGGAAGCTCCGCTGGCCGGTGGCGGAGTCGATGGTACCGACATCGGTGACCTGCTGGGCAATGTCCATGGTGATCAGGCCCCCGGCATTGACCGATGGAGTCACCGAGAGCATGACCCCGGTGTCCTTGTAGGTGATGGCCTCGGTGATCAGGTTGCCGGTGGTCACCGTGGTGGAGCTCTTGATGGGCTGCTGGCTGCCAATTTGAATGGTGGCGTTGTGGTTGTCCAGCACCAGCACCGAGGGGTTGGACAGCACGCGAAGCTGAGATTTCGCGGCCAGCGCATTGAGCGTGGCTTTGACGATCCCGGCCTTGTTGAGAATGGTGTACGAGAAGCCGGGCTGTTTCGCGCCAATGCCGCCGCTGTCGTTGAGGTTCAGCAGTGCCTGGCCGGTGCGACCGTTGCTCAGGCTGTTTTCCACAAACCATTCCACGCCGTAGGCCAGGTCGCCAGTGAGGCTGACCTCGACGATACTGGCTTCAATGAGCACCTGGACAGGCGCTGTGTCGAGCTCGCGCAGCGCTTTTTCGATGCGCCGGTATTCGGCGCGCGGCGCGCGGATCAGCAGGGCATTGCGTTTGTCGTCGGCGACCACGCGCACATTGCCTTCGAGTTGGCTGGTGGTTGTCGAGGGCGATGCGCTGGCCGCGGTATTCGTGGCCTTCAGTGGCGTCATCCCGGTGGAGCCAGAGGCGCTGGACATGCTGCCAGCACTGGCGCCGCTCATGCCCGATGTCCCGGTGCCAAGGCCGGAGGCGCTGGAAGTACCGCCAAATGGGTTGCTGCTGCCCGTGGACCCGCCAAACTGGGTCGGCGCCGAGCCCGCGGCCACGCCGCTCTTGGCACGCGTGGTGTCGTTGCCAAACAGGCCGTTGAGCATGTCGGCCAGGTGCTCGGCCGAGCCGTTCTGCACTGGGTAGACGAACAGGCCGGGCTCGAGTGCGTCGCTCGGCTGGTCGAGGCGGCGAATCCAGGTTTCCACCTGGCTGAGCAATTGTTTGCGCGGCGTGACGACCACGAGCGCATTCAAACGCTCGACGGGAAATACGCGAATGAGGCCAAACAATGGGTTGGTCGCCGCGGCAGCGCTTGCGGAACTTGCGTTCGCCGCGCTTGCGCCCGGTGCGCCAGCGGCCGACCCAGACGCCGCTGCGGCGCCAAAGGGCGACGCACCGGCAGTGCCCGACCCGCCATACGGGTCGGCCGATTTGTCCGGGCCGAGCATGGCCTGCAGGGCATCGCGCACCACAGTGACGTTGGCGTTTTCCAGCACGAACACACCCAGCGACATGCCGGAGAGGAAATCGACGTCAAATGCGTCCACCATTTCCAGCCAGCCAGCCAACTGCGCCTTGCTGCCCTGCAGCACGAGCAGGTTGCGCAGGGTGTCCACATAGACAATGGCCTCGCGCGGTGCGATGGGCGCCAGAATCTTGGCCATTTCGCCAGCGGCAATGTAGCTGAGCGGCACGATCACGGTGCCCGAGCCGGTCAAGTCTTTGAAGTGCGACGCCCCCAGGACAGGGCGCGCGCCGACCGTCACTGTCCGTTTGGTGACGTGGTAGACGCCCGCGTTGTCGCGCACGATGGCAAGGTCGTGCGGCAGCAATACGGCGTCGAGCACATCGAGCACCTCTTTGCGCGGCAAAGGCTGGCTGGTGCGCAGGCTGACCACCGTGTCGCCCCCCGCATCGACGGTGTAGTTGAGCTTGAGCAGGTCACCCAGCAAGGCAGTGGCCAGGTTGCCGACGGTGGCATTTTCGAAGTTGAGGGAAACCTTTTCGCCTTTGGCCAGCACCGGGTCGGGCTTGGGGCCAATGTCGCGCTTGAAGAGCTGGTCGTTCCCCGCAAAGATGCGCGTTTTGGTCTGGGGCTTGGCCTCGGGCTCGGTGGCGGGTTGTTCCTGATCCTTGGGCGTTGCATCGGCCGACTCTGTCTCGCGGGCTGGTAGCGGCGCCTCCTGGACAGGCACTGACTCGGTCACGATGTTGGAGGTCGTCACCGCGGCCTTGGCGCTGGCAAATTGGGCCGAGAGCGAGCCCGGCGGTGGCTGCTGTGTGGTGGCGCAGCCTGCGGCCAGCAAGGCCAGGAAAAGGATGGAAGGCCGAAATGTCATGAACAGAAGCTCCGAATAGAGGGTGTGCGTGGTTTATTGACCCGCTGGTGGCATAGACGGCCGCCCTTGGGGTTGGCCAGGCTTGGGCTCAGGGCTTGCGGCGTGCTCCAGGGGGCGCTCCACGCGTTGCTGATCGACAGACATGAAGACTGCCTTGCGTCCGTCAAAGGATTCAATTCGCCAGGGCCTGGAATCGGTGCTCAGCTTCAAGGTGCTGCCGTCCTTGCGCTGCAGGACGGCCAGTTGGTCTTTGCCCGAAGCGAATACCGCAGTAAGGCGCGATTCCATCAGTTCCTGGGCCAAACCACCTTTGGCATCGCCCGCACCCGTGGGTCGCCGTGACGTCCAGAGCACCGGACGCTTGAGCGCCTGCTGGGCATGAAACACCGGTGGCGAGGGAAGTTCAGCCACCGCTGGCAGTTCGGGCATGCGGGCAGGTGGCGCGCGCCAGGCGTCTTTGCCTGTCTGCCACCACCAGGCGCTTGCCGCGAGCGTTGCCACCGCCAGTAAGGGCGCTACTTGCCAGGGTTTGGTCATGGCTGCCCTTTCTGCGGCGCAATTTTCTGCGGGGCAATGGGCGCTTCGAGTTGCAAGGCGAGGCGGGCGCTTTGCGGGCCGGGGCCGTTGCCGGCACCGTCGCGCGATACGATGGCAGAGCGCACCCAGAAGGGTGGCAGGTGCGTCTGCAACGCTTCCAGGAACTGGACGAGTTTGGACCAATCGCCCGTGATGGTGGCAGTCAGGCGAATACGCGCCATCTGGCCATCGGCGCCGGGCTCGAGCGCGACCTGCGAAGACACCAGGGTGCTGCCCGAGTTGACGATGAGTTCACGCAGCTTTTGCTGTACGTCGTTGGGGGCATTTTCACCACCGGGATGCACCCAGGGAGTCACATTGGCGCGTGCCTTGGTCAGCAGCGCTTCGATTTGCGGCCCGGATTTGACAATGCCGTCAAGGCGCTCGCTGCGCGCCTCGAGTTGCTGGAGACCACTGTCATAGCGTGTCCAGAGCGAACGGTACACCAGCGCCCCCGCAGCCAACAGGCACAAGGCCAGCAGCGCCAGCGCGATACCGGTCCGGCGCATCCAGATATTGGGCGTCATGGCTGCGCTCCATCGGCGCGCCAGCGCATTTCAAAGGTGAAACGTTCCTTGTTCAAGGTGTTGTCGCGCACGTTGGCGCCAGTGGCACGGGCATCTGCCAGACCCGGCTGGCGGCCAAGCTGCGCCAGCAATTCGTTGGCGTTGCCCGTCAAACCCGTGACCCGAATATCACGCCCATTGACTTCAATGCGGTCAAGCCAGGCGTCGTCTGGCAGCGCAGCCGATAAACGGTCGACAAGGCTCGCCAATGGCAAGTCGTCACTGATGCTCTTCGAAATCTCGTCGCCCACCCGGGCCTGGTTGCGCAGCTCGTCAAGCTTCTGGCGCAGCGGCGCGGCCTGTGTCTCGAGCCCCTGGACATGCTGCAGGGCCAAGACCACCGCCTGGCGCTTGAGCATCAGCGGCATGAGGGCTGGTGCGAGGAGCATGGCGAGCATGAGTAGCAGGGCCGCGCCTGTCAGGCCGTCCATGCGCCGCTGGCGCTTTGCCTGCGCCTGCAAGGCCGACCCATGGACAGCGAAAACCCGGCCAGAATGGGTCAGGTACACCGGGGCGTCGTCGGCAAGGCTCTGCTGTGCCAGCATGTCCTGCTGCAGGCCGCGCCGACACATAAGCCATTGCACCTGCCAGCTCGAAAACGTATCAGGGACCGCGGCCCACGCAAAAGAGATCTGGTCCGGCGGTATGGGCGAAAGGCGCCACAGAGCCTCTTGCACGGCAGCTCCCAGATCGGACCGGCGCACGTCGGGCAACCGCATCTCGCCGCTGAGGCAGTTGGCCTCGGGCACCACCAGGCCAGCGGCTTTGCCTTTGCCGCTGCGTGGCAGCACGCGGTTTTCGCGAACGGAGGCAGGTTTGCCTTCAGCAGTGACCACGGCCACTTCGTAGGCAGGCCAAAAACCACGCCCGACCAGCGCGCGCCGAATCGCGCCCAGACCCCATACGAGCCGATCCGACGCCCTTTGCACCTGCAGAATGAATTGCCCCCAACCTGTCATTGCTTGAATTCCTGTTCTGGCCCATCTGCGCGGCGCGTCGGCTCCAGCGAGAGCGTTGTCCATGGAGTCAGGGTGTCTGGCCGGGCGCTGAGATCCAGCCAGGCCTGCCGCTGCCACCAACGCCCATCCTCTGCTTGCATGGCGGCTTGAACTCTCACGGTCTGCCCCACCGCCGACGCTGTCGCGGTGAAAAACGGGGCGGCTGCTCCCGAGAGCAATTCGCCAGCCCGCATTTCCGGGGAAGAGGAGTGAACACGCGCGCCAAAACCCTGCTGGCCCGTGAGTGCGTCGATGAGCGCCGGGGGCGCAGAACCGATTTCTATGCCCTGCTGTCCGTTGATGCCCAAATAGGGCGCGATTGTCTCATACAGCGCAGCCGTCATCCCCATGACGGACTTGAGTTCGGAGAGGTCTTCCGGCGCCGAATTTCGGGGCAGGGAAGGCCAGCCGGCAGCGCGGTACTGGGCGGCTTCGGCACCACCGATGCCACTCGGAATATCGTCCGGGTCGATGTAATCGTGGATGCGGGAAACGAGTATGGCCGCTTCACCCGGCGCCAAACCGCCCACTCTCTGCAGCAAGGTTTCCAGCAAGGCGTCGCTGGCCACGTTCACGTCCACGAGGCCTCCTGAAGGCGTGATTTCAACCCGCACCTGGTTGGTCCCCAGTACCATCTGCTCAGTGCTGTACTGCGCGCCGAGGCTTTTGTCCGCCGTCAAACGCTGCGCCGTGAGTTGAATGGCGGCATCGAGCACCGATTCGGCGCGCATGCGTGCAAGACCGAAGCCGACGTTCTGCGTCTGCTGCCGAATCCCGCGGGCGCTGGCCAGCACGACCAGAGAGAGCGCGGCCACCAGCCACAGCACCAGCACCAGCGCGGCGCCAGAATGGGCACGCCGGCCTGTCATCGCGCCCTCGCCAAAGCAAACACCAGGGGGGGCCAATCGCCACGTTCGTCGCCGATTTCGAGCTTGATGCGGGAGGGGAACTCTTTGCGCGTCGAATCCCAGTTGCGGGTCCACTCGGCGGTGCGGCCGTCCTGGTAGTACCACTGCAAGGTCCGCACGTCGCTGAGCAGGGTTTCGCGCAGGGCCACGCCCCAGTCGAGGGCCATGGAGCCGCCGTCGTACGGCAGCGCCTCCACCACCAAGTCGGTACCGCCACCCTCGTGGCGCAAGGGACTGGCGCGAAAGACGTACAGCCCCCCCGCATCGCCACGTTCCGGCAGTGGCGCCACCCAGAGTGCCCCGGCAGCATTGCCGGTGAAAAAGATCACTGCGTTGGCCCCGTCGCTGCGCCCGAGGAGCCGCAAACCATCGAATTTGCGCCCCAGCCACTGGCTGACCACCAGCATGTGCTCGGAGCGATCCATCAGTTGCTGGTTGCGATCCTCAGACTTGCCGATCAGCGCAAAGCCGGCAAACATCAAGGTCACGACGGCAGCGGTGATGGCCAGCGCTATGAGCAGTTCCAGCAGGGTGAAGCCGGACTGCAGCCGGCGCGTGGAATGCCTCATGGAGCGGTCCGCCAAGGCTTCCAGGTGGTCCAGCTCGCTACCGGAGCGCCACCGCTGGCGCGGGAGACCTCAATCGTCACACGGGCCGCCGATACCGGAGACGCAGCCGGGCGACCGCTCTCTTCGGTGATCTGCACCTGTTCCGGTGCCGTGCGCACCACCCAGCGCCAGGCGCCCGCCTGTCCAGACGCCGACCGGGCCAGATCTTCCGCGTAGGTGGCGCCGGCAAGGACCGACCTGGCGAGCAAAGTGGCCTCGACCCGGGCCTCGACATCGCCGACATTCTTGGATCCCTGGCCCACGCTTCGGTACAAGGTGGCCAAGGCTATGGAGGCAATGGCCATGGCGACCAGCGCTTCGAGCAAGGCAAAGCCGAGGCGCCCTTTGCGCGGTACGCCACTGCGGCGACCGATTACCGCCGCGCGGCGTGAGGAAGAAAGCAGCGTGGTCATGAGCTGCCGTCCACTCCAACCTGTTCGACTGTACCCAGCAGCCAGCTGACACGGAACATCACACCACGGCCGCCGCGCAACACGGCCAACTGCCCGCCCTGGGCACCCCCGTCGGCGTTGAACACAAACACCGGTTCACCGGGCGCCGGGGAGGCTTTAGGGTCGTGCGCCAGCGGCTTCCACGTCACCTCGAGCGACGGCGGAATCACCAGGGGCGGCTGTCCCTGCACCAGCAATTGCCGCGCCTGCGGTTCATAGGAGACGGAGATGCGCTTTCCTTGCTGTACACAGAGCGCACGCGCCTGGCTGAGGCGGCTGGCCACGTCCCTGACGGTCTGGTGGTACCGCGCCCGGTCCATGAAGGACTGCGCTCCGCCGCCCACCACAGCCGCAGAAAGACCAGCCAGCACCAGCACCACCAACAGTTCGAGCAAGGTAAAGCCCGCCACCTGGGAACGGCAGCGCATCGCATGCACTTCGCGGCTGCCCGCCACACAAGTCCGCAGGTTCAATTGAAAATATCTGCGTTGTCGCCGTCACCGCCGGGCTTTCCATCGGCCCCGAGCGAAAACACGTCCGGTTGGTTGTTGCGACCAGGGTTTTTGTACAGGTAGGCTGCGCCCCACGGGTCGGTGGGCAAGCCCTTCTTCAAATAAGGGCCGCTCCAGCCGGGAGCCGTACTAGGGCGCTCAACCAGCGCACGCAGACCTTCGGCATCAGTCGGGTAGCGACCGATATCGAGTTTGAACAAATCGATGCTTTGCTCGATTTCCCCAATCTGGATGCGCGCCGTTTTCACCTTGGCACCACCGAGCTGGTCGAGCACGCGCGGACCGACGAGGCCGGCCAGCAAGGTGAGGATCACCAGCACCACAAGCAGTTCGATCAGCGTGAAACCGGAGGACCGGCGTGCGCGAGCGGTGATCTGGGGAGCCGAAAAGAGAGTCTTCATGAATATTCCTTGTATTTACTATTTAAATGGTGTCGTTAATAGACAGGACGCCACCCAAAATCGCCACGATGATGAAAGCAACCAGAGCCCCCAATAAAATAATGATGATGGGCTCCATGGTGGCCAACACACGGTCCATGGTCCGCCGCCCCTGATCTTCATAGCGATCCGCCAAGCTCAACAGCGTCGAATCCATTTGCCCGGTTTCCTCGGCAACGCGAATCAATTGCGGTGTACCGGTCTTATCAAAGTGCGGCGATAGTAACCCCGTAGACAGGCGCTTGCCGGCCTTTACCCTGTCAACCAATGGCTCGAAATCCTTGCGCAAGGCGGTGTTGGTCAGGGTATCAAGCGCAATACGCAAGGCATCCACCATGGGAACGCCACGCTGCAGCAAATTACCGAAAGTCCTGAAATACACTGCAAATTGCAGATTCTTAATCACCTTGCCCATCAAGGGTATTTCAATCAACATGCTGTGCAAACGGATGCGCCCGCTTTCGGTTGCGCTCCAACGGGACAGCAAGAGCATCAGTGTGGCGAGTCCAGCCAGAATCGCCATCCAGTGGAATCGCACAAAATCGCTCAAGCCAATAACCAGTTTGGTTGAATAGGGCAGCGCGTCGCCCATGGAGTCAAAAATTTCGCGAAACTGCGGTACGACGAAGGCAAGCAAAAGGGTTACAGAGAGTACCGACACCACCAACAAGATGATGGGGTAGGTCATGGAGGATATGACATAGTTGCGCAACTTGTCGTCCGTTTCCAACTGCAGCGCAAGCTCTTTTAGCACCACGTTGAGGGAGCCCGAAGTTTCTCCGGCTCGAATCAAAACCAAGTACTGTTTTCCAAAATCTCTCTCAAATGGCAGCATGGATGCGTAGAGGGACTTGCCGCCACGAATACCTTCTTCCAGCGCCGAAATGAAATGCTTCAAACGCTCGGTTGCGGCTGTTTCCTTGAGCAGTGCCAGCGCCCTGTCCAGCGGCATGTTCGCCTGCTTCAGATGCGCCATTTCCCGGGTGAACAACAGCACTTCGGTGCGCTTGAGCTTGGCACCGCCGCCGCGTGCCACCTCGCCTGCAGGCGCATCACTTGCGGTGTCGATGCGGATCGGTGTGACGCCTTGCCCTATGAGTCGCAAGCGGGCGGCCTCCGGCGTCGGCGCGCGAACCGTTCCCTGGCAGGACTTGCCGTCGCTCGCCAGCCCTGTGTATTGGAAATCAATCATTCTGACGAGCGACGCGCAACACTTCTTCTGCAGTCGTCATGCCTTGAAGCACCTTGGTGGCCCCATCCTGCAACAAGTTCCCTGCCGCATACACACCGTCCTCCTGCGCCAGGGCAGCGCCCTTCTCGAGCACTTTTTTCTTGATCTCCTCAGACATGGGCAGCAACTCGTGCAGTGCGAGGCGTCCGCGGTAGCCTGTGCCCCGGCAGGCCGGGCAACCCACCGCGCGGTAGAGCGTCTGGCCTGCACCAAGCTCCACGCCGAGGGAGTCCGCCGCAGCTTGCGCCTGCTCTGGCGCAAGCGCTTGCCGGCAATCGCCGCAGAGCCTGCGCACCAGGCGCTGGGCCAGCACGCCAATCACCGATGCGGTGATCAAATAGGGCTCCACTCCCATGTTGATGAGGCGCACCACGGCGCCCAGCGCGCTGTTGGTGTGCAAGGTGGAGAGCACCAGATGCCCGGTCAGCGCGGCCTGAACGGCGATTTCTGCCGTTTCCCCATCGCGCATTTCCCCGATCATGATGACGTCGGGGTCCTGGCGCAGAAAGGAGCGCAGCACCTTGGCGAAAGTCAGTCCGATCTGGGGCTGGACCTGTACCTGGTTGAGCCATTGCAGGCGGTATTCGACCGGGTCCTCGACGGTCAGTATCTTGAGGTTGGCGCCTTCAAGCTCTTGGAGCGAAGCGTACAGCGTGGTGGATTTGCCGGAACCAGTAGGACCGGTGACAAGAAAAATACCGTGCGGCACAGTGAGCACTTGCCGCAAGGCTTGCAGCGTGGGCGCCGTGAACTGCAGACTCTCCAGAGAGAGCAGATCAAAATTCTTTTCCAGCAAACGCATCACCACCGACTCGCCAAACATGGTCGGTATGGTCGATACACGCGCATCCATTTCCTTGCCATGCACACGCAACTTGGTACGTCCGTCCTGCGGCATGCGGCGTTCGGCAATATCGAGCTGGGAAAGAATCTTGATGCGAGAGACCACGGCCGGCGCGTCTTTGTTGTCCAGTTCATCGACCTGGAACAACTCGCCGTCCACCCGAATGCGAACTACCGATTTTTCTTCATAGGTTTCAATGTGGATATCGGATGCCTGCGACGCCACTGCGTTGGAGATGATCTGGTTCACCCGTTGGATGATGGGCGCCTCCGATGCCATGTCGCGCAGGTGCTCGATGAACTCTGCCGCCTCGGGCTGTCCATCACCACCCATGCCCTCATCGTCTGCCTCCTGAAGGTACCAGGCATTGAGTTGTGAAGATATTTCGGTCTCTAAACCCAAATAAATATCGGGTACGCGGTCAAACACCAGCGCCAACGCGTTTTTCAGAGAATTGCTTGTCGGATCTGGACTGGCAAATGCGGGGGGCTCCTGGGTTTGATCAATATCCCCCAGCGGCAAAAGATGGTTGGCCAGAAGAAAACTCGTGTTCAAGCTGGATGTTTCCGGCTTGGTTTTGGGAAAATTTTCCGACCGCACCAGCGGCAAATCGAATTGGTGCGCCAGCGCACCAAATACATCAGCTTCCGAAACAATACCCAGATTGACAAGCAAGCGGCCCAGACGCGCACCCATCGAACGCTGCACTTCCAGCGCGCGATCGAGGTCGTTACGGGATATTTTCTGCGCTGCAAGCAGAATTTCTCCAAGCTTCAAAGGCTTGGCATCCAGGCTTTCTACAGCGCCCGCATCAGTCATAGAGTTCATTGTCCGTGCCTATTTCTGATTTTTTTGAATATTGTGAGTGGCAAATATTCTCTAGCGAGAAAAGAAACAATAAATCACACGTTCCGCATGAATGTTTCTATTTTTTATCAGCAATGGCCGACCCGAAAAACCGTGCAATTTACCACGAAGCGCCGGCCCGGCGCCCGGTCGGTACGCTTGCCGATGGGGTCACAAAGGCCCCGCCCTGCCGCATGCGCCATGCCAGAGGCCACGCAGCGTCGCTTTGAAATGCTGCCACCGACTGCGCCCGGCGACGCAGTTGAAGCCGATCTTCATCAGCAGCCGCCAGGCAGACGCCAACGCCCAACGCAACGGCACGAAGGGTTGCCGGTACAGCAGCACCGCATTGCGCACCTGAAAGTAGTGCCGCCATGGCGGATACGCCAGAAACCGGCGCCCCATGAACACAATGGGCGGTCCCCCCAGGCCATGCGCCATACGCGCAGAGCAGACGCCCAGCAAATCCCACCCTGCGGTACGCGCACGCAGGCTCCACTCCACATCGACGAAGTCGATGAACCAGTCGGCGCGCATGGCCCCCACCTGATCGAGCACGGCGAGAGGAATGAGGCAGCCGGAAGCGATCAGGTGGTCCACCACATGCACCGTGTCTGGTGTACAGGGAAGCCGGCGAAAACGCAGGCCTTCTAGCCATACGAACGGGGAATGCGCAATGGGCTGGCGCGGGTCGGCGTGCAGTGGGCCGGCAGCGCCAGCGCTGGGATGCATCTGCAGCGCGCCGAGGAGTTGCCCGACCATGTCGGGCTCGGGCACGCTGTCCTGGTCCATGAGCAGCACATGGCTGGCGCCTTGGGTTCGGGCCCAGGTGATGCCGTGGTTCTGGGCGCCCCCTATTCCCAGGTTGTGCTCCATGCGCAGGACGGCATCGACCTGTGGAGCCGCAGCCCGGCACCACGCAGCCAGGTCGGCAGTCGAGGCGTTGTCCACGATGACCAAGCGCGCTACCTGCGGCCGCAGGGCCTTGATCTGCACCAGCAGCGCCGCCAACTCGGGCTGAAAAGTGATCACCACCGCCACGACAGACGCCGAAGGCTGGGGCACGGCCTCTGACAGTGGGATGTCCAGCAGACTATCGGCAGAGGGCTGCCGCGCCAGCGTGCGCTCGGTCATGTCGAGCACTCTCGCCGGCAGAGCAAGGCATAAGCCCCTGCAATGCGCGCCCACTGGTAGCGAGCGGACAATTCTCCCTGCGAATCTGGCGTCCAGGCGGGCGCATCCGGCTTGCGCAAGCGCTCCGCAAGCTCTGGCACGCTTGCAAAGTACCCGCCGCGCCCTCCCAGGGTGTGGCGGTTGAAGATGCAATCGAACACCAGAATGGGGCGACCGTAGGGCAGCATCTCGATCAGCGAAGGGTTGGTGCCGCCCACGCTGTGGCCGTGCAGGTACAGGCGGCAGCCGGTGCGCAGGGCCGCAAGCGCCTGTGGTTCGAACAGCGAATCGATGCACCGGATGCGCGGCTCGTTGCGGCAGCGCTGCAGCAGGTGCCGCCCGAGGGCCGTGGTGCCGAAGTTTCCCACCACGACGTAGCACTCGGACCCGGCGGCCAAGGCCGCCTCCATCATTTCGGCAATCTGGTTTTCGGGCTCTATGCGGGCGACAGTCAGCAGGTAGCTGCCGGGCTCCAGGCCAAAGCGGTGCCGCAGGATGCCCTGCACCTGGGCGGGTTCCAGGTGCAGCACATGGTCGTTTCCGTAGGGGATGACGGTGCTGGCGCGGCCATAGGTGCTGGAGACGATGTCGGCAATGCCCTGGTTGTCGCTGACCACGTGGTGGGCGTGGCGGATGGCGAGCTGTTCGCTCAGGCGCAGAAAGGCACGCGGCAACCCTCGCCACTTGCTGCGCCGAGCCTCCAGGCCATCGACGTTCACCACGATCCGCCGCGGCCCGGCGAGCCAGCGCATGAGCGGCATGAACACTCCCGCCGAAACCCCCATGACCACGATAGCGTCAGAGCGGCGGTAGCTCAGCAGGAAACTGAGCAGGTCGTAAGGTACCGACGCGGCCCCGTTGGCACGCAAGGGCAGGTAGCGGTGCCGCAACCCAGGGCCATCGGCCGCCCGGGCGCTGCGCCCGTGGGAGGACCCAAACACCTCCACCTGGTGCCCGAGCGCCGCCAGACGCGGGGCAAGCTGTGCGACACAGGTTTCAAACCCTCCGTAGCGCGCCGGAAGGCCATCCGTGCCTATCAGGGCGATTCGCAGGCGAGGCTGCAAGGCGCCCCTGTCCACCACGGGGTTCGAGCCGCCGAGGTCTTCAGGTGCGGCCCATGCGGCACCGTTCGGCGTGGTGGCATTCACGTCATCAGGCCGCGGCTTGCACATGGGCAAGGCTCAGGCCTGCAAGGTCCTTGGCCGACAGCACCGGCGCTTTGCCCAGATCCGGCCAGGCAATGGCCAACTGGGGGTCGTCCCAGACGATGCAGCGCTCGTGCTCGGGGCTGTAGTAGTCGGTCGTCTTGTAGAGAAAATCAGCGGACTCGGACAGCACCAGGAAGCCATGGGCCAGGCCCGGCGGAATCCAAAGCTGGCGATGGTTGTTCTCCGTCAGCTCAACACCCGCCCATTGGCCGAAGGTGGGCGAACCCTGGCGAATGTCCACCGCCACATCGAACACCGCGCCACGCACCACGCGCACCAGCTTGCCCTGCGCCCTGGGCGGCACCTGGTAGTGCAGGCCGCGCAGCACGCCCTGGCTCGAACGGCTGTGGTTGTCCTGCACAAACTGGAAGTCGGTGCCGGTGGCTTCATTGAAGGCGCGCTGGTTGAAGCTCTCATAAAAGAACCCGCGTGCGTCGCCAAACACCTTGGGTTCAATCAGCAGGACGTCGGGGATGGCAAGGGGTGTGGCTTGCATGGCGTTCAATACACTTTCTCTTTGAGCAGGCGCATCAGGTACTGGCCGTAGCCGTTCTTGGCCAGCGGCTGTGCCAGGCGTTCGAGCTGGGCGTCGCCGATCCAGCCGCTGCGCCAGGCGATCTCTTCGGGGCAGGCAATTTTCAGGCCCTGGCGGCGCTCCAGCGTGGCGATGAACTGGCCGGCGTCGAGCAGGCTGTCGTGCGTGCCGGTGTCAAGCCAGGCGTAGCCCCGGCCCATGATTTCCACGTGCAAGGCGTCTTGTTCGAGATAGAGGCGGTTGAGGTCGGTAATTTCCAGTTCGCCACGGGGTGAAGGCGCCAGGTGGCGCGCCAGTTCCACCACGCGCTCGTCGTAGAAGTACAGGCCGGTGACGGCGTAGTTCGACTTGGGAACCTGGGGCTTTTCTTCGATGGAGAGCACCTTGCCGGCGCCGTCGAACTCGGCCACGCCATAGCGCTCGGGGTCGTGCACGTGGTAGGCGAAGACTGTCGCTCCGCTCGTGCGCTGGCCGGCGCTGGAGAGCAGCTCGTGGATGTCGTGGCCGTAGAAAATGTTGTCGCCCAGCACCAGGGCGCTGGGGTGGCCGCCCAGGAATTCCTCGCCGATCAGAAACGCCTGCGCCAAGCCGTCGGGGCTGGGCTGCACCGCGTACTGGAGCTTGAGGCCCCATTGGCTGCCATCGCCCAGCAACTGCGCAAAGCGCGGCGTGTCCTGCGGCGTGCTGATGAGGAGGATCTCGCGGATGCCGGCGAGCATCAGGGTGGCGAGCGGGTAGTACACCATAGGCTTGTCGTACACCGGCAGGAGCTGTTTGCTGAGCGCCAGCGTGGCAGGGTGCAAGCGGGTGCCGGAGCCGCCGGCAAGCACGATGCCTTTGCGGGTGGGGGTCGTCATGTCGGGGCTTTCAAAGGATTTCGCGCAGCATGCGGGCCACGCCCTGCTGCCAGGGCGGGAGTGTGAGGCCGAAGGTATTCCGCAGGCGCGCGGTGTCCAGGCGCGAGTTGTGGGGCCGGGCGGCGGGCGTGGGGAAGGCACTGGTGGGCACGGGCGCCACTTCGGTTGCTTTTAATTTGATAGCTGGTTGCGCAATAGCAGCCTGCGCTAGCACCTCTTTTGCATACAAATTCCAGTTCGTTTCGCCGGCGGCCACGCAGTGGTACAGGCCGCCGTCCTGGGGGCGCGCCTGCAGGTGGCGAAGGGCGTGGGCGGTGACGTCGGCGAGCAGGTCGGCGCCGGTGGGCGCGCCCCACTGGTCGTCGATGACGGTGAGGCGCTCGCGCTCCTGCGCCAGGCGCAGCATGGTCTTGGCAAAGTTGCTGCCGCGCGCCGCATAGACCCAGCTGGTGCGCAAAATCAGGTGCTTGGCGCCCGATTGCTGGATGCGCTGCTCACCTTCCCACTTGGTGCGGCCATAGACGGAGAGCGGTGCGGGCCGGTCGGTTTCCACCCAGGGGCGAGTGCCGCTGCCGTCAAAAACGTAGTCGGTGCTGTAGTGCACCAGCCAGGCGTTCAAGCGCGCGGCCTCACCCGCCAGCACGCCGGGCGTGGTGGCATTGAGCAACTGCGCCAGCGCGGGCTCGCTCTCGGCCTTGTCCACGGCCGTGTGGGCGGCGGCATTCACGATGATGTCGGGCCTGAGCGCGCGCACGGTCTGGGCGATGCCGTCCGGGTTGGCAAAGTCGCCGCAACGCTCCTGGCTGTCAAAGTCGAGTGCGGTGACCCGGCCCAGCACCGAGAGGCTGCGCTGCAGCTCCCAGCCGACCTGGCCGCTTTTACCGAAAAGAACAATGTTCATGCGCTGGTGGCGGCGGGGGCCGCTTCGTAGTGCTTTTGCACCCAGTCGCGGTAGGCGCCGCTTTGCACCTGCGCCACCCATTCGGGGTTCGCCAGGTACCACTCCACCGTCTTGCGAATGCCCGACGCGAAGGTCTCGGCGGGCTTCCAACCGAGTTCGCGCTCGATCTTGCGCGCATCAATGGCATAGCGGCGGTCGTGGCCGGGGCGGTCCTGGACGTAGCTGATCTGCTCGGCGTACGGCTTGCCATCCTCGCGCGGACGCAGTTCGTCGAGCAGGCGGCAGACGGTGCGCACGATCTCGATGTTGGGCATTTCATTCCAGCCGCCGACGTTGTAGGTCTCGCCCGGCTGGCCGGCTTCGAGCACGCGGCGGATGGCGCTGCAGTGGTCGGCCACGTAGAGCCAGTCGCGCACCTGCATGCCGTCGCCGTACACCGGCAGGTTCTTGCCGGCCAGGGCGTTGACGATCATCAGCGGGATGAGTTTTTCCGGGAAATGCAGCGGGCCGTAGTTGTTGCTGCAGTTGGTGGTCAGCACCGGCAGGCCGAAGGTGTGGTGCCAGGCGCGCACCAAATGGTCGCTGGCGGCCTTGCTGGCCGAATAGGGGCTGTTGGGCTCGGTGGCGTGCGTCTCGGTGAAGGCCGGCGCATCCGCCGAGAGGGTGCCGTAGACCTCGTCGGTGCTCACATGCAGGAACCGGAACGCTTCTTTTTCGATAGCTGGTAGCGCTTGCCAGTATTGCCTTACAGCCTGCAAAAGCCTGAAAGTTCCAACCACATTGGTCTGAATGAAGTCTTCGGGACCGTGAATGGAGCGGTCCACATGCGACTCGGCGGCGAAGTTGACCACGGCACGCGGCCGGTAGCTGGAGAGCAGGCGCTCGACCAGCGCCGTATCCGCAATGTCGCCTTGCACGAAGACGTGGCGCGCATCGCCATCGAGGCTTGCCAGATTGCCGCGATTGCCCGCGTAGGTGAGCTTGTCGAGGTTGAGAACAGGCTCCTCGCTGGCGGCCAACCAGTCGAGCACGAAGTTGGCGCCGATGAAGCCAGCACCGCCAGTAACGAGGATCATGGAGTTGCGAGGGGGCAAGGAAAGATGGCGCCGATTATCCATCCCCCCCGCAACCGCCCGGCGCCTCAGAAATGGATGCCGCGCATCATCTGCTGCAGTGCCACCGCCTCGGCCGAAAGCTGGGGCTTGGCGCCCTTGTCACCCTTGGCCGCGGTCGAATCCGGGAACATGCGAAAGCTGGTGTTCATGGTGATCTGCGCGACGCGTGGCAGGAAGGCATGCAGCACCTGGCCAACGACACCGAGGCGGGTGGCGATGCGCACCGGCTTGAAGATGCAGGCCTGGGCAATCATGTCCGCCGCCTCCTCGGGCGCCAGCGTGGGCACGTTGTTGTAGATCTGCGTGGGGGCGATCATGGGGGTGCGCACCAGCGGCATGTTGATGGTGGTGAAGGTGATGCCCTGGTCGGCAAACTCGCTGGACGCGCAGCGCGTCCAGGCATCGAGCGCCGCCTTGCTGGCGACGTAGGCCGAGAAGCGTGGGGCATTGGTCAGCACGCCAATCGAGCTGATGTTCACCACATGGCCCTTGCGCTTGGCGGCCATGCCGGGGAGCAGCCCCATGGTGACGCGCAGGCAGCCGAAGTAATTGAGCTGCATGGTGCGCTCGTAGTCGTGAAAGCGGTCGTAGCTCGACTCGATGGCGCGGCGGATGGAGCGGCCGGCGTTGTTGATCAAAAAGTCCACGCCGCCATGGTCCGCCAGCACCTGCTGGATGAACCGATCGCAGTCCTGCATGTCGGCGATGTCCACCGCGTAGGCGATGAAGCGGTTGCCGCGCGCCTCGGCCTCGGCGCAGGCCTCGTCGAGCTTGGCCTGGTCGCGCCCGCAGATGAGGGTGGTGGCGCCGGCTTCGGCGAACTTGTGCGCGGCGGCCAGGCCGATGCCCGAGCTGCCGCCCGTGACCAGCACCACCTTGCCGACCACCGTGCCCTTGAGGCTGCGGTCGATGAAAAGCTCGGGGTCGAGGTGGCGCTCCCAGTAGTCCCACAGGCGCCAGGCATAGTCCTTCAGGTTGGGGCAGGTAACGCCTGTGCCCTTGAGCGCCGCCTGCGCCTCGCGGCTGTCGAAGCGCGTGGGGTAGTTGACGAAGGTGAGCATGTCCTCGGGCAGGCCCAGATCCTTGAGTACGGCGTCGCGCACGCGGCGCACCGGCGCCAGGGCCATCAGGCTTTTCTTGATGCCGCGGGGCAGAAACCCCAGCAGCGCCGCATTGACAAACAAATTCATGCGCGGCGCGTGTGCGGCGCGGCTGAAGATGTCCAGCACATCGCCGACGCGGTAGCCGACCGGATCGACCAGATGAAAGCACCGGCTGGCGATGCCCGCCTGGTGGCTGATGGCATCGAGCGCATCGACCACGTAGTCCACCGGCACGATGTTCACGCGGCCGCCTTCCAGGCCCACCGAGGGCATCCAGGGCGGCAGGATCTGGCGCATGCGCTGAATCAGTTTGAAAAAGTAGTACGGGCCGTCGATCTTGTCCATCTCGCCGGTCTGGCTGTCGCCCACGACCATGGCGGGGCGGTACACCGTCCAGGGCAGCTTGCAGTCTTCGCGGACGATTTTCTCGCTCTCGTGCTTGGTGCGAAAGTACGGGTGATCGAGCCCTTCGGCCTCCGCGAACATGTCTTCGCGGAACACGCCTTCGTACAGGCCGGCAGCGGCGATGGACGAGACATGGTGGAAATGCCCGGCACCAATGGCCTTGGCAAACTCCACCGTGTTGCGCGTGCCGTCGATGTTGACGGCGACCTGGCTCTCTTCGTCGGCCGACAGGTCGTACACCGCGGCGAGGTGGTGGAAATGGTCGATCTGGCCCTTGAGGCGCTTGACGTCTTCCGCGGCCACCCCCAGGCGCTTGGCCTTGAGGTCGCCAAACACCGGCACGGCACGTGCCGACCCCACACCCCAATAGCGGCGCAGTTCCGCCACCTTGTCTTCACTCTCGCGTCGCAACAGGAAATGCACCACCGAGCCCTTGCGTGCCAGCAGCTTTTTGACCAACCGCCGACCGATGAACCCCGTTGCGCCCGTAACGAAATACTGCATGAATCTCTCCCTTTGCGAAGGTCTCCATTCTTGCCCAGCATGGCACCGGTCGGTTCAGCGAAAACCCGTGTCAGGACTGGAGCGCTCAGTCTAGGTTTTTAGGAGCCCCCCCCTACACCTGACCCTGCTGCGCGCGTACAGTGGCTCCATGCGCTCTGGCTCCTGCCGCGGCGTCCAATCAACCCTTCGGAGGAACCATGGTCAAGAAGCTTCAAAAAATCAGCAACGACAAGAAAAAAAGCGGCGCACAGCTCGCAGGCACGGTGAAGGAATCGGCTCAGCAAATCTGGCTGGCTGGACTTGGCGCGTTCTCGAAAGCGCAAGAAGAAGGCACCAAGGTTTTTGAAGCCCTGGTCAAGGAAGGTCTGTCCATGCAGCGCAAGACGCAATCGGCTGCCGAAGAAAAGCTCTCCGAAGCCACAAGCCGCATGACCAACATGGCCAGCGACATTGGTTCGCGCGCTGCTGGCCAGTGGGACAAGCTGGAAAACATCTTTGAAGACCGCGTCGCCAAGTCGCTTGCCAAGCTGGGCGTGCCCTCGTCGCGCGACCTGGACGTGCTGAACGCCCGCATCGACGCGCTGGCCAAGAGCATGGGCAAGAGCGTTCCTGCTGCTGCAAAGCCTGCCGCAAAGGCGGCCGCCAAGCCGTCGAGCGCCAAGCCTGCTGTCAAACCCGCTGCCAAGGCCGCCGCCAAAGCGCCTGCCAAGAAGCCTGCGGCAAAGGCTCCTGCCAAGAAGGCTGCCGCCAAGCCGCGCACCGCTCGCACACCTTTCCCCAAGGCAGCACCGCGCGCTGCAGAAGCGCCTGAGGCAGCAAGCGCCTCCTAAGCCCGAACGCACTGCGCCGGCCAGTTCCGGCGCGCACGGCCGCCACACCCACCGAGGGTCTGGCGGCCGTGGCGTTTGCGGGGCATCAAGATGGTGCACCGCAGCATCAGAAAGACACTTGCGCGTCGGTTAAAGTGGCCTGCACACCCCCCAACGCCCCGCCCGAATCGCCCGACGCAACAGACCGCACTCCATGGTGAAAAAAGCGCCACGGCGCACCGCAGAACGCATTCTTGAGGTCACGCTCGAACTCTTCAACCGGTTCGGCGAGCCCAACGTCTCGACCACGCTGATCTCGGCCGAGCTGCGCATCAGTCCGGGCAACCTGTACTACCACTATCCCGCCAAGGACGAGCTCATCAACTCCTTGTTCGAGCGCTACGAGCGCGCGCTGGGCGAGTTGCTGGCGGCTGCGGGATCGGTCCGCAATGTCGAAGACGCGTGGTTCTTCATGCACTCGCTGTTCGAGCTCATCTGGCAGTACCGCTTTCTGTACCGCGACCTGAACGACCTGCTCTCCAAGAACCGCTTGCTGGAGACGCATTTCCAGACGGTGCTCGCGGACAAGACACGCGCGGTGCGCAGTCTGCTTGTGGGCATGGAGCGCGCTGGTGCGCTGCAAATCGACTCGCGCGAGGCTGGGCCCACGGCGACCAGCATGGTGGTCGTGCTCACCTACTGGCTGAATTTTGAATACGTGCGCGACCCGCGCCGAGCACTGGAGCCGGAAAGCGCACAGGCCGCCCTGCTGCGCGGCGCACACCATGTACTGAACCTGCTCATGCCCTACCTGCACGCCGACCAGCGCCAGCATCTGCTCGCCCTGGCCGATGCCTACCAGGACAAGGGCGATTGAACCCTCTCAAACGGAGATCCCCATGGCGAAATGGACCCCTTTCCCGCATGCAGGCCAGTACCACTATGACGCGGCACAGTTGAAGAAACACTGGGTGCGCCTGCATACCGGCGACGCCGAACCCCTGCCCAAGGATGCCAAGGTGCTACAGGCGTGGACACATTTTCACAACGGCGAATTTCAGGAGGCCGCACAGCTCGGCCTGGCCGCCGGTGGCGCTGGCGTGACCGCGGCCAACAAGGCCACGGCCATCTACGCCAACTATCTAGAGAAAAAGGAAAAGACGCGCCTGGAACTCTTCATGCAGGTCGCCGAGCAGGCCCAGGCACAGGCCCAGGAAGACCCGGACAACGCCAACGCCTGGTACTGGAACGCCTACGCGCTGGGCCGCTACAGCCAGGGCATCAGCGTGGCAAAGGCGCTGGCACAGGGCCTTGGCAGCAAAATTCGCGAATCGCTGGAAAAGGCCATTGCCCTGGCACCTGCGCATGCCGATGCCCACATTGCCCTTGGCGCCTTCCACGCTGAAGTCATCGACAAGGTGGGGGCACTGATCGGCGGGATGACCTATGGCGCCAAAAAGGACAAGGGGCTCAAGCTGTTCCAGGAGGCGCTGCGCCTGAACCCTGATTCGGCCATTGCCATGATCGAGTACGCCAACGCACTCGTCATGCTCGAAGGCGACCGCAAGATGCGCGAAGCCACTGCCTTGTACGAGAAGGCTGCTGCCTCCAAGCCGCAGGATGCCATGGAACAGCTGGACGTGGACCTGGCCCGCGCCGAGCTGGAGGAATAGGGGACAACCCCCTGCGCGGCTTCGCCGCTCCGAGCAAGCGCCAGAGGCGCCAGCCCTTCGGAGCCGTCCAAGCCTGCGCAGGCAGGCTTGGAGCCGCAGCCCTCAGCCCCTTCTCTTGCATCGCTGCGCGATGCGGAAGGGAGACACCGCCAGCGCTGCGGGGCGGCCCTTGCGCGGCGGTCGCTGGTCTAAGCCACGCCGGTTTCATGCGCTGCTGGCGCTCAGGCGAAGCGCCGGGCAGCGATTTCCAGCAATCCGTCAAAAATCAGGTTGTCCACCAGCTCGAACGGTCGCGTCATGCTGGGCGCCATTTTCCAGCCGGCGCCACCAGTCATCATGCAGGCCGGCTCGCTGCCGCAGTGCGCCATCACGTGCTGCACCATGCGCTCGACCGCCCCGGCAATGGCGTAGGTGCCGCCGCTGGTGAGCGCATCGCTGGTGTTGGTGGGAAACAGGCAGACCTCCCCCGTCGGCACGTGCAGACCTGCCGTGCCCGATTCAAGCGCCCGCAGCATGATGCCGTGGCCCGGCAGGATCAGTCCGCCCAGAAACCGCCCGTGCGCGTCGATGGCTTCCACGGTAACGGCCGTGCCCACCATCACCACCACCAGTGGACGCTCGGGGCCCTGGGCAAGCATGCGGTGGCGCGCGCCAATCATGGCGACCCAGCGGTCGCAGCCCAGGCGCGTGGGGTGGTCGTAGCCGTTGATGAGGCCCGCCTCCTGCGCGCTGGCCACCACCCATTGGGGGGACACGTCCCACAGTTCCATCTGTTCTTCGACACGGCGCTTGACAGCGTCGCCCGCCACCACGCAGCCCAGCATGCGTGCCGGGTGCGGCAGCTTCGCCCACGCCCCTTCGGCGAGACGTTCGATGTGGTCCAGGAATTCCGCGCCCTGAGCCAGCAGCGCGGCGCCAGGACCGGGGGCTTCGTACAAGGCCCACTTGAGCCGGGTGTTGCCCACGTCGATCGCAAGAAAGGTCATGGCGGGAATTATGCGGAGTTTCGTGGCACGTGGGCGCTGCACAGGGGACATGCCCAAAACCGGCATGATGCCGCGTTTGCGGCCTCCTCCCACATGCGGGCAAGCGCGAGCGCGTGTATGGTTCACAGGCGCGCTCACGGTGCGCCATCAACAGACCGATTCAACATTCGACATCAGGGAGCTCACACCATGGGTTTTTTCAGTTTCATCAAAGAAGCCGGCGAAAAACTGTTCGGCGGTAAAGAAGTCGAAGCCGCTGTCACGAAAGCCGCAACCGACGCAACGGCCAAGCCGTCGCTCGACGCGCTCAATGCACAGGCAGCACGCGCCATCGAAAGCTACATTGCCAGCCAAAAGCTCGGCGTGGAAGGCGTGCATGTGGACTACGACGGCGCGACCGGTACGGTGAACGTCAGCGGCCAGGCGCCATCGCAGGAGTCTCTGGAAAAAGTAACCCTCTGCTGCGGCAATGTCGCCAGCGTCAAGCAGGTCAACAACCTGATGGCAGTATCCGCGCCGGCGCCGGAAGCGCAGTACCACGACGTGGTGCGCGGCGACACGCTCTCGGCGATTGCCAAAAAATACTACGGCGACGCCAGCAAATACCCGAAAATCTTCGAAGCCAACAAACCCATGCTGAGCGACCCGGACAAGATTTATCCGGGCCAGAAACTGCGCATTCCAGCGCTGTAAATTTCAGAAACTGCTCAGGTCTGCCGCCAAGGCAGGCCGCGCGCACGCCAGCCACCGCTGTGGTTGCGCTGCGCGCTGGCATCGGGGTCGCCCTCGAAGCCTTCCAGCACGTTCCAGGCTTCAAAGCCTAGCTGCGTCGCGCGCTGCGCCGCCGCAATCGAGCGTACCCCGCTGCGGCACAGCAGCACAGCCCGCTGGCCGGCAGGCACTGCGGCGCGCAGCTGCGCATCGAAGTCGGGGTTCAGCAGCATGCCGGGCCACTGCTTCCAGGCCACCGCTGCCGCACCCGGCACTTCGCCAACCCAAGCGCGCTCGGCATCACTGCGCACATCCACCAGCACCGCTTCGCCTGCGCTGACCCAACCCCACGCCTGCTCGGGCGTCACGTCGCCAGCGTAGCCCTGCTCGCGTCGCGCAAACGTGGTCGGTGCAGCGTGTACAGGCGCGGCCGGCTGGAGCAGCCGCGGCGTATCGCACAAGGTGTCGCCGGGCAGGTCAGCCATTTCCTGCAGCAACTGGGCAAGACCTGCCCCTGCAGCTTCCACCAGCGCGCGTCCCTTTTCTGATGTCGCCGCGGCGGCATTGCCCACCGCACCCGCCAGGTTGTAGTCCTGCATCTGCCAGCCGAGCTTGGCACTCTTGCCGTTGCCCAGCAGCGGGTAGCGCGCCGCGCGGTCTTGCGAGGTGGAGTGAAAGTGCTGCGCCTGCTCCATGCGCACGGTGTGCGGTGCAAGGTGCAGCATCATGGACGTTTCGATATCGCCTGCGTGGATGCCAAAGCGGTGCTCTTCGGCACTGAAGCGCGCGCTCACTTCCTGCGGCAGCGGCAGGCTGAACCAACTGGCGCTATAGACCAGCAGGCCACAGCGGGTGCGCAGCTCGCGCGCGACGATGTCCATCACGCTGACCTGGCCGCCATGGCCGTTGAACAGCAGGAGCTTCTTGATACCGGCGCGCGCCACGCTCTCGCCCAGCTCGGTCCAAAGCGCGATCAGCGTGGCGGGAGCAAGCGTCAGCGTGCCCGGGAAGCGGATGTGCTCCGGACTCAGGCCGACGTTCTGCGGTGGCAGAAACAGCACCGGCAGTTCGGGGGGCAGCAGCGCAAGGGCCGCGTCCATCACGCCCTGCAGCAGGGTGGCATCGACCGATACCGGCAAATGCGGGCCATGCTGCTCCGTGGCGGCCACCGGCAACACAGCCACAGTGCGCTCAATGCCAGGGGAGGCGGCGAGTTGCGCGAAATCGCGCGTCCCCAGCTCCGACCAGAAACGGGAGGGCAGCGCGGGAGGGGAAAGTGGTTCGGTCGGCATGGTCGCATGGTAGCGGCGCGAAGACAGGTTCGGCATTGCGCTATACGATTCGCCCCATGACAGAAGAGCTTTTTCGCAAGGATGCGCGCTTGGCCATGTGCAGTGCGCAGGTGATCGCCACCACGCCGCAAGGCATCGTGCTGGATCGCACGGTGTTCTACCCGCTGGGGGGTGGCCAGGCAGGCGATGCCGGCATGCTGCTGCTCGAAGACGGCAGCGAAATCGCCATTGCCGATACCCGCAAGGAAAAGGACGACGCCGGCACACCCACCGGCCGCATCGTGCATATCGCTGCCCCCGGGCAGGAGGCGCTGCTGGCGCAGCTGCAGCCGGCCGATGGGGTGGCCGCGCGCATCGACTGGGAGCGGCGCCACCGCATGATGCGGCTGCACAGCGCCACGCACCTGCTGTGCCACCTCGTGCCGCAACTGGTCAACGGCTGCTCCATCACGCCTGACTACGCACGTATGGATTTCGCCATGACCGATCCGCTCGACAAGGATGTGTTGACGCAAGGCCTGGCGGCCCTGGTGGCCGCCTCGCTCCCTTTTGCGGTGGAGTCGATCAGCGACGAAGAGCTGGACGCCAACCCGCAGCTCGTGAAAAGCATGAGCGTGCAGCCCCCGCGCGGCACGGGTCGCATCCGCACCATTCGCATCGGCGGTGCGGAGGGCGCTGCGCTGATTGACCTGCAGCCCTGCGGCGGCACACATGTCGCCAATACGGCGGAAATTGGACGCATCGCGGTCACGAAAATTGAGAAGAAGAGCGCCACCACCCGCAGGGTGGTGCTCGGCTTTGCCGAGTGAGCAAAGCGAAATGCGTTTTTTTGAGACAGCCTCATAGGCGCGCAGTGCATGTGACGACTGCACATTGAAAAGTGCCACGATACGGAGGATCGCCCCGAGCCTTGTCTGAACACGACTGCCACCCACGTGGCGCCTGATGCGGATAATCGCCTCCCCGTCTTTGCTCGCAGCGCTCCCAATGCCCCATTCCCTGTCTTTTCCTGCGCTAAGCCGTCTGCACAAGCACCGCTGGGTACGCCGCGCTGTGTGGGCCGTTGTGACCTTGCTGCTGCTGTGGCTGCTGAGCTGGCTGCTGGTACCGGTGCTTGCCAAGGGCCCGCTGGAGCGCAAAGCCAGCGAACTGCTGGGGCGGCCTGTCACGCTGGGCGCCATCGAATTCAAGCCCTGGACGCTGGAGATCACGCTGCGCGACCTCGTCGTTGGCGGTCTCAATGGCGCAGCGCCGCAATTGGAGATTGCGCGGGTGTATGCCGATGCCGAGCTGCAATCGCTGGTGCGCCTGGCGCCGGTGGTGGATGCTTTGGCCATTGACAGCCCCCATCTGCGGCTGACATTGCTGGCGGATGGCCATTACGATGTGGACGACATCCTGGCGCGCTTTGCCACCCCTGCCGATGCGCCCAGCACCGCGCCCGCACGGCTGGCGCTGTACAACCTGACGCTGACGGGTGGTGCCATCGACTTCACCGATCGCACGGTGAACCAGAGCCATGCCGTGCGCCAGCTGTCGCTGCAAGTGCCCTTCCTCAGCACCCTGCCCTCGCAGCGCGATATCAAGGTGGAGCCCCACCTGTCGTTCGATCTGGGCAGCAGCCACTTCAGCTCATCGGCCCAGGCGACACCGTTCGCACAAACCGGCAAGGGCGAAGCGACGATCAAATGGAGTGGTCTGGACCTGGCGCCGTATCTGGCTTACCTGCCCGCCAGTCTGCCCGTGCGATTGCAGGGCGCCGTGCTCGACCTGGACCTGAAGCTCGCTTTCGAGCAAAAGCCGGAAGTTGCCGTGAAACTGACAGGCACGGCCCAGGCGCGCAAGGTGCAGATCGCCGACCGCAGCCAGCAGCCTTTGCTTGCCTGGGACCGCCTGAGCGTGGCGCTGGACGATGTGCGTCCGCTGGATCACGTTCTGCGCCTGGGCAGCATCGAACTGGATGCGCCGGTGCTGAGCGCGGCGCGCGATGCCGCTGGCGCCGTCAATCTGGCGCAACTGGGCGCGCCCGCGCCTGCCCCGACACCCGCTACAAGCGCCCTTGCAAGCACCCATGCCTCCGCTGCACCTGCACCTGCACCTGCACCTGCACCCGCAGCCAGCCAAGCGGCGAGCAGCGCCAAGGGGCATGCTGGCACCCCCGGCAAGGCGCCTGCCTGGTCGGTCTCCGTCGCGCAGATCGCCGTGCGCCAGGGCACGGTGCACTGGGCCGACCAGAGCACGCGTCCGGCCGCCGCGCTGGAGGCCACGGGGCTCAGCGTCGATGCCAGCGCACTGGCGTTTCCGTTTCAGAAGCCGTTTCCATTTCACGGCGCGCTGGGCCTGCAGGGCAGCACGCTGTCCTTCGAGGGCCAGGCCAGCGACCAAACTGCGCAGCTGAAGCTGTCGGTCAAGGGCCTTGCCCTGCCACTGGCAGCGCCCTACCTGGCCCAGGTGCTGGAGCCCGCACTCGTCGGACAGATCGACGGTGACCTGGGTGTGCAGTGGGACGCAGCGGCAGCCGGAAAGCCAGGCGGGACGGGCGTCACGCTGGAGGTGGGGCCGCTGACCGTCTCGCAGCTCGCGCTCAGGCAAGGCAAGACCAGCCTCGCAAGCGTGGACCAGATCGCGCTTGAGGGCGCCAAGGTGGACCTCGATGGCCGTACGGTGGGCATTGAGCGCCTCGCCATTTCCCAGCCCCAGGCCAGCGTGGAACGCAGCGCGGACGGGCGCTGGATGTTCGAGCGCTGGCTGAAAGGCGCTTCTTCCGACACCCCCCGTACCAGCACTCCCCCCGATGCCGCCGCGCGCCCATGGCGCGTGCAGATCACAGAAGCCAGCGTCGAAGGCGGCAAGCTTGGCTTTGCCGACCGCAGCCAACCGCGCCCGGTGGCGCTCAACGTCTCAGCCCTGGACCTGCAGGCCAGCAACCTGGCGCTCGATGGCAGCAAACCCGAAGCCTTCGCAGTCTCGGCTCGCGTGGGTGCGGGCACGGGCAAAGGCAAAGGGGAGGCCGGCAAGCTCAGCTACAAGGGCACGCTGACGCCCCAGCCCTTTGCCACCCAAGGCCAGCTGGACGCCAGCCGCCTGCCATTGCAAGCGCTCGACGGCTACCTGGCCGACCGGCTGGCGATCGAGCTGCTGCAGGGCGAAGCCGGTTTTCGCGGCACGATGGCCTTTGCGCAAACCGGGCGCGGAAATACCTTGGGCCTGAACGGCGACGCCGCCATCGACCAGCTGCGGGCCAACAGCACCGGCGCCACCACGGCCAAGACCGCCTCGCAAGTGGGCGAAGAGCTGCTGGCCTGGAAGAGCCTGGGCCTGCGCGGGCTGCATGTGGCGCTGGCCCCCGGCACCGCGCCGCGCGTGGAGGTCAAGGAAACCAGCCTGGCCGATTTCTACGCGCGCCTGTCCATTGACGAGACCGGCCGCATCAACCTCGACCAACTGGTGAAAGCACCGGGCCAGGCGGCAATACCACCCGCTGCCGGGGCGGCTGCACCGACGAACCCTGCTCAGGCGCAGGCCACTCCCGCCGCGCCCGCAGCACCTGTCACGGCCCAGGCCGCCGCGCCAGACCCGCTGGCCCCGGTGCTGCAGTTCGGTCCGATGAGCCTGGTCAACGGCAAGGTGCTGTTCTCGGACTATTTCATCAAGCCCAACTACTCGGCCGACCTCAGCGAGCTGACCGGCAAACTCAGTGCGTTTTCGTCGCAACCCGCTGGCAGCGAGCCCGTGCTGGCCGACCTGGAGCTGCGCGGGCGGGCCGAGGGCTCGGCCTCGCTGGAAGTGACCGGCAAGCTCAACCCCCTGGCAAAACCGCTGGCGCTCGACATCCAGGGCAAGGTGCGCGACCTGGAGCTGCCACCGCTCTCGCCCTACGCCGTGAAATACGCCGGCCACGGCATCGAGCGCGGCAAGCTGAGCATGGACGTGGCCTACAAGGTGCTGCCCAATGGCCAACTGACCGCCAGCAACAAGCTGGTGCTCAACCAGCTCACGTTTGGCGAGCCCGTGGCGGGCGCCCCGAACAGCCTGCCCGTCAAGCTGGCAGTGGCCCTGCTGTCGGACAGCCATGGCGTGATTGACCTGGACCTGCCGATCAGCGGCTCGCTCAACGACCCGCAGTTCAAGCTCGGCCCGGTGATCTTCAAGATCATCGTGAACCTCATCGGCAAGGCGATCACGGCACCGTTCAGCCTGCTGGCGAGCGCGCTTGGCGGCGGCGACGAGCTCAGCAGCGTGGCCTTCGCCCCAGGCAGCGCCGAGCTTTCCCCACAGGCACAGCAAAGTCTTGGCAAAGTGGCGAAAGCCCTGACGGACCGCCCGGCGCTGAACCTGACAGTCACTGGCACCGCCAGCCTGCCGCGCGAGCGCGAGGCCATGCAGCGCGAACGGCTGCAGCAACTGGTGCTGGCGGAAAAGCGGCGCGCCAATGCTGAAGACGACACGCCTGTGCAGGCCGCCGAATACCCGGCTCTGTTGAAAAAGGTCTATGGCCGCGCCGACATGCCCAAGCCGCGCAACCTGGTCGGCATGGCCAAGGACCTGCCGGTAGCCGAGATGGAGGCCCTGCTGCTGGCGCACCTGCCCGCCGCAACCGAAGCCCAGGCCAGCGCACTGGCGGCCGAGCGCGGGCAGGCGGTGAAGCAGTTTCTGGTGGCGCAAAAGCTACCGGAAGGGCGGCTTTTTCTCGCCGCGCCCAAGCTGGCCGCAGACGGCGCAGGGTGGACGCCGCAGGCCGAGCTGAGTCTGGCGGCAAAATAGGCGGCTTAGGAGCCTGTCGGACTTGGAAATCGTCGGCTGCAAATCCGACAGGCTCCTAGGCAAGCGACTTCAGGCTTTGGATTCGCTGCCACCGCTGGAACCCCTCAGGCTCCCGGCACTCACACTCTGGGACCATGCGTACCATTTTCTCGCCCCGGCAACTTTTTGCTCTGCTTTTCATAGCTTTATGCGCTTGCGCATCAAGCGCTAGCGCCCAAATAAGCTTCAAATCTGGCGCCATGGGCAGCAGCCTTGGCAGCGCCAGCAACGTGGTCACCACGCCGCGCGTGCGGGCAGAACTCGTGGCACACGCCCCGGACGGCCTGGCGCCCGGCGCATCCGCCTGGCTGGGCCTGGTGCTCACGCACCAGCCTGGCTGGCACACCTATTGGAAGAATGCCGGCGACTCCGGCCTGCCGACCGAGCTGCGCTGGACGCTACCCGCCGGCATGGACGTGGGCGAGATTGCATGGCCGGTGCCGCACCGCATCCGCGTCGGCCCGCTGGCCAACTACGGCTACGAAGGCGAGGTGCTGCTGGCCGTGCCGCTGCAGGTCTCGCAGGCCTTCAAGCCGCCACTGCTTGCCGGCGCGGCCGACGCGCTCACGGTGCGCCTGCACGCCAGCTGGCTGGTGTGCCGCGTGGAATGCATCCCTGAAGAAGGCGATTTCGAACTGGCAGTGCCCCTGCGCGGCTCCACGGCGGGCGACGCGGCCCGCTTTGCCCAGGCAGCGGCGCAGCAGCCCGTCGCGCTCGTCGGCGCGAGCACCGTGCGTGCCGACGGCGAACGCCTGCACTGGCGCATCGCCGGCCTGCCCCAGGCCCTGCAGGGCAAGGCGCTGGATTTGTTTGCCGAAACCCCTAGCGTGCTGGTGCCCGCCGCCGAGAGCGGCAAGGACTGGACGCAGCGCTGGGACGGCGCCGTGTGGACCGCCGACACCCCCCTGTCGCCAGAGCGCGATGCCGCCCCGCGCAGCGTGCCGGCCGTGCTCACGCTCGCGGACGGCAAGGCGCCGGGCGGCGCCGCCGGCTGGCGCGCTGTCGCCACGGTGGAGGCCGGCTGGAGCGCCGGCGCGCCGCGCGCCGAGGTATCGCCGGCGCTCGCAGCCGCACTCGAAGCCAACCGCACCGCAGCGCCGCCGCCCGCGCCCGCTGCGGCGCCCTCACTGGCCGGCCTCGCCACCGCGCTGCTCGGGGGCTTGCTGGGCGGGCTGCTGCTCAACCTCATGCCCTGCGTGTTCCCGGTGCTGGCCATCAAGCTGCTGGCCCTGGCGCGGCACGGTGGCCGGCCGCGCGCGCAGCGCCTGGCGGCGCTGGCCTATACCGTCGGCGTGGTGCTCTCCTTCCTGGCCCTCGGTGGGCTGCTGATGGCGCTGCGCGCCGCGGGCGAGCAGCTCGGCTGGGGCTTTCAGCTGCAGTCGCCCCTGGTGGTGGCGCTGCTGGCCGGGCTGTTCACGCTGATCGGGCTGAACCTGGCAGGGGTGTTTGAGTTTGGCCAGTTCGTGCCGGGGCGCCTGGCGACGCTGCAAGCGCGCCACCCGGTGACCGACGCACTGCTCTCGGGCGTGGTGGCCGTCGCCATCGCCTCGCCTTGCACGGCGCCCTTCATGGGCGCGTCACTCGGCTTTGCCATCGCCATGCCCGCGCCGCAGGCCCTGGCCGTGTTTGGTGCGCTGGGCCTGGGCATGGCACTGCCGTACCTGCTGGCCGGCTTTATTCCAGCGCTGGCACACGCCCTGCCGCGCCCGGGCCCGTGGATGGGCACCTTCCGCCGCGCCATGGCCTTCCCCATATTTGCCACCGTGGTCTGGCTGGTGTGGGTGCTGGGCCAGCAAAGTGGTATCGATGGCGCCGGCGCGCTGCTGGCACTGCTGGTGGCAGGCAGCAGCCTCGTCTGGACGTTGACGCTGCGCGGCCGCACACGCCTGCTGCTGGGCATCGCAGCAGCCGCCGCCAGCGCAGCGCTGCTGCTGGGCCTGGGGCCGAACGTCGTGCGCATGCTGCCAGCCGGTGGCACGTCGGTGGCAACCTCGCAAGCCTGGCAGCCCTGGTCGGCCGCGCGCGTGGCCGAGCTCACCGCGTCGGGCCAGCCGGTGTTTGTCGATTTCACCGCTGCCTGGTGCGTCACCTGCCAGTACAACAAGCGCACCACCCTGGCCGACCCCGAGGTGCTGGCCGACTTTGCCCGGCGCAAGGTCACGCTGCTGCGCGCCGACTGGACGCGCCGCGACCCGGCCATTACCGCCGCCCTCACCCAGCTCGGGCGCAGCGGGGTGCCGGTGTATGTGCTGTACGCCAAGGGCAAGCCGCCCGTGGTGCTGAGCGAGATTCTGGGCAAGAGCGAAGTGCAGGCGGCGCTGGCCGGGCTTTGAGGCCTGCCTGAAGGAGGGCGTGTCGCCGCCTGCGACAATCGCCCCATGAGCTTCGCACCCCTTACCAACGACACCTTTTTGCGCGCCTGCCGCCGCCAGGCCACCGACTACACGCCTTTGTGGCTGATGCGCCAGGCCGGGCGCTACCTGCCCGAGTACAAGGCGACGCGCGCCAAGGCCGGCAGCTTCATGGGCCTGGCGACAAACGTGGACTACGCCACCGAAGTCACGCTGCAGCCGCTGGAGCGTTTCCCGCTCGACGCCGCCATCTTGTTCAGCGACATCCTCACCGTGCCCGACGCCATGGGCCTGGGCCTGTCGTTTGCCGAGGGCGAAGGCCCGCGCTTTGCCAAAGTGGTGCGCGATGAAGCCGCTGTGGCAGCGCTCACCGTGCCCGATATGGACAAGCTGCGCTATGTGTTCGACGCCGTCACCAGCATCCGCAAGGCCTTGAACGGCCGGGTGCCGCTCATTGGCTTCTCGGGCAGCCCCTGGACACTGGCCTGCTACATGGTCGAGGGCAAGGGCAGCGACGATTACCGCCTGGTCAAGAGCCTGATGTACAGCCGCCCCGACCTGATGCACCGCATCCTGGCTGTCAACGCCGACGCCGTGGCCCAGTACCTGAACGCCCAGATCGACGCGGGCGCCCAGGCGGTGATGGTGTTTGACAGCTGGGGCGGCGTGCTGGCCGATGGCGCCTTCCAGGAGTTCAGCCTGGCCTACACGCACCGCGTGCTGGCGCAGCTCAAGCGCACCGGCGTGGACGGCCAGGACGTGCCCCGCATCGTCTTTACCAAGGGCGGCGCCCTGTGGCTTCAAGAGATGAACACGCTCGACTGCGAGGTGCTGGGCCTGGACTGGACCGCCAATCTGGCCAAGGCGCGCGCCTTGGTCGGCGGCAAGGTCGGCGGGCCCGGCAAGGCGCTGCAGGGCAACCTCGACCCGAACGTGCTGTTTGCCCCGCCCGCGCAGATTGAAGCCCAGGTGCGCAAGGTGCTGGAGAGCTTTGGCACCCCGCACACCGACCGCACGGCGACCGGCCCGACGCACATCTTCAACCTGGGCCACGGCATCAGCCAGTTCACGCCACTCGACCATGTCGCCGCGCTGGTGGAGGCGGTGCACCAGCAGTCGCGGGCGATGCGCGGGGCTTGACACACAGCAATTTTTTTGCTGGTTGTACACACAAACCTGAAAACACCGCACCACCGGCTTGCGTTTCCCCAAGCCTCTCGTAAGTATTTGATTTGTATAGGGTGAACGGCACTGCTGATTTGCTGAGCAACGTAAGCAAAGCCCCTGTTTTCAAGGCTTCGCGGCGGGTCGGGTCGTTCTATCCACAAAGTTATCCACAGAACCCCTGGATTCTTTAAAAACTTCTGAAGGATCAGCCACTTGCACCCGGATGCGCCAAAGAAGGATGAAGTCCGACATACCGATGCGGTTGTGTCCTGCACGGTGCAAGTGGCAGTGCACACCCCCGCCCACAGCGCGCTGGGCGGCTTGCTGACCTACGCCAGCCCCCAGCCCCTCGCTCCCGGCACGCTGGTGCGCGTGCCACTGGGCACGCGCGAAGTGCTGGGCGTGGTGTGGGAAGCGCCCGCCAGCGAGCCGGGCGCACCCCCCGCGCAACTGCGCGCCATCGCCGGTGTTCTTGCGGGCCTGCCGCCGCTGAACGCGCACTGGCGCGCCCTGGTGGCCTTTGCCGCGCGCTACTACCAGCGCAGCCTGGGCGAAGTGGCGCTGGCCGCCCTGCCGGCGCAGCTGCGCACCCTGGGGCCCGAGCAGATGGCGCGCCGGCTGCGCAGGCCCGCTGCGGCGGGTACGGACACCGACGCTACTCCATTGATAGCGCTTAGCGCAGAGCAGGAAAGCGCCAGAGCCGAAATTGACTCTAAAAATGGGCCTTTCCTGCTGTTTGGCAGCACCGGCAGCGGCAAGACCGAGGTGTACCTGCGCTGCGTGCAGGACCTGCTGCTGGCCGCCCCGGCAGCGCAGGCGCTGGTCATGGTGCCCGAGATCAACCTCACGCCGCAGCTCGAAGAGCGCTTTGTCGCGCGCTTTGGCGCCGGCCAGGTGGTCTCGCTGCACAGCGGCATGACCAACCCGCAGCGCCTCAAGAGCTGGCTCGCCGCGCACAGCGGGCAGGCGCGCATTGTGCTGGGCACGCGGATGGCGGTGTTTGCCTCTATGCCTGGCCTGGGCCTGATCGTGGTCGACGAGGAACACGACGCCAGCTACAAACAGCAGGAGGGCGCCCGCTATTCGGCGCGGGATCTCGCCGTCTGGCGTGCCCGCGCCTGCGGCGCCAAGGTGATCCTGGGGTCGGCCACGCCCTCATTGGAGAGCTGGCACGCCAGCCGCCCGCCAAGCGAGGGCGACCCCGAGGGCGGTCGCTACCAACGGCTTGAGATGCCCAGCCGCATCGGCGCCGCTGCCCTGCCCCGCGTGCGCCGCGTTGACATGGGGCAGCAGCCGCGCCGCGCCGTCTTCTCGGCCCCACTGCTGGCCGCCATCACCGAGCGCGTGCAGCGCGGTGAGCAGTGCATGGTGCTGCTCAACCGCCGTGGCTATGCGCCCGTGCTGCATTGCCAGGATTGCGACTGGAAGAGCGACTGCCCGCACTGCAGCGCCCACCAGGTGTTCCACAAGATCGACCGCAGCCTGCGCTGCCACCATTGCGGCTACGCCCAGCGCGTGCCGCGCGCCTGCCCGGCCTGCGGCAGCCCCGACATTGCGCCCATGGGGCGCGGCACCGAGCAGTTGGAAGAACATCTGGCCAGCCTGCTTGAAGGCGCGTCCCGGCAAGGCGGCGGCCCGGTGCGCATCGCCCGCATCGACGCCGACAGCACGCGTGCCGCCGGCGCGCTGCAAAGCCAGCTCGCCCAAGTGCACGCGGGCGAAGTGGACGTGCTGGTCGGCACGCAGATGATCGCCAAGGGGCACGACTTTCGCCGCGTCAGCCTGGTCGCCGCGGTGCAACCCGACGGCGCCTTATTTTCGAGCGACTTTCGCGCACCCGAGCGCCTGTTTGCCCTCTTGATGCAGGCCGCAGGCCGCGCCGGGCGCGACGCCGCATGGATGGCCGAGCGCGGCACCCCGTGCGAGATGTGGGTGCAGAGCCACCACCCCAAGCACCCGGTCTACGAGGCGCTGCGCCGGCACGACTATGCCGCCTTTGCCGCGCAGCAGCTCACCGAGCGCGAGCAGGCGGGCATGCCGCCTTTTGCCTTCCAGGCACTGGTGCGGGCCGACGCGCGCACGCAGGAGGTCGCCCAGGGGTTTCTCGCCGCCGCCGCCAACGCCGCGCGCGAGGCCGCATTGCCCGGCGTGGAACACATCAGCCTGTACCCACCCATCCCGCTGGCGGTGCAGCGCGTCGCCGGCGTCGAGCGGGCCCAAATGCTGGTGGAGAGCGCCAGCCGCCCGGCGCTGCAGCATTTTCTGGCCGCCTGGCAACCGCTGCTGCATGCGCTGCGGGCAGACCCCGCGCACAAAGGGCTGGTGCGCTGGCTGGTGGACGTGGACCCGCTGGCGATCTGATTCGTTTCGCAGCCGGTGCACAATGAAAAGCATCTTTCCATGTCCGCCTTGCCCGAATCCCTTGCCGCTGCCAGCGCTCCCGGAGCGCCGGCCCCAGGCCGTGTGCACGCCGTGCGCGGCGGCGTGGTCGAGGTGCGCTTTCCTCCCTCGATCCTGCCCACGCTTGGCACGGCGCTGCTCGCCTGCCCGCCCGGCGCCCCCACACTGACACTGGAGGTCGAGAGCCAGGTGGACGAATGCACCGTGCGCAGCGTCGCCCTGCAGGACACCCAGGGCCTGGCCCGCGGCGTGCCGGTGCGCTCCATGGGCGGGCCACTGGCCGTGCCCGTGGGCGACGCCCTGCTCGGGCGCCTGATCAACGTGCTCGGCGAGCCCGGCGATGGCGGCGCGCCGATTCCCGAGGACACGCCGCGCCGGCCGATCCACCGCCCGCCCCTCCCACTGGGCCAGCGCCGCGCGGTGGCCGACGTGTTTGAAACCGGCATCAAGGTGATCGACCTGCTGGCCCCCCTGGCCCTGGGCAGCAAGGCCGCCATGTTTGGCGGCGCGGGCGTGGGCAAGACGGTGCTGGTGATGGAGCTGATCCACGTCATGGCGCAGACCTACCAGGGCCTGTCGGTGTTTGCCGGCGTGGGCGAGCGCACGCGCGAGGGGCACGAACTGCTGCTGGACATGCGCAACTCGGGCATGCTGGCCAATACCATCCTCGTCTACGGCCAGATGAACGAGCCGTCCGGCGCGCGCTGGCGCACCCCGCTCACCGCGCTGACGCTGGCCGAGTACTTTCGCGACGAACAGCAGCGCAATGTGCTGCTGCTGATGGACAACGTGTTCCGCTTCGTGCAGGCGGGCGCCGAAGTCTCGGGCCTGCTCGGGCGCCTGCCGTCCCGCGTGGGCTACCAGCCCACCCTGGCCAGCGAGGTGGCGGCGGTGCAGGAGCGCATTGCCTGTGGCGAACACGCTTCGGTCACCGCGATCGAGGCGGTCTACGTGCCGGCCGACGACTTCACCGACCCGGCCGTCACCGCCATTGCCGTTCACCTCGACAGCCGCATCGTGCTCTCGCGTTCGCTCGCCGCCGAGGGCATGTACCCGGCGGTCGATCCGCTGGCCTCGCAGTCGCGCCTGCTCGACCCGGCGGTGGTCGGCCAGGCGCACTGCGACCTGGCCCGCGAGGTGCGCGAGGCCATTGCGCGCTACCGCGAGTTGCAGGACATCATTGCGCTGCTGGGCGTGGCCGAGCTCAGCGCCGAAGACCAGACGCGCGTCAAGCGGGCACGCCGGCTGCAGCGCTTCCTGACCCAGCCCTTCAGCGTGACCGAGGCCTTCACCGGCCAGGCCGGGCGCCAGGTGGCATTGAGAGACACGCTGGCCGGCTGCCGCGCCATTCTGGACGGCGCGGGCGACGATCTGCCCGAGAGCGCTTTCTACATGGTGGGCACGCTGGACGAAGCCCTGGCGAGGAAGACCCCATGAACGCGGCCGACGCCTGGCCACGGGCCAACGCCATCCACCTCGTGCTCTCCAGCCTGGGCGCCGTGGTGGTCGATGCACCGGGCGTGCGCTCGGTGCGCGCACAGGATGCCACGGGCAGCTTCGGCCTGTGGCCAGGCCATGAGGACCTGTTGGTGGTGCTCAGCGTCGGCCTGCTGTCCTGGCGCGACGCTCAGGATGCCTGGCACTGGTGCGCGGTGCGCAGCGGCGTGCTCACGCTGCGGCGCGGTTGCGAGCTGCAGATCGCCAGCCGCGAGGCCGTACTCGGCGGCGACCCCGCGCAGCTTGAGCACACCGTGCTGGAGCAGTTGCGCCAGCGCCAGCTAACCGAGGAGCATGCACGCCGCGAAAGCCACCAGATCGAAGTGCAACTGCTGCGCCAGCTGCAGCCCGGCAGGGCCGGCATGGGCACTGCGCCGGGAGTATGGCCATGAGCGAGAGCCCCTTGCCAGAGGAAGACCGCACCTGGATCGCACAGCTGCGCCAGCAGTGGGAGCGCCAGCAGCGCAGCCGCCGCGAGGGCGAACCCAGCCTGCTGCACCAGCTCGCCAGCGTGGGCGTGCTGGGCTGGGTGGTGGTCGTGCCCACGCTGCTGGGCATCGCGCTGGGGCGCTGGCTGGATGCGCACTGGCATACCGGCATCACCTTCACCGCAGCGCTGCTGCTGCTGGGCCTTGTGCTCGGCGGCTGGTCGGCCTGGCGCTGGATACACCGACCATGACGGCGCTGTTTTTCTTCCCCGGCCTGCTGCTGGGCGCATGGCACTTCGGCAGCCTGCACTGGCTCACCGGGCGGCTCACGGGCAGCGGGCAAGCCCCGTGGGGCCGTCTGTTGGCACTGCAATTGCTGCGCTTCGCGCTGCTCGCCGGTGCCTGCTACGGCGCCGCGCGCGTTGGGCCATTGGCGCTGGTGGCCCTGGGACTCGGGGTACTGGCGGCGCGGCCGCTCGTCATTCACCTTACCAAAACCCGCCGGCCACCCCCATGACCAACAGCCCGTTCAAGCACGAAGTCCTGCTGCACCTGGGGCCGCTGGCCATCACCGCGCCCGTGGTCACCACCTGGGGCGTGATGCTGGCGCTCGTTCTGGGCGCCGCCTGGCTGCGCAGCCGTCTGTCGGTGCGCACCCCAGGCCGGGTGCAGGCGCTCGCCGAACTGGCCTTGGACCTGGTGCAGACGGAGATGCGCTCGACCATGAATGCCGACCCCGCGCCCTTCCTGCCCATGATTGCCACGCTGTTCGTCTTCATCCTCACGGCCAACCTGAGCGGGCTCATACCCGGCGTCGAGCCGCCCACCGCCGCCCTGGAGACCGACCTGGCGCTCGCGCTGGCCGTGTTTGCCGCCGTGCTGGGCTGGGGCATTCGCCGGCACGGCCTCTGGGGCTACCTGCGCAGCTACGCCCAGCCCAGCCTGCTGGTACTGCCGCTGAACCTGATCGAGGCGCTGACGCGCATCGTCTCGATGTCGGTGCGCCTGTTTGGCAACATCATGAGCGGCGTCGTGATCTCCACCGTGGTGCTGGGACTGGCGGGGCTGCTCGTGCCCGTGCCGTTCATGGCACTCGAACTGCTCACCGGGCTGATCCAGGCCTATATTTTTACCGTGCTCGCCATGGTCTTCATCGCTGCGGCCGCGAGCGAATCTTCTGAACCGGAGTGACCCTTATGGACAACCACTGGATTGAACTTGTCAGCATCGTCTGCGCCGCCTTGACGGTGTCTTTTGGCGCCATTGGCCCGGCGCTCGCCGAGGGCCGTTCGGTGGCTGCGGCCATGGATGCGCTGGCCCGCCAACCCGAGGCCGCCAGCACCATCTCGCGCACGCTGTTTGTCGGCCTGGCCATGATCGAAACCACCGCCATTTACTGCCTGGTGATCGCCCTGCTGCTGCTGTTTGCGAATCCGTTCCTGCGCTAACGATGCACATCGACCTCTCCACCCTGCTGCTGCAAGCGGTCAACCTGCTAGTGCTGCTGGTACTGCTGCGCTGGCTGCTGTACCGGCCGTTGCAGTCCGTGATCGCCGCGCGGCGCGCGCTCGTCGCCAAGGAGCTGGCCGACGCCAGCGACAAAGCGGCACAGGCGCAGCAGGCCGCCAGCGCGCTGGCGAGCCAGCAGCAAACCCTGGAAACCGAACAGGCCCGTCTGCTCGACGCCGCACGCCAGGACGCCGCCGCCGAGCGCGAACAACTGCTCGCCAGCGCCCGCCTTGAGGCCAAGGCACAGCTGGACGCTGCACGTGCACAACTGGCGAGCGAACGCCAGCAGGCCGAGTCAAAGCTCTTTGTCGAAGCTTCCGGCCTGGCGGTGGATTTGGCCAGTCGGCTGCTCACATACACACCCACCGACGACAGCGCCTTCATCGAGAGTCTGCTGGCCCAGGTGGCCGCAACGCCCGAGGCGCAGCGCGCACAGTGGTTCGCGCCAGGCCGTGCGCCAGCGGTGGAGCTGTGCACCGCGCGCGCCTTGGCGCCTGCGGCGCAGCACGCGTTGCGCACGCGCCTGCAGGCCTTGCTGGGCGACAGCGTGGCCCTCACCTGCACGCACGACAGCGCCCTCATTGCCGGCGCCGAACTGCGCTTTGCCCTGGGCACGCTGGCGCTGCACTGGGCGCGTACGCTGCAAGAGGCCCGGCAGGCCCTGGCCCCGGTGGCGCAGGAAGCGGCATGAGTGAGGCCCTCTCCGAAGGTTCCGAGGTCTGCGAGACCGCGCCCGTGCCCGAACCCCTGGTGGCCAGCCTTCAGCGCTGGCGCAGCGCCGCCGCCGCGCGCCTGCCCGAAGGCGCTCAGCCGGCACATTTCGAAGAAATCGGCCGCGTGCACGCCACGGGCGACGGCATCGCAGAAATTCGCGGTCTGGCCGGAGCACGCCTGGGCGAACTGCTGCGCTTCTCCAGCGATCGCATGGGCTACGCGGCCAGCCTCAATGCCGACAGCATCGCCTGCGTGCTGCTCGACGACAGCGCTGGCGTTGCCGTGGGCGACGCCGTGCGCCGCACGGGCGACGTGGTGCAGGTGCCCGTGGGCGAGGCGCTGCTGGGCCGCGTCGTAGACCCGCTGGGCCGCCCGCTCGACGGCCGTGGGCCGGTGGCAAGCACCGAGCGCCTGCCCGCCGAACGGCGGGCGCCCAGCATTCTCGAGCGCGCACTGGTCCAAGAGCCGGTGCACACCGGCACGCTCGCCGTCGATGCCCTGTTTCCCCTGGGGCGGGGCCAGCGCGAGCTGCTGATCGGCGACCGCGGCACGGGCAAGACGGCGATTGCGGTCGATGCCGTCGTTGCGCAAAAGGACAGCGAGCTGATCTGCGTCTACATCTGCGTCGGGCAAACCTCGGAATCGGCCGCCGCCGTGGTCGCCGCCATTGAAAAGTTTGGCGCCCCCGAACGCTGCATTGTTGTCGTGGCCAGTGGCAGCACCGCCCCCGGCCTGCAATGGCTGGCGCCCTTTGCCGGGTTTTCGATGGCCGAGTGGTTCCGCGACCGGGGCGGCCATGCGCTGGTGGTGGTGGACGACCTGAGCCAGCACGCGGCCACGCACCGCGAGCTGGCCCTTCTGATGCAGCAGCCGCCGGGGCGCGAAGCCTATCCGGGCGACATTTTTCATGTGCATGCCCGGCTGCTCGAGCGCGCGGCCATGCTCTCGCCCGAGCGCGGCGGGGGCTCGCTGACGGCGCTGCCGGTGGCGCGCACCGAGGCCGGCAACCTGAGCGCCTACATCCCGACCAACCTGATCTCGATTACCGACGGGCAGATCGTGCTGAACCAGCGCCAGTTCGAGCTGGGCCAGTTGCCTGCGGTGGACACGGGCCTGAGCGTGAGCCGCGTCGGCGGCAAGACCCAGGCCCCGCTGATGCGGGGCGCGGTGGCGCAACTGCGCCTGGCTTACGCCCAGTTCCTTGAACTGGAAGTGTTCACCCGCTTTGGGACCGAGCTGGACGCGCGCGTCCAGGCGCAGATCGCCCGGGGCCGCCTGATCCGCGCGGCCCTGGGCCAGCCACGGCTGGCGCCGCAGGACTCGGCGCTGCAGGTGGCCCTGCTGATCGCGCTGCAGACCGGGCTGCTCGATACCGGCGGCCCGCAGGCACTGCCGGCCAGGCTCGCGCAACTTGGCGCCACCATTGCCGCTGACCCCGTGCTGGCGGCAGCGCTGCGCACCCGCGGCAAGCCCCCACCCGGCCTGCAGGAGCGCCTCAGTGCGCAACTGGCCCAGGTGCTGGGCGAGCCGGCAACGGCAGTGGTGTGAACCGTGGACCGCACTGCCGCCGACGTGCAAGCACGGCTTGCCACCACGCAAGGTTTTGGCGAACTGGTCAATGCGCTGCGCGGCATGGCGGCAGCCCGCTCCGAACGCGCCCGCGCCCGCATCGCCGGTGCGGACGCCTACAGCCGCACCGTGGCCGCGGCCATCGGCCAGGCCCTGGCGCTGCTGCCCGAAAGCGATGCGCCAGCGCCCTCTGCCGCCGACCACAGCCCCGGCCCCAGCACCGGCGAAGCGCTGTGGCTGGTGTTCGGTGCGGAGCAGGGCTTCAACGGCGGCTACACCGAGCGCGTGCTGGACGCCTTGCCCACCGGGACGCCAGCCGTGCGCACCGTGCTGCTGGGAGAACAGGCCCAACACATCGCGCACGTGCGCGGGCTCAAGATCGAAGCCCACGCCCCTCTGGTCGCGCACGCGGATGCCGTGATCCCCACCAGTGAACGGCTGCGCAGCTTGTTGCTTGCCACGCTGGCAAAGCGGCCTGCGGCCAGCGTCGAATTGCTGTTTGGCGAGATGGGGGCCGGCAACCACTTCGAACTGCGGCGCCAGCGCCTGCTGCCACTGGACCTCGCCACCCTGCGCGCCGCGCCCGAGCAGGCGCCGCGCGTGCACCAGAAGCCCGCCGAACTGCTGGACCTGCTGGCAGGCGAATATGTCTCGGCGCGGCTCGCCAGGGCCACCCTGCACAGCCATGCCTGCGAAAACCTGGCGCGGCTCTCGGCCATGGCGGCGGCGCACGAGAACATCACGAAGATGGGCAGCACACTGCAGGACGAGCTGCGCCGCCTGCGCCAGGAGGCCATCACCGCCGAAGTGGTGGAACTGGCCGCCGGCCTGCGCTCCCTGCGCCGGCAAAGCGACGCGGGCGCCGAACCCTAGGCCCTGCTGCCGGAATCTCAGGCCCGGCGTTGGTCGAAGCCGCCTGCACCCCAAAGCTTCAGGCGGTCTTGTAAAACGCCTCCACCACGCCCTTGAGCGTGATCAGCAGCGGCCGCCCCTTGCGGTCCAGCGTTTTGCCCGCGGGCACTTTCACCCAGCCTTCGCTCACGCAGTATTCATCGACGTCAAAGCGCTCCTTGCCGTTGAGGCGGATGCCAATATCGTGCTGGAACACCTCGGCGACGTGGTGGGCGCTGCGCGGATCGACGCTGAGGCGGTCGGGCAGCGCGGGGGGAACATGGGGCTGGGTCATGGTGGCAAATACAGAACGTAAAAAATATTACTCAAAAGTGGCTCTAGCGCTTATCTGGCATACGCTGAAAGCTATCGTAAAAATAGCATTCAAGTCAGCAATGCCACCGCTCCCGAAAAGCTCAGGAACGCCAGCGCCGTGGACACCAGAATGATGCGGGCAATGCGCCCGTTGTGCGCGCCAAAGCGCTCGGCCAGCAGCGAGACGTTGCTGGCGCTGGGCAGCGCCGCCAGCAGCACCAGCACGGTGAAGGCGAAAGGGTCCAGCGGCACACCCAGCGCCATCGCGCCGCGCCCGACCAGCCACACCAGCAGCGGGTGCACGAACAACTTGGCCAGCGCCAGCGGCACGTAGTCGCGCACCAGCACGCGCTCGTGCTGGTTCATCTGCGAGCGCGCCAGCACCGCGCCAATGGTGAACAGCGCCACCGGCGAGGCGGCATCGGCCAGCATGGCGATGGTCTTGTCCACCGGGCCGGGCAGCGTCCACGCCGCCGCCGAGGCGACCGCGCCCAGCGCGATCGACCAGGGCATCGGGTTGGTCAGCATGCCCCGCAGGGCGCGGCGCAAGGCCACCGCCATGCCATGCGTGCCGGCGCCGTCGAGCTGCGACAGCGCAATGCACAGCGAGGTGGTCAGCACCATGTCGATCATGATGGTGACGATGGCAGGCCCCGCCGCAGTGGCCCCCAGCAGGGCCACCAGCAGCGGCACGCCCATGAAGCCGGTGTTGGGAAACGCCGCCACCAGCGCGCCAAACGCCGCGTCGTTCCAGTTGGTGCGCGGGCCGCGCGTGGCCAGCACCGCACCGCCCACCATCAGCACGGCGCACAGCGTGTACACGCCGGCCACGGCCGGGTCCAGCAGTTGGGCAATCGGCGTCTGGGCGCCAAAGCGGTACAGCAGACAGGGCAACGCAAAAAACAACACAAAGGCATTGAGCCCGGGAATCGCCGGCTGCGGCAACACGCCGCCGCGCGCCGCCAGGTAGCCGCAGAGCACCAGGGCGAAGAAGGGAAAAGTAATGAGGAGGACGTCGAGCACGGGCGGTATTGTCGGGGCTTGGCCGGTGCTGCGCTTGAGCTCGCTATCATCCACGGCTCCCTTCCCCATGGCCGCGCCTGCGAGCGCCGCGCCACTTGCCCGTTGCCTACCCCCATGTCTCCCGGTCTCAACCTCGCCCAACTGCGCGCCGTGCATTTCACCGAGGGCCCCTGCCTGGTGCTGGCCGGCGCCGGCTCGGGCAAGACGCGCGTCATCACGCACAAGATTGCGCACCTGATCGAGCGCGGCATGGCCCCCAAGGCGATTGCGGCGATCACCTTCACCAACAAGGCAGCGGCCGAGATGCGCGAGCGCGCCAAGGGCCTCATCGGCCGCCAGGCCAAGGACGTGCTGATCTGCACCTTCCACTCGCTGGGCGTGCGCCTGGTGCGCGAGGACGGCAAGCTCCTGGGCCTCAAACCCCAGTTCAGCATCCTCGACAGCGACGACGTGACCAGCATCCTGAAGGACGCCGCCGGCGGCACCACCGACGCAGCCACGGCGCGCCAGTGGCAATGGACCATCAGCCTGTGGAAAAACATCGGGCTGACTGGCGCGCAGGCGCTGGCCCAAGCCAAGGACGACCACGAGCGCAGCATTGCCCTGCTGATGCAGCGCTACGAAGAGCGTTTGACGGCCTACCAGAGCGTGGACTTCGACGACCTGATCGGCCTGCCGCTCAAGCTTTTGCGGGACTTCCCCGAGGTGCGCGAGAAATGGCAGCGCCAGCTCGGCCATGTGCTGGTGGACGAGTACCAGGACACCAACGCCACGCAGTACGAGCTGCTCAAGCTCCTGGTGGGCGAGCGCGGCCACTTTACCGCCGTGGGCGACGACGACCAGAGCATCTACGGCTGGCGCGGCGCGACGCTGGACAACCTCAAACGCCTGCCGCTCGACTACCCGACCCTGCAGGTGGTGAAGCTGGAGCAGAACTACCGATCCACCTCCGCCATCCTGCGCGCGGCCAACAACGTGATCGGACCCAACCCCAAGCTGTTCCCCAAGACGCTGTTTTCCGAGCTGGGCGAGGGCGAACCGGTGCGCGTGGTCGATGCCGACAGCGAGGAGCACGAGGCCGAACGCGCCGTGGCGCGCATCCAGAGCCTGCGCGCCGCCGCCAACCCACCGCCCGAGTGGAAGAGCTTTGCCATCCTGTACCGCGCCAACCACCAGGCCAAGCCGTTCGAGAAGGCGCTGCGGCGCGCCAACATTCCGTACAAAGTGTCGGGTGGCACCAGCTTTTTCGACCGCGCCGAGATCCGCGACCTCTGCGCCTGGTTTCGCTTGTGGATCAACCAGGACGACGACCCGGCCTTTCTGCGCGCCATCACCAGCCCCAAACGCGGCATCGGCCACACCACGCTGGGCGCTTTGGGCGGCTTTGCCACGCAGCACAAGCTGAGCCTGTTTGCCGCCCTGTTCTCGCCCATGCTGCCCGCCGCCCTGCCGCGCCGGGCGCTCGATGGCCTGCATGAGTTCGGCCGTTATGTGAACGACCTGGAATACCGGGCACGGCAGACGCTGGGCGCTGAGAATGCCCGCGGCTTCCTGGCCGACTGGCTGAAAGAAATCGACTACGAAAAGCACCTCTACGACGGCGAAGACAGCGAAAAAGTCGCCGCCGCCCGCTGGACCAATGTGCTGGAGTTCTGCGACTGGATGGCCCAGCGCGCCGGCGGCCAGGTGGATGACACGGCGGGCGGCGGCGTCACGCAGGAGGCCAAAAGCCTGCTGGAAGTGGCGCAGACCATCGCCCTGCTCTCGACCTTGTCGGACCGTGAAAAAGACCAGGACGTGGTCACGCTCTCGACCCTGCACGCCTCGAAAGGGCTGGAGTGGCCGCATGTGGTGCTGGCCGGGGTCACCGAAGGCATGCTGCCCTTCAAGCTCGACGACGATGGCGGGCGGCAGCTCAAGGTGAGCGACGAAACCCTCTCGCGCCTGCAGGAAGAGCGCCGGTTGATGTACGTGGGCATCACCCGCGCCCAGCGCACGCTGGCGGTAAGCTGGACCAAGAAGCGCAAGAAGGGCCGCGAAATGGTGGCCGCGCAACCCAGCCGCTTCATTGCCGAAATGGCGCTCTCTGCCACGACGGCACGCGAAGACCCGCGCGAGAAGCTCAAGGCGCTGCGGGCGGAGTTCGCACGCAAGGTGGCGGCAGCGCCTGGGGCGACTGCCTGAGAATCTGTTGCATTTGCACTACAGACAATACTACAAAAACAATAGCTTCCTGCGCTTACTGCATAAGCGCTAGAGGCCAAAAATGCTTAAACTTTTTGCCTTGCGTGCGCGCCCATGCGCCATGACAAGGCGGTGCTTGCGGCGCGCTCCCACAGGCCGCCCGCCGCGCGCGGCCAACAATCCAGACATTCCCCATCGCAATTCGCCTGGTATTTTTCTCACCCTTCTCTTCATGACCCTGTCTGCATTCACCCCCCACGGCGCTGCCCGCGCCTGCCCCTTGCTGGTGCTGGCCCTGACGGCCAGCGCCGCCGCGCTGGCCCAGGGCGGCGGCGCTGCCATGTCTGGTGCCAGCGCGCCCGACGCCGCCTGGCGCAGCTGCGCGGCCATGACGGCCGACTCCAACGCCCGCCTGGCGTGCTTTGACGGCTGGGCGCAGCAGCAGTCACTGGGCACGCCCGTGGCCGCGGGAGGCGCGCCCGCCGCCAGCGCCATCGAAAACGCCGCTGCCCCCAAAGCCCAGGTGGACACCACCCTGCCCGCCACGCGCGTGATCGAAGTCGCCCGCACCGAGGGCTGCCGCGACCCACAGTACAGCGAGCTCTCGCGCTTCTGGGAGCTCGAATCGGGCACCGACTGCGGCACCTTCAGCTTTCGCGGCTACCGACCCATTTCCGTCTCCGTGGTGGCTGCCAGCAACGTGGACCGCGAGCCCACTTCACCGGCACCCGACCATTCGGCGCTGCAATCGGTCCCCTACCGCCGCACCGAGGGGCGCTTGCAACTCTCCGTGCGCACCAAGGTGGCCCAGGGCCTGCTGACCCAGGGCAACCCTACGCTGAGGGATTCGCTGTGGTTTGGCTACACCCAACAGTCGTACTGGCAGGTGTTCACGCCGCAGATCTCGCGCCCGTTCCGCACCACCGACCACGAGCCCGAGGTCATGTACGTCTACCCCACCGACGCACAGCTCCCCTTTGGCTGGCGCTGGCGCTACAGCGGCATCGGGCTGGTGCACCAGTCCAATGGCCAGAGCGAGCCGCTGTCTCGCAGCTGGAACCGCGCCTATCTGATGACTGGCATCGAGCTCGATAGCCGCTGGCGCCTGCAGGCCAAGGTGTGGAAACGCATTGCCGAAGACGCCAGCAGCGACGACAACCCGGACATCAGCGACTACATCGGCCGCGGCGAGCTGTCGGCGTTCTGGAACGCCACCCCGGACAGCACCCTGGGCCTGACCGTGCGCAGCTCACTGGGCAGCACGGCGCGTGGCTCGACACGGCTGGAGTGGCTGCAGGCCTTGGGCACGGGGCTGGGCGGCGGCAAGAGCAACCTGCGCCTGCACACGCAGCTGTTCTCGGGCTACGGCGACAGCATGATCGACTACAACCACAAGCGCACGGTCTTCAGCGTCGGCCTGAGCCTGGTGGATTTCTAACAGGAACACCCCCCTGAGGCGCTGCGCGCCTTCCCCCCGCTCTCGCTACGCTGCGCTGCGCGGGCAGGGGGACGACGCCCTCGCTGCGGGGCGGCCCTTGCTCGGCGTCCCACGCCTGGGGCCGCGCCAGTGGTGTGCGCTGCTGACGAGCGCGCAAGACGACCAGCAGCCCCTGAGGCGCTGCGCGCCTTCCCCCCGCTCTCGCTACGCTGCGCTGCGCGGGCAGGGGGACGACGCCCTCGCTGC
>NZ_JBWKZM010000001.1:29838-133835 GCF_059424465.1 Simplicispira sp. GW247-4R2A | reverse complement strand
GGGGCGGCCTTTGCTCGGCGTCCCACGCCTGGGGCCGCGCCAGTGTTGTGCGCTGCTGACGAACGCGCAAGGCGGCCAGCAGCGTCCGATCACAACTCGTTACGACATCGCCCTCAAGTTCTGCGCCATCGCGCCGAAGCGCCGCCACAATGGCACGCGCGCCGACACCGGCATGGCTGCGCGCGGCAGGCGCCTGAACAGGGCGACTTTCTCACCGTTTAATCGGCCATTGCCGGCGCCTTGCGCCCTCGACAATGTGGACAAGAGGAGCCTCCGATGGACATGCAATACCAGCTCAAGGCCGGCAGCTACTACCTGTACGACATGCGCGACGTGCCCAGCGCCGTGACCGGCGAGCGGCGCTTCAAGCTCAAGACCGACACCGTGGCGATTGCCTTTGACGCCCACACCGGTGAAGTGCACCAGCACGGCAGCCCGGTGCGCATCCAGTCCTGGGCCAACCACACGCGCCGGCGCCTGCGCGCGGCAGGCAATCAGGCGGTGGCCAACGACCTGGTCGTGGTGTCTGGCCCCCTGCCCGTGGACGAACTCAACAAATGCCTGTGGATTGCCGGCTACTGCCGGCGCATGTTCAAGCGCCTCGCCACACTGCCGCACGGCAAGCTGCAGCGCCCGCCTGAGACAACGCGCCGCGCCGCCTGAGCTTGCGGTTTATTCGGCCCCGTCCTCATCCTCTGGGACTTCCGGCGCTTCGGCATGCTTGACGATGGTGACCGGCACCGGGCTGGAATGCGCCAGTGCCTGCGACACCGAACCCAGTAGCGCGCCGCTGATAGCGCCCTGACCGCGGGCGCCGATGATGGCCATGTCGCTCTGCGTGTTCTCAATCAAATCCACCAGTGTGTGCGCCGGGTCGCCCATGCCGATTTCCGTCTCGTAGGTCAGGCCCGCTGCATCGAGCAGCGCGCGGGCACCGGCCATCAGGTGGGCGCCGGCCTCCAGGCTGGCGGCGGCAATGCGGTCGGGGTCGCGCGAGACGACCAGCTCGTACAGCGTGGCCGGCTCCTGCACGTTGGCCAGTACGAAGTCGGCACGCAAACCAGCGTGCACCAGGCCAATCGCGTGGCGCACGGCGTCGAGCGCGAGTTCGGAGCCATCAACGGCAATCAGGATTCTGGGCATACGGGACTTTCTTCTAAGAGCATGGCGGCCAGTGTAGCGGTCGGGCGCTCCAACCCTAGAAACGGCAGTTGACCGCTTTCCATTGTCTGGACAAGAGCATGGTGGCTGGCATTGTTGGCTTCGTTGGCACTCACCCAGGGGGTAAACAGCGCTATGCACCCACCAGCACCACGCTGGCCGCACCATGCGGCGTTGCTCGTCCTTGCGCACAGGAGTGCGCGGCGTCCTCACGCCTTGCCTGGCCCGCCCATCGCAGCACTGGCAGGCGCATTCAACTGCCGCTTCTAGCGGTGACAATCGCACGTATGCTGAAGTTTGAGCTCCTCACCACCGACCCCACCAGCCACGCGCGCCGCGCGGCGATGACCCTTAACCACGGAGTGGTACAAACTCCCGTCTTCATGCCCGTGGGGACGTATGGCACCGTCAAGGGCGTGATGCCGCAAAGCCTGCTCGATATGGGCGCGCAGATCATCCTGGGCAATACCTTTCACCTGTGGATGCGCCCCGGGCAGGACGTGATGCAAAGCTTTGGCGGCCTGCACGCGTTCGAGCAGTGGCACAAGCCCATCCTGACCGACTCGGGCGGTTTTCAGGTCTGGAGCCTGGGCACGATGCGCAAGATCACCGAAGAAGGCGTGCACTTTGCGTCTCCCGTCAATGGCGACAAGCTCTTCATGTCGCCCGAGGTGAGCATGCAGATCCAGACCACGCTGAACAGCGACATCGTGATGCAGCTCGATGAGTGCACCCCGTACGAGACCAAGGGGCAGCTCACCACCGAGCGCGAAGCGCGCCAGTCGATGGAAATGAGCCTGCGCTGGGCGCGCCGCAGCCAGGAGGAATTTGCCCGGCTGCAAAACCCCAATGCGCTGTTTGGCATCGTGCAGGGCGGCATGTTCACCAACCTGCGCGAAGAATCTCTGGCACGCCTGGTCGAGATGGATTTCCCCGGCTATGCCATTGGCGGCGTGAGCGTGGGCGAGCCCAAGGAGCAGATGCTGGGCATCATGGCGCACACCCCGCACCAACTGCCCCAGCACAAGCCGCGCTATCTGATGGGCGTGGGCACGCCCGAAGACCTGGTCCAGGGCGTGGCCGACGGCGTGGACATGTTCGACTGCGTCATGCCGACCCGCAACGCCCGCAACGGCACGCTGTTCACGCGCTTTGGCGACCTGAAGATCAGGAACGCCCGGCACAAGACGGACCACCAGCCGCTCGATACCACCTGCACCTGCCACGCCTGCGCGGGCCAGTCGGGCGTGGCGTGGGACCAAGGCGGGCGCGGCGGTTTCAGTCGCGCCTACCTGCACCACCTGGACCGCTGCGGCGAGATGCTCGGCCCCATGCTGACCACGGTCCACAACCTGCATTACTACCTGAACCTGATGCGCGAAGTACGGGAGGCGCTGGACGCGGGGCAGTTCGCGCAGTTTCGGGCGCGGTTCAAGGCGGATCGGGCGCGCGGGGTGTAAGCCTCGGTAAAGCGGGGCTCCCCCTCTCGACCTCCAGTCGAAGCCACGATGCACCGTCCTGCTTTGCTGCGTACCTGGCGCGATCGGGCTTGATCGGACGCATTCGCGCGACGCAAACCGGCACGCGCACAATGCCAGCGTGAAGAAACCGTTGTCTAAAACTGTGTTGCACACAGCCCTGGCGCCACTCAAATGGCTGCTGGCGCTGGTCATTCTGTTCGAGGAATGGGGCTGGGAACCGCTGCAGCGGGCGCTCGCCACCCTCGGCCGCTGGCCGGGCCTGCGCTGGATCGAAAGCGCCGTGCGCCGCGCACCGCCCTGGCTGGCCCTGGTTCTTTTTTGCGTGCCCGCACTGGCTTTGCTGCCCGTAAAACTGCTGGCGCTGTGGCTGATCGGCGAAGGGCACGCGGTGGCCGGGCTTGCCGTCATCCTGTTGGCCAAGCTGGTAGGCACGGCCGTCGTCGCTCGGCTGTTCAACCTGACGCAGCCCGCCCTGATGCAGCTCACATGGTTCGCACGGTGGTACGGCCGCTGGACACGCTGGAAAGACCTGCTGCTGGCGCAGGTACGTGCCTCGGCGCCGTGGCGCATGGCCCGCGTGATCAAGCGCACGCTGCGCCGCATCACCACGCACTGGATGCGCGCCATTCGCAGCTGATGCCTGCAAAGCGCCTGTGGGTGCAGGCCGGCGAGCAGTGCGCCCTCAATGGACACCGCACCCACCGTAGCGCTTGCCCGCTCCATCCATCCGTTTAAAGCAGGCTCACGGTCTCAGCGCTCGAGATCCAGCGTAACGGCGGTTTGTCCTGGAATGCTGGCGATGGAGAGTTGCGCGCCAATGGCGCAAGCGCGCTCTTGCAGACCGGTCAGTCCCTTGTGCCATGGCTCCTGGATATCAAACCCCTTGCCGTTGTCGGTCATGCGCAAACGAAGGCCACTGCCTTGTGCCTTGACGGTGATGCTCAGAATATCGGCCATGGAGTGTTGCAGGGTGTTGGAGAACACCTCCAGCACAATGAACTGGAGCTGTCGCATGGCCTGTGCATCAAGGCGCTCCAGTGGCGGCAATAAATCGACATCCCAATGCAGGGTGATACCCGAGCTTTCCAGGCGAGGCCCAAGCCGGTAGCGCAGGTTGGCCAACAAGGCGACAACATCACCGGCGGGCAGGTGCATCGAGTCCACAGTGAGCTTGAGCTGGTCCAAAGAGTCGCGCAGGGTTTGAAGAAGCTGATCCGGTTGTGCCACGCCCGATTGCACTTGGCGAATGGCGGAACTGATGTGCGATCCAACGCCATCGTGCATATCGCGCAAGATGCTGGCGCGCTCCAGACTACGTGCTTGCTCGCGCGCCAGGGCTTCGACACGGACATAGCTCTCTTGAAGCGCCAGCTCTCTTTCGGCGACGCGAGCCGCCAGATTGGCGAGCAAATCACGCGACTGCGCGCTGGCCGCACGGAACCGCGTCACCACAAAGTAACCCAGCGCCAAGCCGAACACCGTCGGTGAATACCGCATCCAGGAGTTGTCAGGGTAGCTCGGGTCAATGCGGAAAGCATAGAAATCGTGTGCGCCAACGGCTATGTTGAGCAACATGGCGAAACCGATCCAGCGTGAGGACCATTGCGCGCGGCGCATGCTTCGCGCGACAAAAAACGCACCAAACACGACAAAACTCGCGAGTTCAAGGGCATACCAAAGTGTCAATACCAAGGGTCGCTGGTAGGCCAGCGCGATGTACGCCAGTGGGCCACTCAGCCAGGCCAACAGCCCTATCCAACGGGTAAGCAGAACGGCCCCACGTTGGTTGGACCAACTCGCAGCATGCATACAAAACTGCGACATGCAAAAGGTCCAGATCGCCATGGCCACCACCGGCACCACACCCCACTGCGGCCAAGGCAGCGGTGGACTCTCAATCAATACGTCGCCTACCCGCGTGCTCCAGCACACCTCCGCCAAACCGGCAAACAGGTACAGCGGATCACGCCGCGTTTTAGCTGAGACACTGGTATCGATTTGGGTGAACCACAAGATCAGCGCCATCAGACCCACGAACAAACTGAACCCTGCAACGAACACGGACCCCGTGATGCGCAAATGGTAGGCCCGCAGGTACATTTTGGTCGTCTCTGTCTCCGGCCCAATATAGAGTTTGGAGAGTCCGCCGCGGCGCCCCGCGTCGGTGCGGATTCGAACCTGCAACACGTTGGCATGCGTCAGCAGATCGGACGGAACAAGAATGTGGCGTGGTTGTTGGGCGAAGTCTGCCCCGCCAGCACGATCCATGGCGCCGCGGCGCTGCAGGAGCATGCCGTTCAATTTGATTTCGTAGGCGTTGCCCAATCTGGGGATGTACAGGCCATACGGCACGTCGGGATACAACTGGTTCAGCGGGAACGAAATTTCAAACTGCGCACTGCCCTGCGTTCCGGCTCGCCAATAGTCCCACGCATACGGCAGAGTGGTCTGGCGATGGACGGTGGCGGCTCCTTCGGGGTGAAACTCGCCGGCCGCAGAGTCGAGACGAAGCACCGCGCTTGGCGCAGCCGCCCAACTCTGGAGGCCTCCCAGCGCCAGGAAAAGCCAGACCAGGATGAGGCGCCCCCGCATGCTCATGCTTGGTGCCCTAAAAACACTAGCGACCAGTACCCAGAAGGCCAAGCTGGGTGGCCTCGTAGACGGCTTCACCGCGGGATCGCACCGCCAGCTTGCGGTAGAGATTCTTGATGTGTGTTTGCACGGTGTGCACCGTGACGCCATGCAATTTGGCAATTTCCGCATAGCTGAAGCCCCGTGCAATAAGCTCCAGAACTTCCTGCTCGCGTACAGACAACAACGGCCTTATCGACATGGGCAGGGGCGTTGTGGGGGCGCTGACAGCATGGGCCTGGTTGAGCGTCAGAAATTTGGCGAGCACACGCCGCGCGATCATGGGTGAAATCGGCGAGGCCCCGGCCTTCATCTCCAGGATCGATGTGGCGATATTGTGCGGCGCTGCGTCTTTGTGGATATAGCCCAGGGCGCCGGCTTCGATGCTCTTGAGCACGTTGTCTTCGTCGCCAAACATTGAGATCACGAGCGATTCGCACTGCGGGTGAACCTGAGCCGCATGCCGAATCACCTGCAAGCCGCTACCGTCTGGCAGCCCCAGGTCAACCAAGAGGACATGGACGGCTTCTTCGTTGGCATCAAGCCATGCACAGGCGCTTGCCACCGAGTCGGCCTCGCCCGCCAGACCAAGCTCGGGGCAGCTGCGGACATTGGCCGCGAAATAATCGCGCATCCGGGCATCGTCTTCCACAATCAGGACACGCCACATTACAACTCCACAGCAGTCTGACCCTTGGCGAGCATGCCACGGATTGGGGAAGGCGCAAGCGGCTGTTCCGCCCCCGACATTCCGTACCGTTTACAGGCCAATCCTGACGCCGAGTCAACCCGAACACCGGCCGCTGCGCCATCCCATGAACGGGGGATGCACAAGATCACCCAGCTTTCTTAACCTGCAACTCTTTGTTCGTTTGGAGAATTGCATGTTGCTGAAAATGAAACCTCTTTCGCTGGCCCTGTCAGGTTCTGCGCTGTTGGTGCTTGCCGCCTGCGGCGGCGGCACTTCGACCGAAGCACCGGCAACTCCTGCGACGCTCACCGGGACGGTAACCGTGGACCAGGCCATCAAAAATGCCGTGGTGTGCATGGACCTCAATGCCAATAATGCCTGCGATGCGGACGAACCGGCTTCGGCAAAAACAGGGGCTGATGGCGCCTACAGCCTCACCTACGATCCCGCTAAGGTGACTGCGGCGCAGGCGGCAGGCGCTTCGCTCATTGCTCCCATGGTGCCCGGCGCCATCACCGATGCAACAACCACCCTGGATGCCGCCGACCCAACGACAAGCAGTACCGACAAGGCCTACGTACTCAAGCAGGTGCCGGGCAAGGGCGGGCAGATCAATCCCTTAACCTCGCTGGTCGAAGTAGGGATGGCACAGGGCATGGCCGAGAATGTGGCGCGGGCCAACGTTGCCACGCAACTGGGCATCGCCGATTCCAAGATCGACAACTACCAAGACGACCCCAGCTTCAACGCGGACCAGGTTCAGGACAACGCCCGCATGATGGCCAAAATCACCGCAGCCGCATTGGAGGCAGGCGCTTCCTTGCAGGTGGGCGACCAGACAGCAGCCGTCAGCCCGGCTGCGGGAAGCCTGGCCAAGCTGCATTACACCGATGCGGCGAACTACGAAGTGCGCACCTTGGACATTCTGGGCAAGTCTGCCGGCACCGGTCCAGTACAGATAGTCGATATGCGCAGCGGTCAAACCAACAGTACCGCAATGGTCGAGGGGACGCTGTACACCGAGGTTTACCTCTCCAGCGCCGGATGGGTCCATTGCAATGCCGCAGCCGCCGTTGTCGGGACACTAGGCAATCCTAGCCGCAGCACTTACTGCAACACCCAGCAATCTGCGGGCTTCACTGTCTCCTCCGATGTTGCTGGCCAAACTATGGCCAGCGTGGTCACATCCATGCAGGCAGACCCCAGTACCAATGTCATTAACAACGCGCTACCCACGGCACCATTGCTGACCGCTTTGGGAACCGCTGCTTTTCCAGCCAACGCCTATATCGACCAGCGTACCAAGCTCAATCTGGCGCAAGCCATTTACGTCGACAGCACCGACAAACCCCTTGCTGCAACCATTACCTCACTCGAACAGCTTATTGCCAGCAAACCCAGCGCTGCAGTCAAACTCGTCACGGGTGGTGGCACCCTGGGACTGGGACGTGCGGACAGCCAAACAAGCACGTTACGCGTGTCTTTCAGTGGCGCCACTAGCCCCATAGCCGGGGTCGCGCAGTTCTATCGATGCGACTACAACGCCAGCCAGGACAGCATCGCCAATTGCGTCGCGACCCAGACGGGCACCTATACCATCAGCACCGTGAATGGCGTCCGCGTCTTGCGCTATTCGGGGAATGCGCCGACGATCATGGACCACACCCGCTTGCATGTCGAGGTCGCACAAGGGGTTCCTGGACTCACAGATGGCCCGCTCAGCGGTCCCCGTGTCTTTATGGCTCGCGAAAATAAGGCTACCGTGGCGTTCAACCAAAGCACGAGCAACCGCCTGAACAGCACCGCCTGGGCAGCACTGAAAAGCAAACTTGGTATTTGATTGAAGGTGGGGGCCTATGTGCCCCCATCCGACCCACTTAGCGCCGCCATAAAACAGGCCCCTGCCATGCGAGATAGCAAGGGCCTCATGCAGCGCGGTTGCGCGGCGAATCAGTCGCGCAGCTCAGGGGGCAGCGAACCCCCGTTGGCGGCGATGCTGCGCATCACCTGCTTGTGCAGCCAGATGTTCCAGGCGGCCGAACCGGGTTCGTCACTGCCGCTGTAGAACAATTCGCCGGCCAGCTCCTTGCGCGCGGACAGGCTGCTGTCCAAGCCCAGCAACTTGAGCAGATCAACGATCGAGGTGCGCCAGTTCAGCGCACTGGCGCCCGGCATCGCATCCAGGATGGGCGCCACATCCCCCATCGGGATGGAAGGCGGCGCGGCTGGGGCGGCCGGTGCGGCCGGCGTATCTGCGGCAGCCGGTGCGGGGGGTGGTGCCACGACGACTTCAGCTGCGTTGGCCGATGGGAAAATTTTGGAAAAGATCTTGGAGAAGAAACCCATAAATGCTCCCTTGGTGACGTTGAGGTGGACGTCGAAGTTGCGGTTGGTTTGGCACAACACCCAAGGATGAATCCTTGAGTACTGTGGGGCTTTGTATCACGCCAAGAAGACCGGCGCCCGTTCCGCTGCCTGCTGGCTGGCCTGCGCACTGGTGCCACACGCATGGCAGAACTTCGCAAACGCACTCTTGCGCGTGTTGCAGGCGCCGCAGCGGTCAAACAAACCGATACCGCAGTGCGGGCAGAAGTCGATCTTTTCGTTCTTCAAATCCACCGGACGCTCGCAGCCGGGACAGACGCTTTTGGCCAGGCGCGCCAGAGCCACGTCGTAGCTCAATTCCTTGCGTCGCTCCTGGTCCGGCAGGGCTTCGGCGAGTTTTTGCCGCTCCAGGTAGCGGTTGAGGGCCAGGATGGCGTAGCGCCCCACCAGCGCGGTTACCGCAATGCCCACCACGTAACGCACGTAGCCGCCGTAGCTCGGCAGGTAGGGCACGAGCTCGACAAAGAAGGCGAACAGCGCGAAAAAGATGAAACCCCAGACGAAGGGCCAGTAGGTGCCCTTGCGCTTTTTCACAAACAGCCAGCCGGCCACAACGAGCAGCGGCAGGGTCAGCGCCAGCCGGTAGAGGAACACGCGCATTTCCACGCGCCGCATTTCCTCATTGAGCTTGGCGCGGGCCGCGGTCTCCATGCTGTCGAGCTGCTTTTGCGTTTGCGCTGCCGCCTGCCGTGCGTCCAGCGCCGCTTGCTGCTGCGCCTCGACGGCGCGCTGCTGGGCCTGTTCGGCGCGCTGCTGTGCGTCGAGCGCACGGGTGCGGGCGATGACTTCGGGGTCTTGCTCGGATCGCTGGGTCACGCTGCGCGTGGCCAGCCAATTGTTGAAGCTCTCGCGCTGGGCGCGTGTTTCGCTGCGCGCCTTGCTGCGCTGGAGCTGCGCCTGGGCCAGGGCGCTGTCGGCGGCCTCGGCCGCACTGCGCTCGCCGCGCAACTGCTCGCGCAGCCGCTGGGCCGCGGGCTGGTTCAGAAAGTTGTCGAGCGCCAGCGGCGTCTCCACCTTGGGCAGGTCGCCCACGATGGTGCCGCCCAGGCCGATCAGGAAGCTGGCAAACACCAGCGCCACCAACCACAGGCCACGGCGAAACCATTTTTCGGACAGGCGCAGGGATTTGCTCATTTCGTTTTCCTGATGGAATTACTATATTTTCGATAGCTGTTCGCGCAACCACTGTATGCGCTGGAGGCTATTTTCTTCTATTTTTTCTTACCTTTTCATCTGACCCGCCCCAGCGGCGGCGGCCCCTACGCCTGCGCGACAGGCGGGCAGCGCGCCGTCTTTCACAATGCCGCCATCGCACTCAGAGGTATTTTCCATGGCCAAAGCTTTTGATCTTGTCGTTCACGGCGCCACCGGTTTTACCGGCCGGCTGGTGGTGGAGTATCTGCTCCAGCGCTACCCAGCAGGCAGCGGTCTGCGCTGGGCCATGGGCGGGCGCAGTGCAGAGAAACTTGCCTCGGTGCGCGACGCCATCGGCGCGCCAGCCGATACGCCCCTGGTGCTGACCGACAGCAGCGACCCCGCCAGCCTGCAGGCGCTGATGGAGCAGACCCGGCTGGTGCTGACCACGGTGGGGCCCTACCAGCTCTACGGCAGTGAACTCGTGGCGGCCTGCGCGGCTGCGGGCGTGGACTATGTCGACCTGTGCGGCGAGCCGGCCTGGATGCGCCAGATGATCGATGCGCACGAAGGTGCGGCAAAGGCCAGCGGCGCGCGCATTGTGTTCTCTTGCGGTTTTGATTCCATACCGTTCGACATGGGCGTATGGATGCTGCAGAACGCGATGCATGCGCGCTTTGGCCACCCTGCCAGCCGCGTGCGCGGACGCGTGCGCAAGATGAAGGGCACCTTCTCCGGCGGGACTGCCGCCAGCCTGAAAGCCACCATGGCCGCCGCCGCGGACCCCGGCGTGCTGGAGCTGTTGCGCAACCCCTTCTCGCTCACCCCTGGCTTTGAAGGCCCGCGCCAACCCTCGGGCAACAAACCCATGGTGGACGAGGCGCTGGGCATGTGGGTAGCGCCGTTCGTGATGGCCGCCATCAACACGCGCAATATCCACCGCTCCAACTTGTTGACGGGGCACCGCTACGGGCCGGACTTTGTGTACGACGAGATGCTGGTGACCGGCACGGGCGAGAAGGGCGAAGCGATGGCCAACGCCGTGGCCGCCGACAAGTCGCTTGGCTCCGACAGCGGCCCCAGGCCGGGCGAAGGCCCTTCGCGCGAGGAGCGCGAGGCGGGGTTCTACGACGTGCTCTTCCTGGGGATGGACGCCGAGGGCCACCAACTGCGCGTGGCGGTCCAGGGCGACCGCGACCCGGGCTACGGCTCAACCTCCAAGATGATTGCCGAGGCGGCCGTGTGCCTGCTGCAGGACGCCACCAGCACACCGGGCGGTATCTGGACCACGGCCCCTGCACTGGGACAGCCGCTGATCGACCGGCTGCAGGCCCACGCCGGGCTGACATTCGCCGTCGAGCCAGCCTGAACCGCCTTAGCGGAGCAGCCCCCACCACTGCCAGAGCGCAAAGCCTGCCAGCAGGGCCGCCGAGCTCCATTGGATGCGCTGGCGCCAGGTCTCATCCAGGCGCGCGCGCCAACGGGCCACCATGGCAGTCAGCAGCAGCCACCACAGCGCCGAGCCCAGCCACACCCCCGCCACCATGGGCAGCACCGCCACGGTCCGGGCCCCACCGGCCATGGCGCCGAAGATGGCGATGAACGACAGGATGGTGACCGGGTTCGACAGGGTGAGCGCCAGCGTGCCGACAAAACACCCCAACAGATCGCCGGACGTGGCCACGACTGCCGCCTGCCGGGCCATGGGCTGGCGTGCCACGCGCCAGGCCATCCCCAACAGCACCAGCCCACCCACCAGCGCCAGCCAGGTTCGCGCGCCCACCAGCGCATCGATCAGAAAGCGCGTGCCCAGTGCCCCGAGTGCGCCATACAGCGCATCCGCCGTGGCCGCTCCGAGCCCCGTGGCCAGGCCGGCACGCATACCGCGCTCCAGCGTGCGCTGGATGGTCAGCAGGCCGATGGGCCCCACTGGCGCAGCGATCGAGAACCCAACCCACAGAGCCTCAGAAAACAACACAAATACCTTGGAAACCATCTCGCCATGGTAGGCAGAGACGGCGCATGACAACAGCCAGAAAATTCGGCCGAACAGCTTGAATGCCGTTCTTTTCAAGGCAAGAATTGGCAATGACAAAACATTCACCGATCCAGCTCGACAACAAGGCCTGGCTGCTACTGCAGGCCCTGCAGGCCGATGGCCGGGCACCGCTCAAGGCGCTGGCCGATGCCACGGGCCTATCCATGCCGGCCACAGCCGAGCGCCTCAAGCGACTGCAGGAGTCCGGTGTGATCCGCGGCTACCAGGCACAGGTGGAACCGGCCGCCGTGGGCTACGGGGTGCGCGCCATCGTGGGCATCCATGTGCCGCAACCGGGCAAGCGCGCCCTGCTGGACAGGCTCGCCGAGCTGCCCGAGGTGCTGGAATGCCACCATGTGGCGGGGGAGGATTCCTATGTGATGCAGGTCGTCGCCACCTCACTGCAAGACCTGGAGCGCTTCCTCGCCGGCATCAACGGCTATGGCGAAACACGCACCTCCATCGTGTTCTCCACGCCCATCGAGCGGCGCGGGCTGGCGCGGCCTGCACGCTGAGAACGTGTTTACGATCTCGCAGGAGCCGCGTTGGAGCGCAATCGGGATGAGTGGATGCTTCGGATGCGCCGCATGGGCTCATGCCCATGCAAGCAGCCGGGGCGTCCAATCGCCCGATTTCGCTCCAACGCGGCCCCTGGGAGATCGTAAACACGTTCTGAGGGCCTGCTCTCGTGTCTCCTGCAGGCGCGCGTTCGCGCGCAACCGGTCACCCACCTACACACAACTTCACGCTTGCCCTACAGACATTTGACAAGCAGGCCGCATCATGGCGATATTGGCTTTCCGTGAGCCGTATCCCAGGAGAACCTTCATGCACCGCCCTCTCACCACCGCCGCCGCTGTGGCTGCCCTTGCCCTCGCCAGCCTGGCGCCGGCGCAGGCTGCCACCCAGGCCACTGTGATCATCCAGTCCGGTCCAACCCTCGAATACCGCAACCTGCCACCACCACCGCCCCCACGCGTCATCGAGCGCCCTGGCATGCGGCGCGGCCAAGTCTGGGTGGAAGGTCACTGGGAATGGCGCGGTGCACGCTACCACTGGATCAATGGCTACTGGCTGAAGATGCGCCCCGGCTACACCTACATGCAACCTCACTGGGTGCAGAGCGGCGGCGATTGGCGCTTTGAGCGCGGCGGCTGGCAAGGCCGCGGTCCCGGTATGCGCGACCATGACGACATGCGCAACCGCTACAACCGCCACGACATGGACGGCGACGGCTTGCGCAACAACCGGGACGGCGACCGCGATGGCGACGGCGTGCGCAACCGCAACGACCGGCATCCAAACGACCCGCGCCGCAATTAAGCGCCGCCGGCATTGCGGCCTTGCTGCACGCAAAGCGCCCCAGCCCTCGCGGTTGGGGCGCTTTTTCGTTACCGCTGTGCGAGAAACACCGTCAGTACGCCGGTGTAGCCGTAGATGTTGGCGTGCGCGATTTCACCGCCGGCAAAAAACCCGACCAGCGGCACATCGCCCAGGGCATGCTGCACGATGCGCAGTTCCGCACTGTCACCGCCAAAATGCCGGCCACCACGGCCTGAGCAGCTCACGTAAAGCGCGCCGGCAATGGCGTGGGTGGGCGCCGCACCTTCGGGCGCCAGTTCCTCGCGGATTTCGGCGCAGATGCGCGTCAGATCGGCGCGCGCCGCCTGCACGTTGCGCTGGCAGAACGCCAGGCGCATGCCGCTTTCCACACGCTCTGCGAGGGCTACGCCGTGGCGCGTGCCATCGAGCCCGATGATGTGCCGCACACGGGTTTCGGCACCGAAATGGCCGGTGCTGCGCAACGCCGGTGCGGACCCCGAACGCTCGTCGTCCATGAGACCGGCCAGCGTCACGCGCACGCGCTCGATGGCCTGCTGCGGATCGCCTGAAAGCGAGACCTCCAGCGTATCGAGCAGGCGCTCGAGCGCCGGCTCGTTGTCCAGCGCCAGCACCACGTTGTCGGCGGCCTCGGTGATGCGGTGCACCGGCCCGACGGGCTGGCAGCCCTGCGTGACGCGCGAGATCAGGGCCACGCCGGCCCCAAAGGCCACGCCCGAGAGGCCGCCGGTAAATACGCCACTGGCGGCGCCCTGCCCGGCAAGGTTGCCGTTGCCACCCACGGCAAATTGCACGCTGGCGCCACGGCTGGCCGCCAGACCACCAAACAAATAGCCGCTCGCCGTGCGGTCGGCCAATTCGGCCACCAGCGCCGCAACCTCAGGCGCGGCGCCATCGGCATGTACCAGCGCCGTCTGCGCCGAAAACCCGCCCACCCCGCTGCAGGGCAGCGGCGCGACGCCGGAGAACACGCGGTACTGGTCGGGCGGCAATTCCAGCAGCATCAGCGCCAGCGCTGGCTGGTCGAAGTATTCGGCGCTGCCGCCGCAGACCCCGACGCCCACAGTGCCGCTCCAGTCGGTGATTTCGGGCAGCTCGGCGGCCAGCAGGTCGAGCACTTCCTGCGCTTGATCGGCGTAGTGGTCGGTGATGTAGAGCAGGCCCAGCGTGGGTGCCGACGCATATCCAGGCGCGCCCATCTGCGCGCGCACCTGGGCCAGCGCCATCAGCGCTGCCATGCGGGCTTGCGGATGGGTGGCGTGGCCGGTTGGAAACAGTTTCATCGAGATCCCCGCCAAAGAAGGTGCCCAGCGCTGCGCGCTGGTGGCTTCAGCGCGTGCTACGGGCCGAGGTTTTGCGCGCCGCCGCCTTGCGCGGTGCAGGTTTTTTTGCCGTCGCCTTGGCCACCTTCTTCGCAGCCACGGGCTGTTTGGCCGCGCTGCGGGGGCTGGCCGCCTTGGTGCGGCCGGTGGCGGCCTGCATGCTCTTGACGCCCTGAGCCGCCATTTGCGCGGTCATGCCGGTGGCGGTCTTCAGAGCGTCCTTGGCCAGACCGGTGGCCACGTTGCGCGCGGCGTCCACGGCCGTCTGGCGCGCAGCGTCCTTCATGGCCGAGCTGGCGATCTGCTGGAACTGCTGCGTCAGCGCGCCCCACCACTGCATCGGGTCGATGACGCTGGTGGCTTCGGCCTTGCCTTTGGATTTGCCTGCAGGGGCCTTCTTGTCCGTGCCGCCGTGCACGGAGCCTGCGGCCTCGGGCGCTGCTTCGTCCGCCGAGGGGCGAACCGCGTCGGCCGCGCGGGATGCCACGCCGCTGACCATCTGCGCGGCTTGGGCCAAGCCCTCACCCGCCTTGTGCACCCCGCCCATCACGGTATCGGCGGTCTTGAGCTTGAAGGCATTGGCCACGTCGCCCATGCTGAAGTTCATGCCCTTGAGCGTGGCCAGGGTCATCTTCTGCACTTCCAGCGCCTGGATGGTGGCGGCCAGAGCCCGCGAGTTCTGCTCCAGCCAGAACTGTACGGCTTTGAGCTCCTCGACGCGCTTGTCCAACTCTTCGACGCTGAGGGTCGGCGCCACCCAGTTGGAGAGCTGGGGCAGCTGCGGGATGTTGCCTGCAGCGCCCTTGGCCAGGCCTTGCAGGAAATCGAAGCCCGGCACGAATTTGCCAAAACCAAAGGGGGTTGAATCGCTCATGGTTGCTTCCGCTGTGGAGGGTTAAGAGGTGTGCGGACAGCTTACTCCAATGCGCCCCGGCTGGGGGCGCCCACAGCGGTAATGCGGCGCTCAGTTCTTCTGCGTGGGCATGGGCATCGCCATGGGCGCGGCGTGGCCGCCGTGCGCGCCAGGGGGCATGGTGGCCACCGGGACCTGCAGTTCCATGCGGTGCTCCTCGCCCTTGGCGTCCTTGAACACCAGGGTCAGCGGCAATTGCGTGTCCTTGGCCAGCGGCGCCTTCAGGTCCATCAGCATGATGTGGTAGCCACCGGGCTTGAGCTCGACCGCCTTGCCGGCCGGCAGATCGAGCTCCGGCAAAGCACGCATTTTCATGACGCCACCATCCATTTTCATCTCATGCACTTCGGCGTGGCCAGCAGCAGGCGTCTCGGCACGCAGCAGGCGCAAAGGCTCGCTAGCGGTAATGCGCATGAATGCACCCGAGCTCGTTTGGCCCTGCACGCTGGCACGTGCCCAGGCGCCATCGACGGCGGCCGGAGCCGCGCCCTGGGCATAGGCATGGCCGGCCAGCAGAGTGGCGGCAAACAGCAGGGAGGTGGTGAAACGTTGCATAGTCATCGTGGGCTCCTGTGAAAAACTTAGTGCGAATGGCCGCCGGCTGCGGGCAGCAGCTCCAGCGCAGCCGCGGGGGATTTGAGGTCGTGCAGCTTCTGGCCTGCCGTGGGCACCTCGGTCCAGTCCATGCGGCCCTGTTCGCAGATTTGCTCCACCGGCCAGTAGATTGTTCCGGCCTGGCTGGGCAGGTGCGCCTGGAGCACGAACTCGTCGTAGAAATCGCCGGGCAGTGCGTCCGCTGGCGTCTTGGCGCTCCAGCGGATGCGGCGCACTTCCTCGGTGATGGTCTTGCCGTGGTCGCTGCGCGCCTGGGCCAGCTTCTCGCGCTCGATGGCAATCGTCCAGCCCGGCTTGGGCATGGGCTTGGCGCCTTCCACGCCGGCGGGAATGGTGACGGCGATCTCGCGCGTGGGCGATGCGCCGCAGCCGTGGCCGACGCGGAACGTGGCTTTGTAGCTGCTGCCTGCATTGGCCACCTGGTATTCCAGCGTGACATGCGCATTTGCAAGGTTAAAAACGCCGCTAGCGCTTACCAGTAAAGCGCTGACAGCTATGAATTTGAGAGTTTTTGAAGGCATGGTGGTTCTTTCAGAGGTCGATCTTGAGTTCCGCGACATAGCTGCGCTGCGGATAGGGGTGGAAATTCCAGAACTGGTAGTTGTTGGCGTTGTCGATGCCGAAGGACGCCACCATGTGCTTGTCGATCCGGTAGCGGGCACGCAGGTCCACGGTGAAGAACTTGCTCACGCCCATGTAGGCAAAACCGTTCACGTCGCTGTTGTCGAGGGTGCGGAACTGCGGGCCGCTGTAGCGCGCGCCCACCGAGGTGCTCCAGCGCTCGTTCCAGCGGTAGCTCGCCAGCGCGCTGGCGCGCCATTTGGCGACATTGGGCTGGCGCTTGCCGATGGTGTCGCCCGGCACCGTGACGAAGCCGGCGTTGTCCTTGATGACCGAATCGGCGTAGGTGACGCTGGCGTTCAGGTCCAGGCCGCGGCGCAGCACGTCGCTGCCGCTCCAGGCCAGTTCCAATCCCTTTGTCTGGATGCGGCCAACGTTCTGCACGCGGCTGACGTTGCGGTTGGCCACGGTATCCAGCGTGGTCTGGGTGTAGAGCGCGTCGTGCGTGTCCTCGGTGAAGAAGGTCAGGCGCAGCAGGCTGCTCCCCAGGTCTTTTTCCGCGCTCAGCTCGGTGGTCCAGGATTTTTCCGGCCGCAGGTTCGGGTCGTTGATGTACTGCGCATTCGCGGTGGCGGTGGCGCCATACAGCTCACTCACTGTCGGAAAGCGCACCGCCCGGCCGGCCGAGGCCTTGAGCACCGTGTCCGGCAGCCACTGCCAGGAGAGCGCCGCCTTGGGCGAGAAGTGCGTCTCGCTGCGCTCGGCCCAGCGCGTGTCGATGGCGGGCGCGGCGCCCGGAATGGCGGTGCTGCCGTCGTAAGCGCTCCAGCGCTCGCCGCGCAGGCCCAGCACCGTCTTCCAGCGTGGCGCGAACGACCAGGCATCCTGCGCGTACAGGCTTTGCAAGCGCGTCTTGCCGCCCACCTCGCTGACCCGCGCGCCGGGGCCGTCCTGCAGCCAGTTGCCCGGGATCGCGGAGGTGAGGTAGTCCAGTTGGTAGCTGCCCTGCTGGAAGCCGAAATCGACGATGTGGGCGCCCTGCATGCCGCCCGGGCGCCAGATGCCCTTGAGTGCCAGGTTGTTCCAGCCTGTTCCGTTGCCGTCTGCCAGCGTGCCCGCCCCCCCGGACGCGGCACCGGGAAGGGGGTTGGCGGCGCTGTTCTGGCGCTTCTGGTCTTTGCCGTAGTCGTAGAGGCTGGCCGCCACTTCCCAGTCAAACACGCCCTGCGTATGGCTCTTGACCGACAGGCCGTGCATGGTGTGCAGGAGCGATTCGTTGGTCAGCGCGAAATCGCTGCCGGTCAGCGGCGCGTAGCTGCGCCCGCCGATGTTGATGGCGCCGCTCGTGACCGGCTGGCCCGCGGCATCGCGCAGGTACGACACCGGCCGCCCCTGCGACTGGTTTTGCCACACCCCCAGCGTATAGGCGGCGCGCAAGGTGGGCGTGATGTCCCAGGCCAGCTTGGCCTTGAAGTGGTCCTGCTGCGTGGTGTACGCCGTGCCGCTGCCCAGAATCCACCAGGTGGCATTGGCGCTGTTCAAACCTGGAACCGCGCCGGTGACCGGTGTGCCGGCCGTGCCGGGCGTTCCGCTGGCCAGGGTGCGCGTGGCAAAGGTCAGCGGCTGGCCCTCGCTGTCGGTGTGGCTGAAGTTGAGGAACCAGGCCCAGTCGCCGCTTTTGTTGCCCACCGAGGTGCTGGCCTGCCAGCTGCGGGTTGTGGTGTTGGTGCCGTAGAGCTCAAAAGGCTGCGACACGTAGCCCATCTTGGCGTGGGCCTCGAAGTGCGTGGGCATGCGCGTGACGTAATCGACCACCGCGCCCACCGAGTTGCCGGGGTAGGCGGCGGAGAACGGCCCGTACATCACATCGACCCGCTCGATCTCCTCGGGCGTCACCAAACCCCAGCGCGGCGGAAACGACAGGCCGCCGATGCCGTTGCCCAGGTAGTTCGACAGCAGGATGCCGTCGGCATACACCGCCGAGCGCGCGCTGTTGCCGGTGCCCGAGGCCCGGCTGGAGAGGATGGCGTGGTTGTAGTCGCCGATGTAGCGCTTACGCACCAGCAGGCTGGGGAAGTACTTGAGCGCGTCCTCGCTGTCGGTGGCGTTGATGCCCTGCTCAATCTGCTCGCCCGTGACACCCTCCATGGTGGTGGGAATCTGCGTCGGCAGCGAGGTGGGCTGACCACCGGTGATGGTGACGACGCCCAGTTCTTTGGTCGGGGCATCGTTGGCCTGGGCATACGCGCTCAGGCTGAAGGGAAAGGCCACGGCAAGCGCCATGGCCACGCGATTTCTGCGCATGGGAACACTCCTGAAACCAATGAAAACGACCGCCAGCGCTTATCCCTATTGGGCAAGCAGCTACGGTTGCAATAGCACTTCAGGAGAACAGCGGAGGCCCGCGCGCCGGCAGCGGCGCGGCCGTGCGCGCCGCAATGTGCGCGGCGGGAATGGGCAGCAGGGCATGGGCCAGCCGCAGGGCCTGCGGCAGGCGGATGGGCGCAGGCGGCGGGGCGGCACTGCCAAAGTGCACGCACAGCGGACAGTCAAGCGTATGCCCGCGCTGCGTCTGCGTACCATCGTCGCCCAGCACCAGCAGCTTGACGTCGCCGCTGGCCGAGCACACCAGCTGCGCCGATTGCGGGTGAACGAAAGGCGACGCCGTCGCCACGCCGATGGACATGGCAAACCACACCAGCATGAAGCTGGCGAGAGCGCGAAAGCGGCGCAAGGTTTGCATGGACGGGGATTGTAGGCGGCGCGCTTGCCGAACGCTCATCCGGCTTCGCGCCGCAGCAGGTCTTGCAAGCCGCTGGCGCGCTGGGTGCGCAGCTGCACCGCCTGCGCCAGCAGCCCGGCGCGCGGCGCCACCAGCGTAAAGATCTGGCGCGCGCGGGTGATGCCGGTATAGACCAGTTCGCGCGAAAGCAAGGCGCCCGCGTGCGGCGGCAGCACCAGCGCGGTGTGCTCGAACTCCGAGCCCTGCGCCTTGTGCACCGTCATGGCGAACGCGGTTTCCACATGCGCCAGCCGCGCCACGCTGACCGAGCGCAAGCTCGGGCCATCGGCAAAAAACACGCGCAGGCCGGCGCCCCCCGCAGCCGGCAAGGCCAGGCCCACATCGCCATTGAACACGCCGGCCTCCGCGTCGTTGCGTGTGACGAGCACCGGGCGCCCGGCGTACCACTGGCCGGTGCCGCCAAGCAGCCGCGCCTCGCGCGCCGCACGTTCGATGGCGCGCGCCATCCCCTCGGCACCCCAGGGGCCTTCGCGCACCGCGCACAGCAAGCGAAAGCGCTCGAAGGCGGCGAGCACGCTGGCGGCCCAGGCAGCGTGCCCTGCCGCATCGTCCGCCACCGGCCGGCTGCCAAGCCGCAACAGGTAGTCGCGGTAGCTCGGCGCGGGCCCCTCGGCGAGCGCCAGGTCCACGGCGGCCTGGGGCTCGGCACCTTCCAACGAATGGAGGGCGCCACTGGCGTCATGGCGCAACAGCGCCGCCGCACGCGCGCCGTCCCCTGCGTGGACGGCCAGCGCCAGCGCGCCGATGGGGCCGGAAAAGCGGTGGCTCTCGCGCAGCACGACCGTGTTCGCGGCGAGCAGCGGCACCGGCACCGCCAACGCACGCAGCGCCTGGGGAATGTCCACGCCGGCTGCCGCCTGGGCGTAGCGCACCGTGCCCGCGTCGTAATGGCCCTGCTCCGCGCCCTGGCACAGGTCGCCCAGCACGGCCCCCGCTTCAACCGAGGCGAGCTGGTCTTTGTCGCCCAGGAGCACCAGGCGGGCGTGGGCGGGCAACGCGGCGAGCAGCGCAGCCATCATTTCAAGGTGCACCATGGAGGCTTCATCGACGATGAGCACGTCCACATCCAGCGGCGCCGCCGCGTGGTGGCGCAGCCGCCGCGTGCCTGGGCGGGCGCCCAGCAGCGCGTGCAGGGTACGCGCCGGACCGATGCGCGTGGCAAAGCCGGCCAGGTCCAGGGTATCGCCCGCCCGCGCCTGCAAACCCGCCAGCGCCGTCTCCAGCGATTGGCGCAAGCGCGCTGCCGCCTTGCCTGTGGGCGCGGCCAGCGCGACGCGCAGGCGCTCGGGCGTGCTGTCCACCGCCAGCAACGCGGCGAGCAGGCGGGCTGCGGTGTAGGTCTTGCCGGTGCCGGGGCCGCCCGTGACGATGGCCAGGCGCGAGCGCAAGGCGATGGCACAGGCGAGCTTCTGCCAGTCGCAGGTGCCAGCAGGCGCCGGGTCGAACAAGCGGTCGAGCCAGTGGCGCGCCAGCGCGGTGTCCACCGCGATAGGCTCGGCAGCGCGGGCACGCAACTGCTGCGCCACCGCTTGCTCGAAATGCCAGTAGCGCCGCAGGTACAGGAGCGGCGCCTCGGGCGGGCCGGCGAGCACCAGCGGGGTGCCACCGTCCGGCTGGGCACCCTGCTGCGGCGCGCGGGCGGCGTCCTGCACGCAGTGGCTGGCGCGCAGCGCCTGCATCCAGTGGGCGGGGTCGGTGGAAAGGCCGCGCAACAACGCGTCCAGCGCCTCCTGAGCCGCTGGCGGCCAGCCCGGCAAGGCAAGCGGCCGCACGCACAGCAGGTTCACCGGAAGGCAACTGTGGCCACGGCCCTCGAACTGTGCCAGCAGGGCGGCGGCCACCAACAGCTCGGGTGCAGCGTCGGGGTCGAGCCGGGCCATGAACTGTGCCAGCGCCCAGTCGAGCTGGCGCAGCCAGCCTGCGTCGGCCAGGGCGCGCAAGCCGGCAAGGGTGGCGGCGCGCGGGCCGGGCACTCCCGGAATCTGGGGCATCTCACCCATGCCCAGGTCGGTCGTGCTCATGGGTGCACCTCGCCTGCCACGGGCGTCTGGAGCAGCGCGTCGAGCGCATCCAGCAGCGCCAGCGGCGGCGCAAGCTGCACCACGCCGCTGGCCGGCCCGTCGATGCCGCGCAGGAAGTACAACAGCACGCCGCCCAGGTGCTGCTGCGGGGCATAGTGCGCGCCCAAGCGCGCGCGCAGCAGGCGGTGCAGCGCCAGCAGGTAGAGCGCAGCCTGCACGTCGTAGCGGTGCTGGGCCAGGGCCTGCTCCAGGGCGGGCAGAGCGTAGGCCTGGGCGTCCGGCCCCAGCCAGTTGGATTTGTAGTCCAGCACCCAGTAGCGCCCGCCATGCTCGAACACCAGATCGGCAAAGCCCATCAGCATGCCGTGCAGCGCACGCTCGGGCAGGGCCGGGCGTGGCAGGCCGGGCAGCAGATGCTGGCGGCACAGCGCGTCGATGCCCTGCGCCGGCAAGCGCTGGGCGGGCAGCCAGAATTCCATCTCCGGCAGGCGCGTGGCCAGCGCGGCGAGGGGCACGCCCAGCGGCGGCAAGGGGGTTGCCACGACCGCCGCCAGCCAGGTCAGCACCTCGTCTGCCACCGCGCCATAGGCAGAGCGCTCGCAGCGCCGGCGCAGGCGCGCGGCCACCGGACCATCGGGCGCGAATGCAAAGCCTTCGCCCGCGAGCCATTCGAGCTGCTCATGCAAAAAGTTGCCCACCAGCGTGCCGCGTGCAAAGCCGTGCCAGAGCGCCGGTGGCTCGGGAAACAGGTCGGCCGTACTGCCGCGCGGGCGCTTGGCCAGCGTGGCGCTGCCGGGTTCGGCGCGTTCGGCGCGTTCGGCATCGTCCGGCACCGGCGCCTCATCATCCGCCGGCATGGCGCGGTGCGTGGGCAGCAGCGCCTGCTCCGGGCCGGCGGATGGCAGGCCGCGCACCAACTGGGAAAAGCTGGCGATGCCCCAATGCCGGTCGAACCAGGCGGTGTAGTCCGTGCCCTCCTGCAAGGCGCGCACGCCGCCGCGTGGAACAAAGGCGGTGCAAGGCGCGGCGCCCTCCTCTACCGCTTCCAGGCTGATCGCTGGCTGTGCGTCCGCCAGGTCGTGCAGTTCGTTAAGCCACTCCTCGGGCGAGCGCGCCTCGCCTCCGGCCAGCACGCTGCCGGCCGCGCTGCGGTGGGTACTGGTCTTGGCCGACTTGCCTTCGCTGATGGCGGCAAAGCCCAGCCAGAGCGCGTGCCGCGCGCGGGTCAGCGCCACGTAGAACAGGCGCAGATCTTCGCGCAGGCGTTCGCACTCGGCCTGCTGCCATTGCGCATCGCTGGGCGCAAGCTGGAGCGTGCGAACGCCCGCGGCATCCGACAGCGCCACGGCGGGGTTGCGCTTTTGCTTCTTCACCGGCCGCACGGAGCAAGCAAACGGCAGGCAGACCACCGGGTATTCCAGCCCCTTGCTTTTGTGGATGGTGACGATCTGCACCAGGTCGGCATCGCTCTCCAGGCGCACGATCTGCTCGTCGGCGGCCGCGCCCGCTTGCTGCAACTGGCCGGCAAGCCAGCGCACCAGCGCCTGCTCGCCATCGAGCGTGCTGCTGGCGGTCTGCAGCAGTTCGGCGAGGTGCAGGAAGTTGGTCAGGCGCCGCTCGCCACCGGCCTCGCGCAGCCAGCGCGCGGGCAGGCCGAACTGGTGCAGCGTCTGGCGCAGCATGGGCAGCACGCCCTGCGATTGCCACAGCGCCTGCAACGCGCGCAATTGCTCGCTGCGCGCCTCCAGCGCCGCATCGTCCTGCGCCAGGCGTTCAAGCTCGGCCAGCGGCAAATCCAGCGTCGCGCTCGCCAGCGCGGTGCGCAGGCGCCGCGCATCGCGCGGCTCGGCCACGGCTTGCAGCCACCAGAGCAGGTCGCGCGCTTCGGGGCCCTTGAACACCGAGTCCTTGTCCGACAAATACACCGAGGCCAGGCCCCGGCGGCGCAGCGCACGCTGCATGGCCTGGGCTTCGGTGCCGCTGCGCACCAGCACGGCGATGTCGGCGGGGCGCAGTGGCCTGAACGGCTCGCCTTCCTCGGCAAAGCCCGCCTGCGGGTCGTTGAGCCAATCGACAATCTGCTCGGCGCAGCGTGCGGCAAAGCGCTGGCGCTGCACCGGCGCGCCCGCGGGCTCCAGGGCGTGGGCGAGCACCATCGGGGGCAATGCGCCCGCGCGTGTCACCAGGCGCTCCTTGCGCCCTTTGGCGCCCACCGGCACAAAGGGCAGCGGGTCGGCTTCCAGCGCGGCGCTCTCGCCCATGTCCCCCGCCACTTCGCCGGAGCGAAACCCAAAGGCCCCCGCGCCAGGGCGCTCCTCCGCGCGGGCAAACCAGTGGTTGACCACCTCCACCAGCACCTGGGTGGAGCGGTAGTTGGTGTCCAGCATGGCGTGCCGGCCGCGGGTGGCGCGGCGCGCGGCCAGGTAGCTGTAGATATCGGCACCACGGAAGGCATAAATCGATTGCTTGGGGTCGCCAATGAGCAGCAGCGCCGTCGCCGGGTCGTTGGCCTGCGGCTGGTACAGGCGCTCGAAGATGCGGTACTGCAGCGGCGAGGTGTCCTGGAATTCGTCAATCAGCGCCACCGGGTGCTGCGCCAGGATGCGCGCACGCAGGGCATCGCCGCGCGGCCCCGAGAGTGCGCGGTCCAGCCGCACCAGCATGTCGTGGAAGCCAAAGCTGCCGCTTTGCTGTTTGAGGTGGGCCAGGCGCTCGGCAATCCGCGCGGCAGCATGCTCGCGCAGCGCAATCTCGGGGGTGGGCAGAGCCTGCTGCGCAGCCAGCAGCGCAGGGATGGCAGAAAAGTCGGGCGGAATCTCGCTCGGCGGCGCATCGGGTTTGCGCAAGGCCAGCAGCGCTTCGCGGCACAGGCGTTCGGTGGCGGTCTTGGTGAGCGTGAGCGGCTCCACCCCGTCGGAGCGGGCCCAGTCGGCCACCGTGCGCAGCCAAGCGGTGACGGACGAGAGCTTGCGCGAGTCCCAGGCGGTCTTGCGCTCGGCAAGCTCGGTCTGCACCCACAGCGCCAGTGCGTCGGCGCGCTCGGCCCACCCGGCCTTGAGCCCGGCGACGGCTGCCGCGTGCCGTGCATCGGCGCGGGCCAGGCAATCGGTGACGCTGCCCTCGCCCGCACCGGGCGCCAGCGCCACCGTTTCCAGCGCGCGCGCATCGGCGGCCAGGGCGTCCACGTCGGGCCACACGGCCAGCACGCGCTCCAGAAGCTCGGGCGAGAGCAGGTACACCTGCTGGCGCCAGTGGTCGTGTACCGCCTGGGCGCGCAGGGTGGCTTCGTCGGCGTCGAGCTCTTCGTCAAACAGCGCGCCGCTATCGAAAGCGTGCTCACGCAGCATGCGCTGGCACCAGGCGTCGATGGTCTGCACTGCCGCGTCGTCCATGCCCTCGGCGGCCGTCGCCAGGCGCCAGGCGGCCTGCGCGCGTGCGGGGCCGGGCGCGTACGCATCGCGCAGCGCGGCCAGGTACGCATCGTCTGGCGTGGGATCGATCTCATCGCGCAGCACACGCGCTGCTTCGGCCAGCCGGGCGCGGATGCGGCCCGAGAGCTCCCGCGTGGCCGCCCGGGTGAACGTCATCACCAGAATTTCGGCCGGCGCCAGCGGCCGGGCATAGCCGGCCTCGCCGCCGTGGCCCAGCACCAGGCGCAGGTAGAGCGCGGCAATGGTCCAGGTCTTGCCCGTTCCGGCGCTCGCTTCGATGAGGCGGCTGCCGTGCAAGGGAAAATGCAGCGGGTCGAGCTTGTGGGTGGCAAGGTCGGCGGAGGGGCTCATTCGTCTTCCTCCGCGTCATCGCCATCGCCGGGCGCAAGGGTGGTGTGCGGTGTGATCTGGAGCGCCTCGGCCGCCCATCGCGCCAGCGGCGCGTGCAGCAGCAGCGCCAGGGCCTCGAAACGCCCATCGGCGGCGAGCGCCTCGAAGTCGGGGTAGAAGCGCTCCCACTCCGGGTCTTTGACTTCACCCGGCGCGCCCTGGCGCGACCCCGAGCCTTCGTACGCGGCCTGGGCGGGTCGCTCGCTCACCAGGGCCAGCGCAGTGGCGAGCGGCAAGGGCAGCGGCGCATCGGCGTGCCACTGCTGCTGCCACAGCCCCAGAACGACCGTGAGCGTCTGCTGTGCTGTTGCCTGCTCCATGGGCGGCCAGCAGACCACCGCATCACCGGCGACGAGCACCCCTTCCACCGGGGCGCCACAGGCGGCCGCCGCGAGCGTGCGCAGCCACCAGACCAGCATTTTCTCGGGCCGCGCCCGCGCCGGCCCTTTCCCCTTGGCAAGCACGCGCGAGACCGTGCGCCCCAGCAAGGCGACGCGCCCGTCGGCTGCGCGGTGCAGGGAGTCGATCCAGTCTTCCAGGGCGGCAGGCGCTGCATTTTTTAGGTCTAAATGGCCTCTAGCGCTTATTCCATATGCGTTAGCAGCTACCAAATCAGAAGCATCCAACGATTCCCACACCACCCGCAGGCGCGGCGCCGGTACGCTCCACAGCGCGCACTGCTGCTGCCAGGCCTCGGCCACGGGAAGCAGGGTGTCGAACAGCATGTGCTGGGCGCGGGCCCCCAGCGCAGCCATGGGCAGGCGGCCCGCGCGGCGCAGCCCTTCCAGGGCGTCGGCCAGCATGGCGTCCAGCGGGGCGGGGTCGCCCACCGCTGTGCGGGCGTCGAGCGCGGCCAGCGTGTCCTCGGCCATCTGGTACTGCTCCAGGCCCGCGACGGCAAAGCTCTCATCGTCGGCCACCTCTTGCTCGGGCGGCTCGAACACCACCGCCAGTCGCTCGCGCAAAAAAGCACGCGCCGGGTGGCGCAGCCAGGCGCTGAGCTGCGCGAGCGTGGCGATGTGGGGCGTAGACGCGAAGGGGGACGCCGGGCGCAGGGCCGCATCCGGCTGGCCCGGCGCAGCGGCCTCGTGCGCGGCACGCCACTCGCGCGCGTAGGTGAACCAGCGCGCGTCGCCCTCGAAATACTGGCGGCTGAAGGGCTGCAGCGGGTGCTCGGTGGTGCGCGCCTTGACGGCCTCTTCGCCCCAGCCAGCGGCCAGGTAGTCGCGCAGTTGGGACACCAGCACCGAGGGCGGCTGTTCGCTGTTGTCGCGCACGCTGCGGCCGGTCCAGCTCACCAACAGCATGCGGCGTGCCGAGAGCAGGGCTTCGAGCATGAGCTGGCGGTCGTCGCTCTGGCGCGACCGGTCGCCAGGGCGCGCCATGCCGGGCAGCGCCATCAGGTCAAAGTCGCTGCGCGGGCTGCGGCGTGGGTAGTCGCCGTCGTTCATGCCGAGCAGGCAGACCACCTCGAACGGGATGGCGCGCAGCGGCAGCAGCGTGCAAAAAGTGACGCCGCCGGCCCGAAAGCGCTGGGCGAGCTGGGGTTCATCGAGTGCCTGCATCCAGGCGGAGCGCGCGATCTCCAGCGGGATCGTGCCGGCGAAATCGCCTGCCTCGCAGGCGGCAAGCCAGTCGGAGAGCGCGGCTTCGAGCGCCTGCAGCACTTGGCGATCGGCCTCGCCCACGGGCTTGGCAAAATCGGCCATGAGCGCGCGAAAGCGTTGCGCCCACACGGTGGGATCGGTGGGCCCCTGGCAGGATTCGAGCCAATGTCTGAGCCGTGCGAGCAAGGCGGCCAGCGCGCCGGCGAGTTCGGCGTCGAGCCCGCCCACCTCGTCCCAGGCCTCGATGCCGCCAAAGCTGCCACTGCCCACGGCGTAGCCGAGCAGCATGCGCTCCAGCCCGAACCATGCCGTGTTCTGCGCGCCGCAGGCCTGCAGGCCCAGGCCTGCACGCTGCCCGGCGTCCAGGCCCCAGCGAATACCGGCGCCCGACATCCACTGCGCGAGCTGGGCCACACCGTCGGCCGCCAGGCCAAAGCGCGCCGCAATTGCCGGAACGTCGAGCAGATCGCGCAGTTCGCTCATGGCAAAACGTTGCTGGGGCACCTGCAAAAGCCAGTCAAGCGCCCCCACCAGGGGATGGCTGGCACGCGCACCCAGGTCGGCAATCCCCCAGGGGATGTAGCGCGCATCGCCCTGCGGCACCTGGCCAAACACCGCCCGCACGGCCGGGGCAAAGCGCTCGATATCGGGCACCATCACCACGATGTCGCGCGGCGCCAGTGGCTGGTGGCCCGGCGGGTGGGCGAGCAGATCGAGCAGTTGGTCGTGCAGCACCTCGACCTCCCGCAGCGCGCTGTGGGCACTGTGGAAGACGATGGAGCGGTCATCCTCCGCCAGCACTGTGGGCGGGTGCTCCGCCAGCGGCACCAGGTCGCGTATGCGCTGCTGCACCTGCAGCAGCAGCGGTGGGGTGGGGCCATCGTCCGCTTCGTCGAAATAGTCCACGCGCGCCATACCGAGGCGTGCCTGCGCAGTGGCGGTCTCGTCGAAGGCGTCGAGCTGGCGCACGAAGTCTCGCCCCTGGCGCCCCCAGGCGGCGAGCAGCGGGTGGGCGTGCGCGTGCAGGCTCTCGATGGGCAGTTGTGCCAGATCGACCCCGCCGCGCAGCGGGTGGCGCCGACGCGCCGCAGCGAGCAGCTCGCGACCGTCAATGGCGTCGGCCCAGTGAAAGCGGCAGGGGTTGGGGATGGCCATCAGCACCTGGCTGTAGCGCGACAGGTCCGCCAGGAGTTCGAGCACTGGCAGCGGCAAATGGGTCATGCCGAACAGCACCACACGGCGCGGCAGCGACGCAGCCAAGGGCTCGCCAGCGCGCAGCGCGGCCAGCGCCCGTTGGTGAATCTGCGGCCGAATGGCGGCGCGCTCCGCTTCGCCCAGGCCGCCCAGCACGGCACGCCAGAGCAAAGGCTGCCAGAGCTGCTCAGGAGGCACTGGCAGCGCAGCGCCCTGGCCGCGTACCAGCCTGTCGTGGCCCTGTGCCCAATCGCCCAGCCAGTCGGGGCGATAGACCTGGTACTGATCAAACAAATCCGCGAACCGCCCGGCGAGCTGCCACAACCGATCGGGTTCGCCAGCGCGAAGAAACCCGGCCACCGGCTCGAAGCCAGGCTGCGCAACCAAGTCAGGGAGCTGCTGCAGCAGGCGCCAGATCAGCGCCGTTTTGTCCACCGCCGAGCGCGGCGGCACCGCGGCCGGGCCCAGCACCTGGCGGTAACTGCGCCACAGAAAGCGTGCGGGCAATTCGACCTGCGCCGCCGCGCACACCCCGGCGCGCCCGGCCAGCGCCATCTTGAACCACTCGGCCACGCCGTTGCTTTGTACCAGCACGATTTCGGATTCAAGCGGCGCGAGCGGGTGCTGCGAAAGCCATTCGAGGACCGCGTCGGCCAGCCATTCGGCACGGTTACCGTGCAAGGCGATCAGGCCAGACTGGACAGGAGAGCGTGGGGCCGCAGCGGTGTCAGGCATACAGCACCGATTCTGGCCTATCAAGCAGGCGCGACAGGCGCTGCTTCATCTGAGCTAGGAATTTATAAGCCAGAAATGCAAAACGCCCACAGAAGTGGGCGTTTGCTGATTGGTTGCGCGAGAAGGATTTGAACCTCCGACCTTTGGGTTATGAGCCCAACGAGCTACCAGACTGCTCCATCGCGCGGTAAGAGGTAAATTATAGCTTATTTAGCGGCTTCTGCCGGTGCAGCAGAAGATTCTTCGCTGCGCTCGACCAATTCGACGAACGCCATGGGGGCGTTGTCGCCGACGCGGTAACCCATTTTCAGGATACGCGTGTAGCCGCCGGGGCGCGCGTTGAAACGCGGGCCCAGCACCGTGAACAGCTTGGTGACGCTGTCGCGGTCGCGCAGGCGGTCAAACGCCAGGCGGCGGTTCGCCAAAGTATCCACCTTGGCCAAGGTGATCATGGGCTCAATGACGCGGCGCAGTTCTTTCGACTTGGGCAGCGTGGTCTTGATGGCCTCGTGCTCGATGAGCGAGTTCATCATGTTGCGCAGCATCGCGAGGCGGTGCGAGCTGGTGCGGTTGAGTTTGCGAAGGCCGAGTCCGTGGCGCATGGTGCTTATCCTTAAATGTAGTTAAAACGGGCAGCCGTATCAGGTACTGCCCGGGCACGGCCCTTTCTGTGAGGGCGCGAAATTATAGCTTTAGCGCTTGTCCAGACCGGCAGGCGGCCAGTTTTCAAGCTTCATTCCCAAGGTGAGCCCACGCGAGGCAAGCACTTCCTTGATTTCGTTGAGCGACTTGCGACCCAGGTTGGGGGTCTTGAGCAGCTCGTTCTCGGTGCGCTGGATCAGATCACCGATGTAGTAAATGTTCTCTGCCTTCAGACAGTTGGCAGAACGCACGGTCAGTTCGAGCTCGTCCACCGGGCGCAGCAAAATCGGATCGAAACTTGCGTTGCTGCGTGCTCCAGAAGGCGCATTGATGGCATCCATCTCGCCACCATCGAGCTGAGCGAATACCGCGAGCTGCTCCACCAGGATGCGCGCCGAAGCCCGAACCGCATCTTCTGCCGTGACCGCACCGTTGGTTTCAATTTCGACGACCAGCTTATCGAGGTCGGTGCGCTGCTCCACGCGCGCGCTCTCGACCGTGTAGCTGACGCGCTTGATCGGCGAGAACGAAGCATCCAACACGATACGGCCAATGGACTTGGTCGCCTCATCGCCGTAGCGGCGCTGATTGCCCGGCACGTAGCCGCGACCCTTTTCAACCTTGATCTGCATGTCAAGCTTGCCGCCTTGCGACAAGTTCGCAATCACATGATCAGGGTTGACGATTTCCACGTCATGCGGCGTCTGAATGTCGCTGGCGGTGACCACGCCTTCGGCGTCCTTGCGCAGGCTCAGCGTGACCTCGTCACGGTTGTGCAGCTTGAACACCACACCTTTGAGGTTCAGCAGAATGTTGACGACATCTTCCTGGACGCCATCCACGGACGAATACTCGTGCAGCACGCCAGCGATGGTGACTTCCGTCACGGCATAACCAACCATGGAAGACAACAGAACTCGACGCAGCGCATTGCCGAGCGTGTGACCATAGCCACGCTCGAAAGGTTCGAGCGTTACTTTGGCACGGTTGTGACCAACCTGATCGACGTTGATGGTTTTTGGCTTCAGCAAATTCGTTTGCATGCAGACTTCCTCTCAATACCCCCAGCTCGTTACACCGGTAAGGCTGGTGAAGCGCCCACCCAGCGATGCCTCGCTGAGCAGGAACGATAAATTCAGATTTGCTGGCTTAGCGCGAGTACAACTCGACGATCAGCGATTCATTGATGTCGGCGCCGAACTCGTCTCGATCGGGCACTTTCTTGAACACGCCTTCGGCCTTGTCGGCATTGACATCCACCCAGGCGGGCATACCGACCTGCGCAGCCAGTTGCAGGGCTTCGACGATCCGGTTTTGCTTCTTCGATTTCTCGCGCACGGCAACCACATCGCCCACCTTGACCAAGTAGGAAGGAATGTTCACCGACTGGCCGTTCACCGTGATCGCCTTGTGCGACACCATCTGGCGTGCTTCAGCGCGCGTCGAGCCAAAACCCATACGGTATACGACGTTGTCGAGCCGGCATTCCAGCAACGACAGCAGGTTGGCGCCCGTATTGCCCTTTTTGCGCTCCGCGGCTTCGAAGTAACGGCGGAATTGCTTCTCCAAAATGCCGTACATGCGCTTGACCTTTTGCTTCTCACGCAGTTGCAGGCCATAGTCGGAGGTGCGCTGACCCGAAGTGCGACCGTGCTGGCCGGGCTTGGAATCAAACTTGGACTTGTCCGCGATCGAGCGGCGTGCGCTCTTAAGAAACAGATCGGTGCCTTCACGGCGGGAGAGTTTGGCCTTGGGGCCGAGGTAACGTGCCACTTGAATATCCTTCTGATGTCTCTACCGCAAACCATTGCGGGAGCCGCCTGCGGCGTGGATACGGGCGCAGGCGGCGGTGGGCTTGGAGTAATTTAAATACGGCGACGCTTTTGTGGACGGCAGCCGTTGTGGGGAACCGGTGTCACATCAGAAATTGAGGTGATACGGATACCGAGCGCACCCAGGGCACGCACCGAGGACTCGCGACCTGGCCCTGGGCCCTTGATCTCGACATCCAGGTTTTTGATGCCTTGCTCGATGGCAGCGCGCCCGGCCGTCTCGGATGCGACCTGTGCCGCAAACGGCGTGGACTTGCGCGAACCCTTGAAGCCTTGGCCACCCGACGAAGCCCACGACAAGGCGTTACCCTGGCGATCGGTGATCGTGATGATGGTGTTGTTGAACGAGGCATGCACGTGGGCGATACCGTCGGAGACGTTCTTGCGAACCTTCTTACGGACACGCTGTGCGGCGTTATTGGCGGGAGACTTAGCCATATGGTTCTTTCAATCTCTTTATTTCTTCAGGGCCGCGGCGCCCTTGCGCGGACCCTTGCGGGTGCGGGCATTGGTGCGTGTGCGCTGACCGCGCACCGGCAAACCGCGGCGATGGCGGAAGCCTCGGTAGCAGCCGATGTCCATCAAGCGCTTGATGTTCATCGTGGTTTCGCGACGCAGGTCACCTTCGATGGTGAACTGCGCGATCTGGTCGCGAATCTTTTCGAGATCGCCGTCCGTAAGATCCTTGATCTTCTTGGAGTAAGCGATTTCGCAAGCTTCACAGATCTTGCGTGCGCGGGTGCGACCAATGCCATAGATGGCCGTCAAGCCAATCTCTGCGTGCTGATGCGGCGGAATGTTGATGCCAGCGATACGTGCCATGTGCGTCCTCTAATACTTTCCTGTTCAACCCTGGCGCTGCTTGTGACGCAGGTCCGTGCAGATCACGCGCACCACACCCTTGCGGCGGATGATCTTGCAGTTGCGGCAAATTTTCTTGACCGAAGCCGAAACTCTCATTTCATTCTCCTAAAACCAGTCGTGGTGTGCGGCCTATGCCATAAACACCGTGTTTGCGTGCGCCATGGCGCACTGCGTTAATGCGAAACCCGAAGGCTTCATCTAATAGTGCTGCGCCTCCGTGGACTTGCAGCAAGCCTTCGTCAAGCCCCGGCCCCGCCTTTGAAATTAGCCTTCTTCAATAGCGATTCATATTGCTGGGACATCAGATAGTTCTGCACTTGTGCCATGAAATCCATCGTGACCACCACGATGATCATCAAAGAGGTGCCACCAAAATAAAACGGCACGTTGTACTTCAGGATCATGAATTCAGGCAGCAGACACACCAACGTGATGTAGATAGCCCCAGCAAGCGTCAAACGGACAAGGATTTTATCAATGTACCGCGCTGTCTGGTCGCCCGGCCGAATACCAGGAATAAACGCGCCACTCTTCTTGAGGTTGTCCGCAGTCTCTCGGCTGTTAAATACCAGCGCGGTGTAGAAAAAGCAGAAAAACACAATGGCCGTCGCATAGAGCAACACATAGATCGGCTGCCCCGGTGTCAAAGCGCCCGAAATATCTTTCAGCCAGCGCATGGAATCACCCGCGCTGAACCAGTTCACCACCGTTGCCGGCAACAAAATGATCGAAGACGCGAAGATAGGCGGGATCACGCCAGACATATTGAGCTTCAGCGGCAGGTGAGACGATTGACCGCCATACACCTTGTTGCCGACCTGTCGCCGCGCGTAATTCACAAGTATCTTGCGCTGACCACGTTCAACGAACACGACAAAATAGGTCACCAAGCAAACAACCAGAACAATGAACAATGCCGCGATGATGCTCATGGACCCGGTTCGTACCAGCTCCAAAAGACCACCAACAGCGTTGGGAAGTCCTGCTGCAATACCAGCGAAAATCAGGATGGAAATTCCATTGCCCAGGCCGCGTTCGGTGATTTGCTCGCCCAACCACATCAGGAACATGGTGCCTGCCGTCAGACTCACGACCGCAGTCATGCGAAAACCGAAACCAGGCGTCAGAACCAAGCCAGCCGAACTCTCGAGTGCAACTGCAATACCCAGGGACTGAAAAAGCGCCAGACCCAGCGTGCCATACCGCGTGTACTGCGTAATCTTGCGCTGACCGGCCGCCCCTTCCTTCTTCAACTGCTCAAACGCCGGCACCGCATAGCTCATGAGCTGCATGATGATCGACGCCGAGATGTACGGCATGATTCCCAAAGCGAACACCGTGAACCGGGACAGCGCGCCGCCCGAGAACATATTGAACAAATTGAGAATACCGCCCTGCTGGCCACTGAACAATTGTTTGAGCTGCGTAGGATCGATGCCCGGAACTGGGATATGCGCGCCGACGCGGTAGACGACCAACGCAAGCAGCAGAAACACCAACCTGCGGCGCAGGTCGCCGAATTTGCCGGTTTTGGCTATTTGAGCTGCGTTAGTTGCCACGGAAGCCTTTCGTCACCGTTTGTTCAGGCGAGACTGCCGCCTGCAGCTTCAATCGCAGCGCGCGCGCCCGCAGTGGCGCCAATACCCGTCAACTTGACAGCCGTAGCAAGTTCACCACTCTTGACGATCTTCACGACCTTGGCCATCTGGCTGACCAAACCTGCTTGCTTCAACGCCAACATATCCACTTCCGCCAGACCCAGCTGCGCCAAGGCAGCCAATGTCACTTCGGCGTTGTACTTGAGCGTTTGCGACTTGAAACCGCGCTTGGGAAGGCGACGTTGCAAAGGCATTTGACCGCCTTCGAAACCTACCTTGTGGTAACCACCGGAACGCGATTTTTGACCTTTGTGGCCGCGTCCTGCTGTTTTTCCCAGCCCGGAGCCAATGCCGCGACCGACGCGACGCTTCGCGTGCTTGGCGCCAGCGGCCGGCTTAATGCTATTGAGTTCCATCTCGAACCTCTCAGAGGACTTTGACCAGGTAACTGATCTTGTTGATCATGCCGCGCACTTCAGGACTGTCCTGGAGTTCGCTGACACTGTTGAGCTTGCGCAGGCCGAGGCCGCGCACGGTAGCGCGGTGCGACTGCTGGGTTCCAATCGGGCTGCGAACCAGCTGGATCTTCACGGTTTGTTGCGTAGACATGTGTGCGCTCCTGTCAGACGAAGAGGTCTTCGACCGACTTACCGCGCTTGGAAGCAATTTCCGAAGGCGTGGTGGAATTGGTCAGCGCATCAAACGTGGCGCGAACCATGTTGTAAGGGTTAGATGAACCATGGCTCTTGGCCACGATGTCGGTCATGCCCATCACTTCGAATACGGCACGCATCGGGCCGCCAGCAATGATGCCGGTTCCCTTGGGAGCAGGAGCCATCATCACGTGGGCTGCACCGTGGTGGCCAGTGACCTGGTGGTGGATGGTGCCGTTCTTCAGCGACACCTTGACCATGTTGCGACGCGCCTCTTCCATCGCTTTTTGCACGGCAGCCGGCACTTCCTTCGACTTGCCCTTGCCCATGCCGACGCGACCGTCGCCATCGCCTACCACGGTCAGTGCGGCGAAACCAAGAATCCGCCCACCCTTCACGACCTTGGTGACGCGATTGACCGCGATCATCTTCTCGCGCATTCCGTCGTCGCGACTGTCGTCTTGCACTCTGGGTTGAAATTTAGCCATTTTTTTATCCGTTCCGCTTAGAACTGCAGACCCGCTTCGCGGGCAGCATCGGCAAGCGCCTTGACGCGGCCATGGTACGCAAAACCTGCGCGATCAAATGCCACCTTCTCGACGCCAGCAGCCTTGGCGCGCTCCGCAATGCGCTTGCCAATGACCTCGGCTGCGGCGGCATTGCCTCCCTTGCCGGAGGCACCCAGCGCGGTGCGGACTTCTGGCTCGACAGTGGAAGCGCTCGCAAGCACCTTGCCACCATCGCTCGAAATGACTGCTGCGTAGATGTGAAGATTCGTGCGATTCACCGTGAGTCGCGCCACGCCTTGCTGGGCAATGCGGATCCGCGTCTGACGGGCTCGGCGAAGTCGCTGCTCTTTTTTGGTCAACATGGTGCAGCTCCTTACTTCTTCTTGGTTTCTTTGATCACAATGCGCTCGCCCACGTAGCGAATACCCTTGCCCTTGTAGGGCTCGGGGGGACGAATCGCACGAATCTCGGCGGCAATCTGCCCTACGCGCTGACGGTCGGCACCCTTGATCACGACCTCTGTCGGAGTCGGGGTCGCCACGGTGATGCCTTCCGGCATCTCCTTGTTGACAGGATGGGAGTAACCCACCGACAGATTCAGCTTGGAACCCGTCGCCTGCGCCTTGTATCCCACCCCCACCAGACTGAGCTTCTTTTCAAAGCCAGCACTGACACCAACGACCATGTTGTTCACCAACTGGCGCAAGGTGCCACTCATGGCATTGGCTTCGCGGCTCTCGTTCGCAGGCGCGAAGCTCAGCTTGCCGTCTTGGCTACCAACCGTAACCAGCGCGTTCTGCGCCAACGACAAGGAGCCGCCTGACCCCTTCACATTGATCAGGCCGTTCGTGATCGACACATCCACGCCAGCGGGGATGGTGACCGGCATTTTTCCTACTCGGGACATTCAGTTTCTCCTCAATGTCACGGCTTAAGCCACATAGCAAAGCACTTCACCACCGACACCGGTAGCGCGCGCTTTACGATCCGTCATCACACCCTTAGGCGTGGTAACAATGGCTACGCCGAGGCCGTTCATGACCTGCGGAATGGCATCACATCCCTTGTAAATGCGCAAACCAGGGCGACTGACGCGCTCAATGCGCTCAATCACCGGGCGACCTGCGTAGTACTTCAGGGTAATTTCAATTTGTGACTTGCCATCTTCGGTCTTGACTTCAAAACCGTCGATGTAACCCTCGTCCTTCAGGACTTGGGCAATGGCCACCTTCACTTTGGAAGATGGGACGGCGACGCTGGCTTTGGAGACCATCTGCGCATTGCGGATGCGGGTCAGCAGGTCAGCAATGGGATCACTCATGCTCATGTTGTATCTCTCCTGCCGGCTTACCAGCTGGCCTTGGTGACACCGGGGATGTCGCCTGCAAAAGCCAGTTCACGGATCTTGGCACGGGCCAGACCGAATTGACGGAACGTTCCACGCGGACGACCAGTGATCGTGCAGCGGTTACGCTGGCGCGTGGGGTTGGCATTGCGCGGAAGCTTTTGCAAGCCCAGACGCGCTGCTTCGCGCTCTCCGTCGGTCGACTTCATGTTCGAAGCCGCCGCCTTCAGTTCTGCATATTTCGCTGCGTATTTCGCAGCAAGTTTTTCGCGCTTGAGTTCGCGCTGGATCAAAGCTACTTTTGCCATACGCTGCCTCAGTTCTTGAACGGAAAACGGAAACCAGTGAGGAGCGCCTTGCACTCTTCATCGGTCTGCGCCGTGGTAGTAATGCTGATATTGAGACCGCGCAAGGCATCGACCTTGTCGTACTCGATTTCAGGGAAAATAATCTGCTCTTTCACGCCGACGTTGTAGTTGCCACGGCCGTCGAAAGCACGGCCGGAAATACCCCGGAAGTCGCGCACGCGGGGCAGCGCCACCGTCACGAAACGGTCGAGAAACTCGTACATCTTGACGCCGCGCAGCGTGACCATGCAGCCAATCGCCTGACCTTCGCGGATCTTGAAGCCAGCGATGGCCTTCCTGGCCTTGGTGACGACAGGCTTTTGCCCAGCAATCTTGGTCAGATCCGCAACAGCGCTGTCCATCACTTTTTTATCAGCAACCGCCTCACTCACACCCATATTGAGCGTGATCTTGGTCAGACGCGGAACCTGCATGGGCGAGGTGTAGCCAAACTGCTTCATCAGTTCGGGCGCCACTTTGTCGCGGTAGTGTTCTTGAAGTCGTGCCATTTCTATTTCCTCAGGCCGTCTTGATTTCGGCACCGCTCGACTTGAACACGCGAACACGCGTGCCATCTGCCTGCAGCTTGATACCTACGCGATCACCCTTGCCCGTCGCAGCATTAAAAATGGCGACATTGGACTGGTGAATGGGCATGGCCTTTTCAACGATGCCACCCGTAGAACCCTTCATAGGGTTGGGCTTGACATGCTTCTTGACCAGATTGACGCCTTCGACCACCAAATGGGAGTCGTCCGCGCGCAGCGCGACCGTGCCGCGCTTTCCCTTATCGCGCCCCGTGAGCACGACGATTTCGTCGCCCTTGCGAATCTTGTTCATCGCGTGTCCTTAGAGAACTTCAGGAGCCAGGGACACGATCTTCATGAAACGCTCGGTGCGCAATTCACGCGTGACCGGGCCGAAGATGCGGGTGCCGATCGGCTCCAGCTTTGCATTGAGCAACACCGCAGCGTTGCCATCGAATTTGACCAGCGAGCCGTCACCGCGACGAATACCCTTGGCAGTACGAACCACCACGGCACTGTAAATTTCGCCTTTTTTGACGCGCCCACGAGGAGCCGCCTCTTTGACAGCCACCTTGATGATGTCGCCCACGCTGGCGTAACGACGCCTGGATCCGCCCAGCACCTTGATGCACAAGACGGATTTCGCGCCGGTATTGTCGGCAACGTCTAACCGAGTTTCAGTCTGGATCATTTCAATATTCCCAACTTGCACCAGAAGACTACCGCTCCGAGAACACCTCGAAAGCAATTGCCTGCCAGTCAGTCTTGGGCCCGCCGTCCACGCTACAAACCATTTGCAGCGCTTCCGCTGGGCAGAGATTTCGCTAATTTCTTAGCGAAGCCTGCTATTTTCACTAAAAATTCTTCGCCCGTCAAGTAGCGCAGCGCGATTTTTCTTAGTGGGGCAGGCTGGCGTATTGTGACGCAAGCTCCCGAAAGGGCGCCAGCTGGGGGTCCAGGCCGGTTTCCTCATGGACGATCCCAGCCACACGCTCAGCCATTTCACTGGCTTGGCGGGCGTCGAGAAACAGAGCACGCCAGCGGCGGGCCAACACATCCTCCACCGTGCGTGCATACTCGTTGCGCACAGCAAAGCGCACCATCGCTTCTGTCAGATTCATGCCAAGAACCACGCCAGCGCCAGGCAGCTGGCGTATGAAGGCAGCCTCACTGCCGTAACTGTGCCAACCTGGGGCTTCGCACAGCCGATGCCGTGCGTACCCGGCTTCTGCGCCAACCAGTGGAAAATCGTTCGTGGCGCCCCCTTTTCGAGCGTCCAGCAGTTCGGAGTTGAAGCATTTTTGCAACACATCTTCGGCCATTGCGCGGTACGTGGTCCATTTGCCACCGGTAACCGTCACCAAACCGCTGCGGCTGGCGAGCACGGTGTGCTCCCGGCTGAGGCTCTTGGTGTTATCGCCATTTTCGTCCTGCGGTTTGACCAGGGGCCGCAGACCCACCCAGACACTGCGGACATCGCTTGCCTGGGGTGCGCGGCGCAGATATCGCGCGGATTCACTGAGGATAAAAGACACCTCCTCCGCGAAGGGCGTGGGCTCGCGGTCAAGGTCGTGCCGCGGGGTGTCTGTGGTTCCGAGGATGACCTTGCCCAGCCAGGGAACAGCGAAAAGCACGCGGCCGTCGGCCGTCTTGGGCACCATCAGCGCATGATCAGACGCGAGGAAATCCCGGTCTACAACCAGATGCACGCCTTGGCTTGGCGCCACCAGCGGCGACACCGCCCGTCCTGTCGCTTGGGCATCTTTCTCGCGCAAGGCATCGACCCAAACGCCTGTGGCATTCACCACGCAGCGCGTGCGCAGCGTGAACGTATGGCCCGATTCAGCATCTCGGCACACCACACCGGAGATTTTTCCACCCTCGTTCACGAGGTCCGTTGCTTCCACATAGTTGGCAACCAAGGCCCCGGTGCGGGCCGCCGTACGCGCCAACGCCAGCGCCAGCCGCGCATCGTCAAACTGGCCATCCCAGTATTTCACACTGCCCTTAAGCCCCTGCCGCCGCACGGTTGGCAGGCACTCAAGCGTGCGTGTCCGGCCAAGAAATTCGGTGGGCCCCAGCCCCGCCTTGCCGGCCAGGGCGTCGTACATCTTCAGGCCCACACCGTAAAACGGCGTCTCCCAACACTTGTAGGAAGGCATGACGAACGGCAGAGGTTGCGCAAGGTGCGGTGCGTTGTGAAGCAAGGTGGTGCGTTCATGCAAAGCCTCCCGTACCAAGGCGATATTGCCCTGAGCCAAATAGCGCACACCACCATGGACCAGTTTGGTGGCGCGTGATGAAGTGCCTTTGGCAAAGTCCAATCTCTCGATCAGCGCAATCCGAAACCCCCGCGTGGCAGCGTCCAGTGCCACCCCCAAGCCGGTAGCGCCGCCGCCGATAACCACAAGATCGTAGGTTGCAGCGCCGGCCAGACGCTCCAGCAATTCAGCGCGAAGGGTAGGCAAGGGCGAAGAATGGGAAGCCATGAGAGCCGCAGGTAGAAGGATGAATAAGGGTTAACCCTAGTCCATTGTGCTGCGGCACCACGTTTTCTGCCAGCAGTCCACGGACTTACGATCCCGCCGCCACACACCACAGGGTATGCGGCGGCTCAGGAAGCTATCAGGACGCAGCGCTCAACGCACCTTGCCATCCTTCCAGGCTTGCAGGAGCTTGTCGTAGTCAACGGTTTCACCCTTGGGCTTCTCGTTGGCCAGCTTCTTCCAGGGTGCATGCTCGTCGCTGAGCCACTTGGCCGGATCGCTCTTGGGGTTGAGCTTGGGCGCGCAGTGGGCCATGCCCGCCCGTTGCAGCCGCGCCATCACGTCGTCCATCTCCTTGGCCAGGTTGTCCATTGCCTGCTGCGGCGTCTTCTCACCCGTTACCGCCACGGCCACGTTCTTCCACCACAATTGGGCCAACTTGGGGTAGTCGGGCACGTTCGTGCCAGTGGGGGTCCATGCCACGCGGGCCGGGCTGCGATAAAACTCGATCAAGCCACCGTACCTATTGGCGTTCTTGGTGAAGTATTCGCTGCGGATATCGCTGTCGCGGATGAAGGTCAAGCCGGTGATGGATTTCTTCAGCGATACGGTCTTGCTGGTCACGAACTGCGCATACAGCCACGCGGCGGCGGCGCGGTCTGGGTTCGCAGACTTCAGAAAGGTCCAGGAGCCTACGTCCTGGTACCCATTCTGCATGCCATCTTTCCAGTACGGGCCGTGCGGGCCGGGGGCCATGCGCCATTTGGGCGAACCATCGGCGTTGACCACCGGCAGGCCGGCTTTGGTCATGTCGGCGGTAAATGCCGTGTACCAGAAGACTTGCTGCGCGATTTGGCCTTGGGCAGGCACAGGTCCCGCCTCGCCGAAGGTCATGCCGGTGGCCTCGGGCGGTGCGTACTTCTTCAGCCAGTCGATGTACTTGGTCAGGGCGTACACCGCAGCCGGGGAGTTGGTGGCGCCACCACGAGCAACTTCGGCCCCCACCGGTGTGCACTTGTCAGCAGCCACGCGAATGCCCCATTCGTCAATCGGCATGCCGTTGGGAATTCCCTTGTCGGCTTCTCCGGCCATGGACAACCACGCGTCGGTGAAACGCCAGCCCAGCGAGGGGTCTTTCTTGCCATAGTCCATGTGTCCATAAATGGGCTTGCCATCGATGGTCTTGACATCATTGGTAAAGAAGTCAGCGATGTCCTCGTAGGCGCTCCAGTTCACTGGCACGCCCAGGTCGTATCCGTATTTGGCCTTGAATTTGTCCTTCAGATCCTTGCGCGCAAACAGATCGGCACGGAACCAGTACAGATTGGCGAACTGCTGGTCAGGCAGTTGGTACAGCTTGCCGTCGGGCGCCGTGGTAAAGCTGGTGCCAATGAAATCCTTGATGTCCAGATAGGGATCGGTCAAGTCTTTCCACGGCCCGGCCATCTGGTCGGTCAGGCTCATCGCGGTGCCATAACGGTAGTGGGTGCCGATCAGGTCGGAGTCGCTGATCCAGCCGTCATAGATGGACTTGCCCGACTGCATGGAGGTTTGCAATTTCTCCACCACGTCACCTTCCTGGATGATGTCGTGCTTCACCTTGATGCCCGTGATCTCCTCGAAGGCCTTGGCCAGGGTCTTGCTCTCATATTCGTGCACGGTCAGAGTCTCCGAGACCGTGCTGATCTCGTTCACTCCCTTGGCCTTGAGCTTGGCGGCCGCATCAATGAACCACTTCATTTCCTTGAGCTGCTGGTCCTTGCTCAGCGTAGAGGGCTGAAACTCGGTGTCTATCCACTTTTTGGCTTCGGCCTCGCCAGCCCAGACCGCGTGTCCCATGGCCAGCGCCGCAGCAGCAAACGCCACTGCTTTCAATTGCACCTTCATTGCATGTCTCCTCATGTATCCCCCTTTGCGAAAAGAGCCCGGCCACGGGGGTACCAACTGGGCTCCAGGAATCTCAGCCTTTGCGCATGATGAACACGAGCAGGGCCATGGACAGCACCAGGCTGATCCACACCGAAGGTTCGGCTTCCAGCGAGAACCACTGCGCCATTTTTTCGCCCAGGCCCACCCAGAACAGGTTGACGTAGGCTGCGGTAAGCAAGCCAATGAACAGGCGATCGCCTCGCGTGGTGGCGATCGGCAAAAAACCTTTGCGCAGCACGGTGGGCGACTTGATCTCCCACACCGTCATACCCGCCAGCATCAGCGCGATGCAGACAAAAAATACCGCCACCGGCGTGGTCCAGGCCATCCACTGAAACATCGCTGTCTCCTTTATTCCTTGGGCGTCAGACGCGCCCCATTGCAAAACCCTTGGCGATGTAGTGCCGCACGAACCAGATGACGATGGCGCCTGGCACGATGGTCAACACCCCCGCAGCAGCCAAGGTCGCCCAATCCATGCCCGAAGCAGACACCGTGCGCGTCATGATGGCCACGATGGGCTTGGCATTGACGCTGGTCAGCGTGCGCGCCAAGAGCAGTTCGACCCAACTGAACATGAAGCAGAAGAACGCCGCCACGCCCACGCCGGACTTGATAAGCGGCAGAAAGATCGTGAGGAAGAAGCGTGGAAAGCTGTATCCGTCGATATAAGCCGTCTCGTCAATCTCGCGGGGAATGCCGCTCATGAAACCTTCCAGAATCCACACCGCCAGCGGTACGTTGAACAGCAGGTGGGCCAGCGCCACGGCGATATGGGTGTCCATCAGCCCGACCGTGGTGTAGAGCTGGAAGAAAGGCAACAGGAACACGGCTGGCGGCGTCATGCGATTGGTGAGCAGCCAGAAAAAGACGTGCTTGTCACCAAGAAACTGGTAGCGCGAAAACGCATACGCAGCTGGCAAGGCAACCGTGAGCGAAATCACCATGTTGATGGCGACATAGATCAGGCTGTTGATGTACCCCGAATACCAGGCCGGATCCGTGAAAATGGTGCGGTAATTGCTCCAAGTGAAATGCTGCGGGAAGAACGAGAAGCTGGACAAAATATCTTCGTTCGTCTTGAAGCTCATGCTCACCATCCAATAAATGGGAAGCAGCGCGAACACCAGGTACAGCGCGAGAAAAATGCTGCGCTTGTGAAAGCGGTTTTCATTCATGGCCAACGCCCTCCTCGCTGCTCGTGCCGACCCGTTGCATCCAGTTGTAGAGGACGAAACACAGCAGCAGGATGATGAAAAAATAGATCAGCGAGAAGGCTGCCGCCGGCCCGAGGTCAAACTGACCTACCGCCTTCTGCGTGAGGTATTGCGAAAGAAAGGTGGTGGCATTGCCCGGCCCACCCCCGGTCAGCACGAAGGGCTCGGTGTAGATCATGAAGCTGTCCATGAAGCGCAGCAGCACGGCGATCATCAGCACGCCGCGCATCTTGGGCAGTTGGATGTAGCGAAACACGGCAAACTTGCTGGCCCCGTCGATGCGGGCCGCCTGGTAATAGGCGTCGGGAATGGAGCGAAGCCCGGCAAAGCACAGCAAGGCAACCAGCGGCGTCCAGTGCCAGACATCCATCGCCAGCACCGTGAGCCAGGCCTGGGTGGCATTGCCGGTGTAGCTGTAGTTGATGCCCAAGGCATCCAACCCCGCACCCAGCAAGCCGATGTCCGAGCGTCCATAGATCTGCCAGATGGTGCCCACCACGTTCCACGGAATCAGCAAGGACAGCGCTACCGTCACCAATACGGCAGACGACTTCCAGCCCTTGGCCGGCATGGAGAGCGCCAGCGCGATGCCCAGGGGGATTTCCACCAGCAGCACCGCAAACGAGAACATCAGTTGGCGAATCAGCGCTTCGTGCAGCTCCTCGTCGCGCATCACCGAGGCAAACCAATCGGTTCCGACAAAAACACGGCGATCGGGCGAAATGATGTCCTGCACCGAATAGTTCACCACCGTCATCAGCGGAATGATGGCCGAGAAGGCCACACAGATCAGCACAGGCAGGATAAGGAACCAGGCCTTCTGGTTCACCGGCTTGGTGGTCGTACTCATTGTGTAACCTCCGTGCTGCGCACTGCGGTGCGAGCTTCGCTTGAAGCGGTCGACGCGGCGCTCATGCCAGCAACTCCTCGTTTTGATAAAAGCAGGTGTGCTCACCCAGGATCCGCAGCCAGACCGTATCGCCCGATGCGGGCAACTGCGCATCGGGGTCAAAGCGCGCGCGCAGCACCTGGCCTGCAACCTCTGCTGTCAACATCAGCGAAGTCCCCAGGTCTTGCACCCGCAGCACCTTGCAGGGCAAAGCCCCCGCCTCGCCCGGCGCGGTACGTGCCAGGTACTCGGGGCGCACACCGATCTGCAAGGCGCCAGCCGGCAAACCGCGCTCGGCAGGTGCATCGAGCCAATGGTCGACAAGCCGCAAGCGGCCTGCGACATGCTCCACAGGCAGGAAGTTCATGCCTGGCGAGCCGATGAAGTGGCCCACAAAGACATGCTGCGGGCGCTCGAACAAGGCATCGGCCGCCCCCACCTGCACGGCGCGGCCGCGCGTCATCACCACCACCTGGTCGGCAAAGGTCAGCGCCTCGACCTGGTCGTGCGTGACGTAAATCAGCGTGAGCTTGAGTTCGTGGTGGATCTGCTTGAGCTTGCGCCGCAGCTGCCACTTGAGGTGCGGGTCGATCACCGTGAGCGGCTCGTCGAACAGCACCGCCGCCACGTCCGGCCGCACCAGGCCGCGACCCAACGATATCTTTTGCTTGGCATCGGCCGCCAGCCCGGCGGCACGCTGGTCGAGCTGGCCGCTCAGCTCCAGCATTTCGGCAATCACGCCGACGCGCTCGCGTATCTGCGCCTCGGGCACCTTGCGGTTGCGCAGCGGGAAGGCCAGGTTCTGGGCCACCGTCATGGTGTCGTAGATCACCGGGAACTGGAACACCTGGGCAATGTTGCGTTCCTGCGGGCTGGCATGCGTGACGTCGCGCCCGTCAAATTGCACGCCGCCGTGAGACGGCACCAGCAGACCCGACATGATGTTGAGCATGGTGGTCTTGCCACAGCCCGAGGGGCCCAGCAGCGCGTAGGCGCCGCCATCGGCGAACTCCATCTTCAGCGGCAGCAGCGCGTAGTCGCCATCCGCCGTCGGGTTGGGCTTGTACGAATGCGCCAGGTCCAGCGTGATGCGTGCCATCTCAAACTCCTCTCTGCCGACGCGGCGCGCAGAGCAAGGCTTCGTCCGCACCGAACACGTACAGTTGGTCGGCCTGCACATGCAGCGTGACCGGCGCACCCAAATCAAAGTAGTGCACGCCGGGCACCTGCGCCACCAGGTTGCCCATGGGCGAAGAGGCGTGTACATAGGTGTCGGAGCCGGAGATTTCCGCCAGCTCCACCGTCCCGCGCATGGTCAGATCACCCGGACGCTCTTGCAGCCTCAAGGAGCTGGCGCGCACCCCGACCGTGTAGTGCGACTGCGCACCAAGCACCGCTGAGTCCATAGTGGCCAATTCAGGGCCGGACTCAATCGCCAGACCCGATGCAGAACGCCGCGCCGCCAGCAGGTTCATAGGCGGGTCGCTGAAGGCACGCGCCACACTCAGCGACGCCGGCGCATGAAACACCTGTGCGGTGGGGCCGTATTGCAGCAATCGGCCCTCGGCCAGCACGGCCGTATAGCCTCCCAGCAGCAAGGCCTCGGCGGGTTCGGTGGTGGCGTACACCACGGTGGAATCGCCTGCGGCGAACAGCTGCGTCAATTCCTCGCGCAGCTCCTCGCGCAGCTTGTAGTCCAGGTTGACCAGGGGTTCGTCGAGCAGCATCAGCGGCGCGCCCTTGGCCAGCGCTCTGGCCAGCGCCACGCGCTGCTGCTGGCCGCCTGAGAGTTCGGCGGGCAGGCGGTCCAGGAACATCTCGATGTGCAGGCGGCTGGCCAGGTCGTGCACGCGCCCCTCGATATGGGGCTCGCGCCGCAGCTTGAGCGGCGAGGCTATGTTCTGCGCCACCGTCATCGAGGGGTAGTTGATGAACTGCTGGTACACCATGGCGACATTGCGCTCGCGCACCGCGGTGCCAGTGACATCGACACCATCCACCAGCACCCGGCCGGCGGTCGGGGTGTCGAGCCCGGCCATGATGCGCATCAGGCTCGTCTTGCCGGCCTGCGTAGCCCCGAGGAGCACGGTCACCGCGCCGCTGTGCAGGGCCAGGTCCATGGGGTACAGCCATGTCTGCGGCCCCACCTTCTTTTCAATGGCTTGCAGCGCCAACTCCATTACAGCTCCCAGAAACGCAAGACACTTGCGCAGCGCCACGGCGTTGCGGCCACAGACAAAGAAAACGCGCTTGTTGAATTTCGCATAGGTTCATTTTTATTCCTTTTGATTCGTTTTCATCTCAAGGTTTACCCTGAAACGTTTCCTTTTTGTTCGCTTTACAGTCACTCTCGTGAACACCAACCCAAGACAACTGCAACTGCTCAAGGAAGTCCGTGCGCGCCAGTCGGCCACGGTGGAGCAACTGGCCGACACCCTCGGCGTCACTTTGCAAACCGTGCGGCGCGACGTGCAGCGCCTCGCGGACGAAGGCTTGCTGACGCGCTTTCACGGCGGCGTGCGCGTGCCCAGCTCCACGGTGGAGAACATTGCGCACCAGCAACGTGAAACCCTGCATGCCGCAGAGAAGTCGCGGATTGCGCGGCACGTCGCGCGCGAAATCCCGAGCAACTGCTCACTAATCCTGAACATCGGCACCACCACGGAAGCGGTAGCCCGCGCCCTGCTGCACCACAAGGGGTTGCGCGTGATCACCAACAATCTCAATGTCGCCGCCACCCTGAGCAGCAACCCCGATTGCGAAGTCATCGTGGCCGGTGGCGTGGTGCGCTCGCGCGACCGCGGCATCGTCGGCGAGACGGCGGTCGATTTCATGCGCCAGTTCAAGGTGGACATTGCCGTGATTGGCATCTCGGGCATCGAAGCCGATGGCTCGCTGCGCGACTTCGACTACCGCGAAGTGAAGGTCGCGCAAACCATCATCGCGCAGTCGCGCCAGGTATGGCTGGCGGCCGACCACAGCAAGTTCAACCGCCCAGCCATGGTGCAGCTCGCCACGCTGGCGCAGATCGACCGCCTGTTCACCGACGCGCCGCCGCCAGAGCCCTTCCCCGCATTGCTGGAAGATGCGAGCGTTGCCTGCGACATTGCGTCCTCTTGAAGGCGCGCCTTCTTCCGACCCGTTTCTGCCTGCCCATGACCTACCTGCTCGCCCTCGACCAAGGCACTTCCAGCTCCCGCAGCATCGTTTTTGACGACCACGGCCACGTGGTGGCACAGGCGCAGCGCGAGCTGACGCAGATCTACCCACGCCCCGGCTGGGTGGAGCACGACCCGCGCGAAATCTGGCGCACCCAACTCGAAACGGTGCGCGAAGCGCTGCACACAGCCGGCATCGGCGCCGCCGAAGTGCGCGCCCTCGGCATCACCAACCAGCGCGAGACCACGGTCTTGTGGAACCGCTTGACGGGCGAGCCGGTGCACCACGCCATCGTCTGGCAGGACCGGCGCGCCGAACCCGCCTGCGCCGCCCTGCGCGAGCAAGGCCACGCACCCACGATTGCCGAAAAAACCGGGCTGCTGATCGACGCCTATTTCTCCGGCACCAAGCTGCAATGGCTGCTCGACAACGTGCCCGGCGCGCGCGCCCAGGCCGAGCGTGGCGAACTGGCCTTTGGCACGGTCGATAGCTGGCTGATCTGGCAGCTCACCGAAGGCGCGGTGCACGTGACGGACGTGACCAACGCGTCGCGCACCATGCTGTTCAACGTGCACAGCAACCAATGGGACGAGGAACTGCTGGCGCTGCTGCGCATTCCCGCCTCGCTGATGCCACGCGTGCAGCCTTCTTCCAGCCACTTTGGCGAGGTCGTGCCCAGCCTGCTCGGCCACAGCATGAAGATCGGCGGCGTGGCGGGCGACCAGCAAAGCGCCCTTTTCGGCCAAGCCTGCTTCACGCCCGGCATGGCGAAAAACACCTATGGCACCGGCTGCTTCCTGCTGATGCACACCGGCCAGGCGTTCCGCCAATCGGAAAACGGCCTGCTCACCACCAGCGCCGCACAGACCACCACCGAGCCGCAGTTCGCCATGGAGGGCAGCGTTTTCGTCGGCGGCGCCGTGGTGCAGTGGCTGCGCGACGGCCTGCGTGCCATCAAGAGCAGCAGCGAAGTGCAGTCGCTCGCCGAGAGCGTCCCCGACGCTGGCGGCGTGATGATGGTGCCGGCCTTCACCGGCCTGGGCGCGCCTTACTGGCAACCCGAGGCACGCGGCACCATCACCGGGCTGACGCGCGGTAGCACGCTGGCGCACATCGCCCGCGCGGCGCTGGAGAGCATTGCGTACCAGAGCGCCGCGCTGCTGCACGCCATGTCCCGGGATGCGGTCGCCGCCGGCAGCGCTCCAGTGGCCGAACTGCGGGTGGATGGGGGCGCCTGCGTCAACGATTTGCTGATGCAATTTCAGGCCGATCTGCTGGGCATTCCGGTGGTCCGCCCCGCCGTGGTCGAGACCACGGCCCTGGGCGCCGCGTATCTGGCGGGCCTGTCCTGCGGTGTCTACGCCAGCACCGATGAGCTCTCGCGCCTATGGCGCGCCGAGCGGCGTTTCGAGCCCACGCTGGCGCCAGTGCGCGCAGCGGAACTGATGGCCCGCTGGGAACACGCGGTGCGCCAGGCCACGCTCGCGCCCTGAAAACCCGGGAGCAGCCCGAGAAGGCCGTGCACTGGCGCGCACGCTGCGCTACGGCGACAATGCAGTGGCCTGCTATGTCCCTCTGGAACCGCCATGCCTGATACCTCTTCCGCACCTGTTCCCGCTGCCCCAAACCCTGCCACCGCGCCCAACGCCATTGCCTTCATTGGCGGAGGCAATATGGCCAGCGCCTTGATAGGTGGCCTGATTGCCCAAGGCTTTGCGCCCGAGCGGATCGAAGTGGTCGAGCCCTTCGAGGCCGCGCGAGACGCCTTGCAAGCGCAATTCGGGGTTACCGCGCAGGCGCTGCCCGGCCCGCAACTGCGCAGCGCCGACCTGGTCGTCTGGGCAGTCAAGCCCCAGGTGTTCCGTGAAGCCGCACTCCAGGCCCGGCCACTGACAAGCGCTGCGCTGCACCTGAGCGTGGCGGCCGGCATTCGCAGCAGCAGCATTGCGCAGTGGCTGGGCAGCGAGCGCGTGGTGCGCGCCATGCCGAACACGCCAGCGCTGATTGGCCGGGGCATCAGCGGCCTGTTTGCCCGCCAGGCAGTGGATTCTGCCGAGCGCCAGCGCATCGAGCAGGTCATGGCGCCCACGGGCGAGACGCTGTGGGTGGAACAGGAACACGACCTGGATGCCGTCACCGCGCTCTCTGGTTCCGGCCCCGCCTATGTCTTTTACCTGCTCGAAGCCATGACCCGCGCTGGCGTGGGCATGGGGCTGAGCCAGGCGCAGGCACACCGCCTCGCCGTGGCCACCGTTGGTGGCGCTGCCGAACTGGCACGCCGCTCGGACGACCCGCCCGAGGTGCTGCGCCAGCGCGTCACGTCCAAAGGCGGCACCACGCATGCCGCCATCGAGGCGCTGGAGCGCGCGGGGGTGGCGGGACACTTCGTCCACGCCATAGAAGCAGCGCAGCACCGTGCGCGCGAACTGGGCGACGAGTTCGGCACCTGAAATTTCAAGTGTTTTAGGCTTCTAACGCTTATCTGGTAAGCGTTAGAAGCTATTATTTTTATAGTTTTCCGCGCACCCACATATCGAGCACCACGCCGGCAAACAGCGTCAGCCCGATCCAGTGGTTGAGCCGGAACGCACGGAAACACCCTTCGCGCGTGCGCTGCCAAATCATCTGCGCGTGCCAGGCGACTTGCACCAGCGCCAGCACCAGGGCAACGCCCCACACGGCGCCAAAGCCTTGCAGGCGCAGCGCCCAGCCCCAGACCACGATCAGCGCCAGATAAAACATGAGCACGGCCATCACATCAAAGCGCCCTAGCGTGATGGCCGAGGTCTTCATGCCAATCTTCAGGTCGTCGTCGCGGTCGACCATGGCGTACTCCGTGTCGTAGGCCAGCACCCAGAACAGGTTGCCCACCAACAGCCACCAGGCCAGCGCCGGCACCTGCCCGAGCACGGCGGCAAAAGCCATGGGAATACCAAAACTGAAGGCCACGCCCAGCACCGCCTGCGGCATGGACACCACGCGCTTGGCAAAGGGATACGCCACGGTGATGGCCAGCGCCGCGAACGAGAGCGCAACGGTGAGCGCATTGGTCAGCAGCACCAGCCCGAACGCCGCCAAGGCGAGCACGGCGGCCAGGGCCAGCGCTTCGCGCACCGATACCGCTCCCGTGGTCACAGGCCGCCCCGCCGTGCGCTTGACGTGGCGGTCGAACTCGCGGTCGGCCACGTCGTTGACGCAGCAGCCCGCGCTGCGCATCAGAACCGTGCCCAGCGCAAAGATGGTGACCAGCCGCCAGCCCGGAAAACCCCCAGCAGCCACCCACAGCGCCGAGAGCGTGGGCCAGAGCAGCAGCAGCCAGCCCGCGGGCCGATTCCAGCGGATGAGATCAAGATACAGAGCAAAACGGGTGCGGGCAACGGACATGGCAGCGGGAGATCGGCAAGCAGCGGCGCGGGCAGCAAGCCCCGCCGCGAGTGTTGAATGTAGCAGCCGCACCTTGGTATCGACGCGGACGGTCTTTTGGCGACAATGGTCCACTGCGAGACCACCGGCCCCGGAAAACCAGGACACGCCTTCACGATGCTGCCACCCACCAACGTTTCCCCCGTGCCCCTTGCGCCCTCGCCGCCAGGCGATCTGCGCCATGGCGAAGCCGACATCAAGGTCTCGCCCCACGTGATGTTCGGCTTTCTGCTGGCGGCACTGGCCACGGTACTGATCGGCATCGTGACGTACTGGGCGTTGGCGGAGCGCGACAGCGTGCTGGAGCGCCTGGGCCGAGCGCGGCAATCCGTCGTGCTGCTGCAAAACGTGATGCGCACCACGATCGAGGCGGAAAACGGGCAGCGCGGCTTCCTGCTTTCGGGCGAGCCGCGTTACCTGGCCGGATACCAACTGGCCGTTGCAGAGATGCCCGGACAACTCGATGCCTTGTACCGCACGCTCAACGAGCGCGAAGCGCTGGTGCAGCGCCACAAGGAACTGGCGTCGCTGGTGGATGCCAAGTGGAAAGAGCTTGCCCAGACCGTCGACCTCTACCGCAGCGGCAAGCGCGAGGAGGCCCTGGCGCTCCTGCGGACGGGCCATGGCCAAGCCACCATGGAACAGCTCCTGCAAGTCGGCGACATGTTCGCTTCCGACTTGCAGCAACGCGCCGACCAGCTCCGGGACGAGTGGCGCACCTCGGCCAGTTGGTCCACCTGGGTCACCGTGGGAGGCTCGGCATTGTTGCTGGTGCTCATCGGCATGGCAGCCGCCATGTCGGCACGTGAGCAGGCCACCAAAGCGCGCCAATCCTGGGTGGACCGTGGTGTCCTGGGGTTGGGCGCGGAGCTGCAGGGCGATCACCCTCTCGAAAAACTGGGTGAGATGGCCATGCGCCACCTGGCCCATTACATGGGCGCGCAGGTGGGCGCGGCCTACGTGGTGCGGGGTGCGCAGCAGTTGGAGCTTTTCGGCGCCTATGCGCTCGACTCACAGCACGTCATCGGGACCTTGGTGCTGGGCGAAGGCCTGCTGGGCGAGGCCCTGAGCTCGCGCGCACTGCACCATGTGCGCGAAGTGCCCGAGGGCTACATGCGCGTCACGTCCGCCACCGGGTCTGCCACCCCGCGCGAACTGCTGTTGGTGCCTGCGGTCTATGGTGGACGCGTGTCGGCGGTGCTGGAACTGGGGTTTTTCCGCTCCGTGCGGCTGGCGGACAAGGAACTGCTCGAGCGTGCCTCGGAAATGCTCGCGCTGGCCATTCGCGCCGCACTCGACCGCAGCGAGCTCGAACGCCTGTTGGGCGAGACACAGCGCCAGTCGGAACAACTGCAGGCGCAGCAGGAAGAGCTGCGCGTATCCAATGAAGAGCTGGAGCAGCAAAGCCGCATCCTCCAGGCTTCGCAAGCCCATATGGAGCTGCACCAGACCGAACTGGAGCAGACCAACGCGCAACTGGAGAAGCAAACCAGCCAGTTGGAAGAGCAGCGTGAAAAGCTGCTGATGGCCCAGGAGGTTCTGACCACCAAGGCCAGGGAACTGGAGCTGGCCAGCCAGTACAAGAGCGAATTTTTGGCCAACATGAGCCACGAACTGCGCACCCCGCTCAATTCCGCGCTCATCCTGGCCAAGCTGCTGGGCGACAACAAGACGGGCAACCTGAGCGCCGAGCAGGTGAAATACGCGCAAACGATCCATGCCGCCGGCAACGACTTGCTCGCATTGATCAACGACATTCTCGACCTCGCCAAGATCGAATCGGGCCAGGTCGACGTGGACATCGAAACCGTCCCTATCGCCAAAACACTGGCCGCATTGCTCGACCCGCTGCGCCCGTTGGCCGGGCACAAGGGCCTGACGCTGGCCAGCACCGTCGATTCCGACGTCCCTGCCAACCTTGAAACCGATCCGCGGCGCCTGGGCCAGATACTGAAAAATCTGCTCTCCAACGCCATCAAGTTCACCGAAAGTGGTTCGATCGAGGTGCACGTCGGCATGACCGCCAGCGGCCGCGTGGCATTTGCCGTGCGTGACACAGGCATTGGCATCGCAGCCCACCAGCAGGCGCTGGTGTTCGAGGCCTTTCGACAGGCCGACGGCAGCACGCACCGCAAGTACGGCGGCACCGGGCTTGGTCTGTCGATTTCGCGCAGCCTGGCGCAGCACCTGGGCGGCGACATTCGGTTGCAGAGCACACAGGGTAAAGGCAGTGCCTTCACCCTGGAATTGCCCGTGCACTTGGCGCAGGCCATGCCTCCCGCCCCTGCGCCGGCACCGGCCCCGCCGCCACGGGGGCTGTCACCGCCTCCCGCACCGGTCCCGGCCGCACCGTGGAGCAAAGGCACGCGCAGCCTGCTGGTGGTGGAAGACGACCCGCGCTTTGCCCAGATCCTGCAAGAGTTGGCATCGGAAATGGGCTTCGAATGCGCGGTGGCGGCCACCGCCGCCGATGGCCTGGAGATGGCCACGGTCCGCAAGCCTGCCGCCATCGTGCTGGACGTGAATCTGCCGGACTTTTCCGGACTGGGCGTGCTCGACCAGCTCAAGCGCAATCCGACCACGCGCCACATCCCGGTGCACATCGTCTCGGTGGTCGACTACGCCAAAGAGGCGCTCGAGCGCGGTGCCGTGGGCTATGCACTCAAACCCGTCCCGCGCGAAGAACTGGTGCGTGCGCTGGAACGCCTGGAAGGGAAATTCACCCCCGGGCTGCGGCGCGTGCTGGTGGTCGAAGACGACGCGCGCCAGCGCGAGAGCGTTCGCTCGCTGCTGCAGAGCGAAGGGGTGGAAATCGTGGGCGTCGAGACCGCAGCGCAGGCCCTGGAACACCTGGTGCGCAGCACCTTCGACTGCATGGTCATGGACGTCAACCTGCCAGATCTGAGTGGCTACGCATTGCTGGAAAAAATGGCCGGGCAGGAGGAGGTGTCGTTCCCGCCTGTCATCGTTTACACCGGCCGTGCGCTCACGCGCGACGAAGAGCAGAAATTGCAGCGCTTCTCGCGCTCCATCGTCATCAAGGACGCGCACTCTCCCGAACGCCTGCTCGACGAGGTCACCCTGTTCTTGCACCGGGTGGAATCGGAAATGACCGAGGAGCACCGGCACATGCTCCAGGTGGCACGCAACCGAGAGGAAGCGTTCGAAGGCCGCACCGTGCTGGTGGTGGAAGACGACGTGCGCAACGTTTTTGCACTCGCCAGCGTACTCGAGCCCACCGGCATCCACGTGGAAATTGCACGCAATGGCCGCGAAGCGCTTGAATGGCTGGACGCTCACACCGGCAAGGAGTGCGCCGACCTGATCCTGATGGACATCATGATGCCCGAGATGGACGGCTACACGGCCATGCGCGAGATCCGCAAGCGCCCCGATGGCCGGCGCATTCCCATCATTGCGCTCACGGCCAAGGCCATGCGCGACGACCAGGAAAAATGCCTGGCCGCTGGCGCCAGCGACTACATCGCCAAGCCGCTGGACGTGGACAAACTGATGTCGCTGGTGCGCGTCTGGATGCCGAAGTAAGGGACTCCTCCATGCCACACCGCAAACCTCCCAAGACGGTGGACATCGAGCAGCGGCTCCTGATCGACGCCATCTACCTGCGCTACCACTACGACTTTCGCTCCTATGCCCAGGCGTCGCTGTGCCGCCGTCTGAATGCGGCGCTGGCGCGGTTCCAGTGCAAAACCCTTTCGCAGCTGCAGGACCGCGTGCTGCACGAGCCCGACGTGTTTGCCGGCATGCTTGACTACCTGACGGTGCAGGTGAGCGACATGTTCCGCGACCCCGACTACTTTCGCGCGCTGCGCGAGCAGGTGCTGCCGCATTTGCACACCTACCCCTTGCTCAAGATCTGGGTGGCGGGCTGCAGCACGGGCGAAGAGGTGTATTCCCTGGCCGTTCTGCTGCAGGAAGCCGGGCTGCTGGAACGCACCCTCCTCTACGCCACCGACATCAACGCCAAGGCCCTGCAAGCCGCAAGTGCCGGCGTGTTCGACGTCGAGCGCGTGCCGGCTTTCTCGCAGAACCACGCCGCCTCGGGCGCCGTGACCTCGCTGTCGGACTACTACACCGCCGCCTACGGACGCGTGGTGTTCTCGGACCACAGCCTGGCGACGGACAGCGTGTTTTCCGAAGTGCACCTGGTGTCGTGCCGCAACGTGCTGATCTATTTCGAGCGCGCGTTGCAGGACCGCGCCCTCGGGCTGTTTCGCGAGGCCCTGTGCCAGCGTGGTTTTCTGGGCCTGGGCAGCAAGGAATCGCTGCGCTTTTCTACCCAGGCCGACGCGTTCGAGGACTGCGTTCCGCTGCAGTGCATCTACCGCAAGAAGGCTTTGGCGTGAACACCTCCACCCGGACTTTCGAGGCCATGGTCGTTGTGATAGGCGGCTCTGCCGGCGCCATTGATCAGGCCAAGGGCCTGTACCTCGTGCAAGCGCCCGACAGCGCCTCCTCGCCCACCATGCCATGGGCTGTGCTGCCACGGATCCCGCAGGTTCCCCATGTCCTTAGCCCTGTGGCGATGGCCGAAACCCTCACCCGACTGCATACCCGAGGATTGCTGTGAAACGATCTGCCAATCTGGATGCGCAAGTCGCGGCACCGATCAAGTGCCTGATCGTCGACGACGTTGCCGAGAACCTCGTTGCCCTCGAAGCCTTGCTGCAACGGGACGACCTGCTGATCCTCAAGGCACGCTCAGGCGCCGAGGCCCTGGAGTTGCTCCTCGAACACTGCGACATTGCGCTCGCATTGCTCGACGTACAGATGCCCGAGATGAACGGTTTTGAATTGGCCGAAATGATCCGCGGGCGCGAACGCACACGCCATATTCCTCTGATTTTCATTACTGCTGGCGCCCAAAATATCGACTGGCAGTTCAAGGGCTACGACGCCGGGGCCGTGGATTTTCTCTACAAGCCTATTGATCCCCATATGCTGCTGAGCAAGGTGGAGGTGTTCTTCACGCTGCACCGCCAGAAGCGCGCGTTGGCGCGCGAACTGGCCGAGCGCACGGAAGCGCTGCGCATCAACGAAATGTTCATGGCCGTCTTGAGCCACGACCTGCGCACGCCGCTGACCTCGGTCACCCTGGCATCGGGCGCGCTGGTTCGCGCCTGCACGGACAAAAAGAACGCGGCGCTGGCGGGCCGCATCCTGTCGAGCGCGCGGCGCATGGACGGCATGATCGAAAACTTGCTCGACCTCACACGCATTCGCCAGCATGGGGGCCTGAGCCTGCATCCGGGGCCACTCGATCTCGGCGAACTGTGCGCACGCGTTGTCGAGGAACTGCGGGACCACGGCACCCGAGAGGTGGTGCTCAGCAGCGCGGGCGTGCTTTCAGGTTCCTGGGACGGTGACCGCCTGGCCCAGGTGCTGACCAACCTGCTTGGCAATGCGCTGCGGCATGGCGCAGCCGATCAACCCATTGGTCTGCACCTGGACGGCACCCACACGAGCGCCATTCGCATGGAGATCAGCAACGGTGGTTGCATCCCTTCCGACCTGCTGCCGCTGTTGTTCACGCCATTTCGCAGTAGCGCAAGCAAAGGGGGGCGCCGCGATGGACTGGGCCTGGGCCTGTACATCGTGCAGCAAATCGTCACCAGCCACGGCGGCGGCATTGCAGTGCACAGCACGGACGACCACACCCGCTTTACTGTGACGCTTCCGCGAAACACTGGATCGTCGCCGCCCAGCCGATGAATGGACTAATCGGCGCTGAGTGCCTGCTCAATCTCCCGCAGCAGAGCGTCGAGCTGTTCCAATTCAAACGGTTTGAGCAACGTGCGCACATGCGGCCCCCAGGCCTGCGCATGCTTGCCCAGCTCGTAGCCCGAACACAGCACCACCCAGCGGTCCGGGTTCCTGGTCAACAACTGGTGCGCAAACTCGATCCCAGAGAGTCCGGGCAAACTCACGTCGGTCACCACCACATCGAAGGGGGTCTGCACGTCCTGCGCCATGCCCTGCTCTGCACTTTCGCACAGCACCACCGAGCGCCCTTCGCCCTCCATCAGCATGCCGATGGTTTCACGCAGATCCTCATGGTCTTCAACGTACAGAATTCGCATGGAGTGCTGGCCCGAACCCGGATGGTGGTCAATCCAACGATCATCTCAAGGGCGACGCGCTCAACTTTGTAGGACAGCGTCTTGAAACCAGGCGACGCCTACTCCTCCAGCAGCGAGCGCAACATCCAGGCAGTCTGCTCGTGCACCGTCAAGCGCTGGGTGAGCAGGTCGGCCGTGGGCTCGTCGCCCACCTTGTCGGCCAGCGGGAACAGCTCGCGTGCCGTGCGCGCCACCGCCTCATGGCCCGTCACCAGCACACGCACCATGTCCAGTGCGCGCGGTGGCGTAGCGGGTGCATCGGGCAGGCTGGCAAGCTTGCCGAACTGGGCGTAGGAACCCGGCGCCACATGGCCGAGCGAGCGGATGCGCTCGGCAATCGGATCCACCGCGTTCCACAACTCGGTGTACTGGCCCATGAACATCAGGTGCAGGGTGTTGAACATCGGCCCTGTGACATTCCAATGGAAGTTGTGCGTGGTCAGGTACAGGGTATAGGTGTCCGCCAGCAGGTGCGAAAGGCCTTTGGCAATGCCGGCGCGGTCTTTCTCGGAAATACCGATGTTGATGCGCGGCACGGCGGCGGTTTTGTCGGTGGATTTGGCGGGTGCTTTGGCCATTGGGTTCTCCTTGATGGGGTTAAGAACAGTCACTTTGGTCCACTATAGGCCGCATTCAGGTGAGGCGTTTGACGCCGGGCAAGCCACAGGCCACCACCGCATTGCGCAGCGCAGCAATCGCCTCGTAGCGCGTGAAGCTGCGCCGCCACACCAGCACCACGCGGCGCGTGGGCGGGGCGCTGCCGTCGGGCTCGACGATGGGCAGGTAGCGGATATGCGGGTCATCAGCGTGGCGCCGCCGGGGGGCGCTGGTCAGCGCCGCATCCGGCACGGCCAGGCGCGGCACCAGCGTCACGCCCATGCCGGCGGCCACCATGTGCTTGATGGTTTCCAGCGATGAGCCTTCAAAGCGCTTGTGGATGCCGTCGCCCTGTGGAGCGACGCGGGCAAATTCCGGGCACACCTCCAGCACATGGTCGCGAAAACAGTGGCCGGCGCCCAGCAGCAGCACATGCTCGTTCTTCAGTTCGTCGGTGGAGACCGATGTCTGCTGCGCCAGCGGGTGTTTCCCCGGCACCGCCGCCAGAAAAGGTTCGTCGTACAGCGCGGCGCTGGCCAGGCCGGCATCCGGAAAGGGCTCGGCAAGAATGGCGCAGTCGATCTCGCCGGTGCGCAGCATTTCCAGCAATTTGACGGTGAAGTTCTCCTGCAGGATGAGCGGCATCTGCGGCGTGCGCTCAATGACGCTGCGCACCAGCTCAGGCAGCAAATAGGGGCCGATGGTGTAGATCACCCCCAGGGTGAGCGGCCCGCTCAAAGGGTCTTTGCCGCGCAGCGCAATCTCTTTAATAGCCGCCGCCTGCTCCAGCACCGCCTGCGCCTGGCGCACGATCTCTTCACCCAGCGGCGTCACCGAGACGTCCCCCGCGCTGCGCTCGAAGAGCTTGAGATCGAGCTCTTCTTCCAGCTTTTTGACCGCCACCGACAGCGTCGGCTGCGAGACATGGCAGGCTTCTGCCGCGCGCCCGAAATGGCGCTCGCGGGCGACGGCGACGATGTATTTGAGTTCGGTGAGGGTCATGGGGGCAGGCAACTATCGCGGCACAGGCCCCTGCCCGCAGCGCGCAGCGCTGCGGGAGGAGGGGGAAGCGGCGAAGCCGCGCAGGGGGTGGTCACAATTCAAGCCTTGAGGTAGTCGGATTTTCCGCCCAGCCAGCGCTCCAGGTGCTGCGTCGCCAATTCGGGATGGTGCTCCAGCATTTTCGGCGCGGTTGCGCGCGCCCAGTCCAGCAGGTGCGTGTCGGTGGCGAGGTCGGCAAAACGCAGGAGCGCGTCGCCCGACTGGCGTGCCCCCAGGAATTCTCCGGGGCCACGGATTTCAAGGTCCCGCCGTGCGATCTCGAAGCCATCGCTGGTCTCTGCCATGGCGCGCAGGCGCTCTTTCGCCGTCTCGCCGACACGCCCGCTGTCGTTGGTGGCGTACAGCAGCACACAGGCCGAGGCAGTGGCGCCCCGCCCCACCCGGCCGCGCAGCTGGTGCAGCTGCGAGAGACCAAAGCGCTCCGCGTGCTCGATGACCATGAGCGAGGCGTTGGGCACGTCCACGCCGACCTCGATGACGGTGGTGCTGACCAGCACACCCAGATGGCCTTCGGTAAACAGCGCCATCACGGCCTTCTTTTCGGCGCTCGGCATGCGCGAATGCAGCAGGCCGACCGCCACGCCAGGCAGCGCCTCGCTCAGCTCGGCATGCACGGCAGTGGCGTTGGAAAGATCCAGCGCCTCGCTCTCTTCGATCAGCGGGCAGACCCAGTACACTTGGCGCCCCTCGGCGACCTGCGCGGCGATGCGCGCGATGACCTCGTCCTTGCGGCTGTCGGCAATGAGCTTGGTGACCACCGGCGTGCGGCCAGGGGGCAGCTCGTCGATGACGGAGACATCCAGGTCGGCGTAGTAGCTCATGGCCAGGGTGCGCGGGATGGGCGTGGCGCTCATCATCAGCATGTGCGGCTCCATGCCGTGCGCGGCGAGCTTTTGGCGCAGCGCCAGGCGCTGGAGCACGCCAAAGCGGTGCTGCTCATCGACGATGGCCAGCGCCAGCCGATCAAACGCGACCTGCTCCTGGATGACGGCGTGCGTGCCGACCACCAGCGCCGCCTCGCCGCTGGCCACCCGCGCCAGGGCCGCCGTACGTTCCTTTTTTCTCTGGCCGCCCACCAGCCAGGCGACGCTGCGGCCCTCTGCCGCCAGCAGGGGCTCCAACCAGCCGAGCAGCTTGGCGAAATGCTGCGCAGCGAGGATTTCGGTCGGCGCCATCAGCGCGCACTGCCAGCCTGCGTCAATGGCGCGGGTGGCGGCAAGCGCTGCCACCACCGTTTTTCCCGAGCCCACGTCGCCTTGCAGCAAGCGGTGCATGGGCTGCGCACGCGCCAGGTCGGCGCCGATTTCCCGCACGACGCGCACCTGCGCCGCCGTGAGCGCGAAGGGCAGCCCAGCCTGCAATCGGGCGGTGAGCGATGCGGCGCCCTGCACCGGCGCCAACACCGGCGCGCGCAGGCGCGAGCGCTCGCGCCGCGCCTGAAACTGCGAGAGCTGCTGCGCCAGCAGCTCCTCGGCCTTGAGCCGCTGCCAGGCCGGGTGGCTGTGGTCTTCCAGCGCCGCCAACGCCACATCAGGCGTTGGGCGATGCAAAAAAGTGAGCGCCTCGCGCAGATGCATCAAGCGCTGGGGGCCATTTTTTCTTGAAAAATGAGCGCACGTAGGAGCGAGCTCTGGCACCAGGGTTTCCGGCAGGTCCACGCGCGTCAGGGCACTGGCCACCAGCCGGCGCAGCAAGGGCTGGGGCAAGCCGGCCGCCGTCGGGTAGACAGGCGTCAGGGCCGTGGGCAGCTCGCCGCCTGCCGCACGAAACACCGGGTGCAGCATCTGCCGGCCCCAGAAACCTCCCCGCATTTCGCCCCGGATACGCAGGCGCGCGCCCACCGCCAGCGTCTTTTGTTGCGAGGGGTAGAAGCTGAAGAAGCGCAGCGTGCAGTCGCCCGACGCGTCCTGCACCTGCACCACGAGCTGGCGGCGCGGGCGCAACTGCACCTCGCTGGCGGTGACGGTGGCTTCGATTTGCGCCAGTTGACCATCGCGCGCGCTGGCGATCGGCACGATGCGGGTCTCGTCCTCGTAGCGCAGCGGCAGGTGCAGCGCCAGGTCGATGTCGCGCCTGAGGCCCAGTTTGTGCAGGGCCTTTTGAATGGCAGGGGCAAGGGCGCGGGGCGCAGGCATGGTGGAAGCAGCAAGCGTATCGAACGCCAAGCATAGACGGGACGGAGCATCCCCCGCCGCAGTCCGCACGCCAGCCCAGGAACATGCCGGCCATCTAGAATCAGTCCTTCCCTGACCGCACGCCCTGCCCCGCCATGCTCAAGCGCATTCAAACCCGCGACCTCGTGCTCGGCATGTATGTGCAGGAGTTCTGCGGCTCATGGATGGACCACCCGTTCTGGCGGGCGAAGTTTTTGCTCAAAGAGCCGTCCGACCTGGCGCGTATTCGTGCCACCAGCATCACCGAATTGTGGATTGACACCGATCGTGGGCAAGACGTCGCCGCAGGCACGGTGACGCTCACGCAGGAAGAGGTCGAAGCGCGCATCGACACCGATTTCAGCGATCTGGCCGCGATGCACGCCATGGAAAGCACCGCCGCGGCCAAGCCGCGCCCAGCACCGATGGCGCCGCCGCGCCGCAACGCACCGGCCAGCATGCAGGACGAATTGCGCGCCGCGGCTGCCATTTGCAGCCGGGGAAAAGATGCGGTGATCTCGATGTTCAGCGAAGCCCGCATGGGGCGTGCGGTGGACGCCGCTCAGGCACAGCGCCTGGCGCAGGAAATCAACGATTCCGTGACGCGCAACCCAGGCGCGCTCATCAGCCTGGCACGGCTGAAGACGGCCGACGACTACACCTACCTGCATTCGGTGGCGGTCTGCGCGCTGATGGTGGCACTCTCGCGCCAGCTGGGCCTTAGCGAGGCGCACACGCGCAGCGCGGGCCTGGCCGGCCTGCTGCACGACCTGGGCAAGGCGGCGGTCCCGATCGAGGTGCTGAACAAGCCGGGCAAGCTCACCGACGAGGAGTTCGACATGGTACGCCGGCACCCCGTCGCGGGCTACGAAATGCTCAAGGAGGCCGGCCAGGTGGGCGCGCCGGTACTCGATGCCTGCCGACACCACCACGAGAAGATGGATGGCACGGGCTACCCGGACCGGTTGGCGGGAGAAAAAATCAGTCTCATCGCCCGCATGGCGGCGGTGTGCGACGTGTACGACGTGTACGACGCGATTACATCCGACCGCGCCTACAAACGCGGCTGGGACCCTTCCGAATCGCTGCGCCGCATGGCCGAATGGACCGGGGGACATTTCGACGCCCGCGTCTTCCAGGCTTTCGTCAAGAGCATCGGCATCTATCCCGTGGGCTCGTTGGTGCGCCTGGTGTCGGGTCGCCTGGCGGTCGTGACCGAACAGGGCAGCCGCTCGCTGGTCACCCCGAAGGTGAAGGTGTTTTACTCGACACGCTCCAACCTGCGCATTGCCCCGGAAATCATCGATCTCGGTGCCGTCGGGTGCAACGACCGCATCGCGGCGCGCGAAGACCCGGCGAAATGGAACTTCCCCGACCTCAACGCAATGTGGTCGGGCCTGCCCAGCCACGCCCCGGCATGAGCGCCATTCGCACGCTCACGCCCAATCCGGCACTGGACCTCTCGGCGCGCACGGCGAAGGTCGAGCCGACCCACAAGCTGCGCTGCAGCGACCTGCAGCGCCACGCCGGCGGCGGCGGCATCAACGTGGCGCGCATGCTCCACCGCCTGGGGATTGATGTGCGGGCCCACTACCTGGCCGGCGGCGTGGCGGGTGCGCAGCTCACAGCGCTGTTGGCTCAGGAGGGTGTGCCCGCGCAGTGCCAGCCCATTGCCGGAGAAACGCGCGAAAACCTGTCCGTGCTGGACAAGGCCAGCGGCCAGGAGTTTCGCTTCGTCATGCCAGGCCCGCAGCTCGCGCAGCAGGAGTGGCAGACCTGCCTGTCCGCCATGGCAAGCCTCCATCCGGCGCCGCAGTGGCTGGTGGCCAGCGGCAGCCTGCCACCCGGCGCGCCAGACGATTTTTACGCGCGCCTGGCACACCAGGCGCAGAACGCTGGCGTGGCCCTGGCACTCGACACCTCGGGCGCCGCCCTGGCGCGTGCGCTGGACGCGGGCGTAGCGCTGGTCAAGCCCAGCCTGGGCGAGCTGCGCAGCCTCACCGGCCTGCCGCTTGCCGAGCGACATGAAGCCATCGCCGCCGCCACCGCGCTGGTGCAGCGCGGTGCAGCGCGCATGGTGGCGCTCAGCCTGGGGGCGGAAGGTGCCGTGCTCGCTACTGCGCACGGCGTGTGGCAGGCACCCGCCGTGCCTGTGAGTGCGGCGCAAGGCACTACCGGTGCAGGGGACTGTTTTCTGGGGGGGCTGCTGGCAGCGTTGGTACGGGGAAAAACCCCGCCAGAGGCTTTGCGTTGGGCCACCGCCGCCGGTGCTGCCTCGCTGCTGGCCAGCGGCACGGCGCTGGCCAGTGCGGCAGATGTGGACAAGCTGCTGGACCAGGTAATGGTCTCGCCGATCGCTGCGGTATAGCCCCCGGCAAGCCCCCCGCGCAGCGGGTCAGCGCGGCGCCAACACCCAGCGGTTGCGCCCGCCAGCCTTCGCCTCGTACAGCGCGGCGTCGGCTTCCTCCACCAGGCGGCTGCTGCCATCTTTGTGGGGCGGCACCTGCGCGGCGACGCCCACGCTCACACTCACACAGGGCGACACCTGGGACGCGCCATGCACCAGGCCAAGCGCCGCCACATTCGCCACGACACGCGCGGCCACGGTGGTGGCGCCTTCGGCATCGGTGTCGGGCAGGATGACGGCCAGCTCTTCGCCACCGTAGCGTGCCACCAGGTCGGTGCTGCGCGTCAGGGTGTCCTCCACTGCACGCGCCACGGCCTGCAGGCACGCGTCCCCCTTGGGATGGCCATGGCAATCGTTGAACTGCTTGAAATGATCGACATCGATCATCAGCAAGGCCAGCGGCTGCTCGCGCCGAAATGCCGCGGCGCAGGCCTGCGCCAGACGTTCATCAAAATAGCCCCGGTTGGCGATGCCCAGCAGGCCGTCGGTGCGGGAGAACGCCTCCAATTGGAGATTGGCGTTGAGCAACTCTTCGTTGGCGTGCGCGAGCTCCTGGGTGCGCCCGGCCACACGCATCTCCAGTTGTCGGTTGACGTCGATCAGCCCGGCGTTTTGCTGCGCCAGTACATGGTAGAGCCGGGCGATCAGTTTGAGCAGCGCCTGCGTGGTTTTGCTCTCGGGGAAGTCCTTCTCGTTGCGCCATGCCTGCTCGGGCGTGGTGCCCGCGGCAATGGCCACGATCTGCCGCGCCAGCGCCTGGTCGGTTCCCAGGATGTGCAGCCCCAGCCAGGAGGTAAGAAATCCGATGATGGACTCGGCCGTGTCCGGCATGGAATGGCGCGCCGACCAGATGGTGCGGATCTGCTCGACAAAGTGCGCGTGCTCAGCCTCGTGCGACACAATGTGGCGCGGGTCGAGTCCCACCCCCCGCATCAGCGCTTCCTCATCGGCAAAGTGGTATTCGGTATAGGCCACCAGACGCGCAAACGTGTCGTTCAGCAGGGCCTCGCGATCGTCCAGATCGGTGCTCTGGAAGGTGCTGCTCAGTTCATTGAACAGATCCACCAGCGCGTGGTGCTGGACATCCACGTCCTCGACGCCTGTGATGAAGTTCTGGTCCCAGACAAAGGCATCCATGGGCGCTGTCCTTGAAAAATCGTGTGCCATTCAAGCTTACGCGCCCCAGGCGGTGCGCGGTTTGACACAATCGCGCCCTTTTCTCCTGATTTTCCCGATCTTTTCTAAGCGGGCCTGTTCAGCCCCTTGCCCTATGACGTCCCATTTGCCCGATTCCACCGCGCGCGCCTTCACCCTCAGCGATTTTGATTTCGACCTGCCCCCCGAGCGCATCGCCCAGCACCCTGCGCCCGAGCGCAGCGGCTCGCGCCTGCTCGATGGGCGCGGCAACGCCCCCTGCGACCGCATCTTCCGCGAACTCCCGGCCTTGCTGCGGGACGGTGACTTGCTGGTGTTCAACGACACCCGTGTCGTCAAGGCGCGCATCTTTGGCGAGAAGGACAGCGGCGGCAAGCTCGAACTGTTGATCGAGCGCGTGCTGACGGGCCACGCCGGCTGCGAGGTGGTGGCGCACATGAAGGTCAGCAAGAAGCCGCCCGTGGGCGCGCGCATCCACTTGGCGGGGGGCATGGCAGCCGGCGGTTTTGACGCCACGCTGCTGTCCCGCTGGCCCGATGCCGAAGGCCCGCTGTTTCGCTTTGCCTTGCACGGACCCGCTGGCGAGAGCGCCTGGGAGCTGATGGAGCGCTGCGGCCACCTGCCGCTGCCGCCCTACATAGCCCGCGACCAGGCCAGCGGCCACGACGCCGACGAAGCGCAAGACTCCGAGCGCTACCAGACGGTGTTTGCCCGTGCCCCCGGTGCGGTGGCGGCGCCCACCGCCGCCCTGCACTTTGACAACGCGGTACTCGCCGACCTGGCCGCGCGCGGCGTCGAGCGCGCCAGCATCACGCTGCACGTGGGCGCGGGCACCTTCCAGCCGGTGAAAACGGAGAACCTGGCCGAGCACCGCATGCACGCCGAGTGGTATTCCATCCCGAGCGCCACGCTGGCGGCGCTGGAGCGCTGCCGCCAGCGCGGCGGCCGCGTGGTGGCCGTGGGCACGACGACGGTGCGCACGCTCGAATCCTGGGCGCAGAGCGGGCTGGCCGAGGGCGAGACGCGCATCTTCATCACGCCGGGCTTTGCCTTCCAGGTAGTGGACCTGCTGCTGACCAACTTCCACCTGCCCAAAAGCACGCTGATGATGCTGGTCAGCGCCTTTGCCGGCTACGAGCGGGTGATGGCGCTGTACCGGCACGCGGTGGCGGGGCAGTACCGGTTCTTCAGCTATGGCGATGCGATGCTGCTGGCGCGCAGCGCGAGCGCGCCAGACCGGTAGCGGCCCGGCCTCTGCAGGGCGGCGATTGCACTATCGAAAAGATAGCTGCTAGCGCTTATGGGATATGCGCTAGCACCCTATTTCATTCAAATCTTACAGCCCCAGGTGCTGCGCCACGAAATCGGCGTCCTTGTCGCCCCGGCCCGAGAGGTTGACCAGGATGTTCTGCTCGGGCGACAGGGTTTTCGCCAGCTTCATCGCATAGGCCAGCGCGTGGGCGCTTTCAAGCGCCGGGATGATGCCTTCGGTGCGCGAGAGCGCCATGAAGGCGTCCAGGCACTCGTCGTCCGTCACCGCCTCATACTGCACCCGGCCCACGTCCTTGAGGTAGCAGTGCTGCGGGCCGACGCCAGGGTAGTCCAGGCCCGAGGCAATCGAATACACCGGCAGCGGCTCGCCGCGCTCGTCCTGCAGGTTGTAGCAAATGAAACCGTGGATGGCGCCTTTGGTGCCCAGCGTCATGGTGGCGGCGTGGTCGGGGGTATCCAGGCCACGTCCGGCGGGTTCCACGCCGACAAGCTGCACATCGGCATCGGGCAGGAATTCCGTGAAGATGCCCATCGCGTTCGAGCCGCCGCCCACGCAAGCCGTCACCACGTCGGGCAGGCGCTGGTGCTCTGCCAGGAACTGCGCGCGCGCCTCGCGCCCGACGATGCTCTGGAAGTCGCGCACCATCTTCGGGAACGGGTGTGGCCCCACCACCGAACCGATGGCGTAGAAGAAATGCACCGGGTCCAACATGTACTCTTCAAACGCACTGTCCACCGCGTCCTTGAGCGTGCGCGTACCGCGCGTGACGGGCACCAGCTTGGCGCCCAGAATTTTCATCTTGGTGACGTTGGGGTGCTCCTTGGCAATGTCGATCGCGCCCATGTGGATTTCGCAATCGATGCCCACCAGCGCGCAGGCCGACGCCAGCGCCACGCCGTGCTGGCCCGCGCCCGTTTCGGCCAGCACCTTGGTCTTGCCCATGTACTTGGCCAGCAGGGCTTCGCCCAGGCAATGGTTGATCTTGTGCGCGCCAGTGTGGTTCAGGTCTTCGCGCTTCAAGTGGATGTGCGCGCCACCCTGGCGATCGGACAGGCGCCTGGCATAAAAAATCGGACTCGGGCGGCCGACGTAGTGCGCGTACAGGTCGGTCAGCTCGTCCTGGAACGCCGCCGTCTTGCGGACCTCTTCGTAGGCGACGTTGATGCCGTCCATCACGGCCTTGAGCTCGGGCGGGAGGATCTGCCCCCCATATTCGCCAAAGTAGCCCTGGCTGTCGGGCATTTCCAGAAACTGCTGTGCCATGCGATGTCCCTCTGTGTGGTGAAAAAACTGTGAAATCTTAGAGCCTGTTTGTGGGCGCAGTTCTGCCAGCTAGGTGTTATTGATTCCGCCTCACAAAATTTGAGATCTCTCGCGACGACGAACCGCGCACGAACACAGGATGTTGTCGCAATCGACCCCACACGCCACACCCTCATTCACGCTGATTAGGCGAAACGATGCCGTACCTTTGCATCCGGCGGTAGACCGTCGCCCGGCACATGCCAAGACTGCGGGCAGTTTCCGTCACATTCCACTGATACTGGCGCAAGGCCCGCAGAAGTACGTCTCGTGCACTCTCGGGGGTTGAGGGCGCATAGGTCGGCACGCCAGGATCGATACCCAGCGACAACAGCCTGGGCGGTGGCAGTGCCGTGCAGATCGTCCCGGTGATTTCGGCAGGAAGATGCTGCACACCAATGGTCTCACCACCGCTCAAGGCCAGCGCGGCCCGCAAGGTGTTCTTGAGCTGGCGGATATTGCCCGGCCATGCATAGCCGGCCAACAGGGGCAGCACATCCTCGGAAAAACCTGGCGTGCAGCTACCCAGGTCACTGGCTTCGGCATGCAAAACCGCCTGAATCAGTGATTCCTTGTCCAACCGATCCCGCAAGGCAGGCAGCGCCAGCGTGAACCCCGCAAGCCGGTAATACAGGTCCAGGCGGAACGCTCCCGATGCCACCAGATCCCCAAGATCGCGGTGGGTTGCGCAAATGACTTGCAGATCCACGGGCGTGGGTTGCTCGGCACCCAGCGGCATTACCTCGCGCTCGGCGAGTACTCGCAGCAGCCGCGTTTGCAGGGCCAGTGGCATGTCGCCAATTTCGTCCAGAAACAAGGTGCCCTTGTGCGCCAGAAGTATCTGGCCACGCACCCCTTTGGAACGGGCTCCGGTGAACGCACCATCCCGGTAGCCAAACAGCTCGCTCTCGATCAGAGCCTCGGGAATGGCGGCACAGTTGAGTGCCACAAAGGCCTGGGCAGCGCGTTCGCTGGCTTCGTGCATGGCTTTGGCAAACGCCTCTTTGCCGGTGCCCGATTCGCCGTGCAGCAGTACAGGTAGCCCTTTACCCAGCACACGCAGCGCCTGCTGGACGTTGCGCTCCATGCGGGTATCGTCGCCTGCCAGGCGCCTCAGGGCTGCGCTTGAGGAGTCTGCACGCTGCGGTGTACAAATCGGCGCAGATAGGTTTGCCAACGGGCGGCGGCGCGGGTGACGTGCCAAGGCGAAACACTGGCTCCCCGAGTGCAGCAAGCGCAATGCGAACGGATCAAGCGTTGACTGTGTCAGAGCCTCCAGGGCGTCGAAGCGAATTCCAAACACATCCTCCACCCGGGCATGCGCAAAGGAGGCAGGCGTTGCCCCCACGTCCTGCAAAAACCGCTGGTTGGCTGCCACGATATGTCCGCCTTCGTCCAATGCAATTAGTCCCTCGGTCGCAACTTCCATGAACTCCCGCCGGCTGGAGATACGCAAGACCAGGAGGCGTTCGTACTGGCGCAGGAAGTTCGCGTTCTCCACCATGCGTGCGGTGTACTTGACCATCTGCAACACCAGGTGCTGGCTGCGCTTGTCGCCAGGGGACTGCAGTGCCGAGGCATCAAGCACGGCGAGAAGCTCGCCGTTGGGCGCAAGAATGGGCGCCGCGCTGCAGGTCAACGCATGGTTCAGTGCCCTGAAATGCTCTGTCTGGTGCACCGTGATCGGCTGTCGTTCGGTGGTTGCCAAACCCACGGCACAAGTGCCTTCCTTTTCCTCAGACCAGCAGCTTCCCAGGTAGAGGCCCGCGCGCCGCAGATCGCGGTCGATGACTGGGTTGTGGATGAAATCCACCGTCACCCCTTGCGCATCGGTCAGGAGCACGACATAGCCGGCATCGCGGATCTGCATGAACAGCGACTCGGTGCCGCTTCGTGCCACTGCGAGAAGTGGCTCTATCGGTGTGCGGTGCTCACGCACGGCGCTGACGGGCAGCACGCGCGGAGGGTCGCAGCGCCCCGGATCCAACTGGTAAAGACTGATCGAACGTTGCCGCGAACGTTCGATGATCACGTCATCGGCGTCTATCGACACATTGATCGGCGGGTTGTCCGGCCGAGCAAAGGCCGTGAAGCGAGAGGCCTGGGCCATGGTTCTGTCTCCTGCGGTGGGCGTCGTGGGCCCACACGTCATCTTGCGTCTGCTGTCATGGATGCTGCCCCATATTACGGCAATCACCATCCGCAACCTCGGAAGCGCCACCCCCCTTCAAACCGACGCGGGCGGCGCTACAGAGCAATGCGTCAGACTTAGCCAGTCGTCCAGCCGCCGAACAAGCGCCGCCGGTTGGTCCGCATGCACCCAGTGGCCAGCACCGGCAATATTCTCAAGAACGGCATCGGCAAACAGCGTACGGATCAGCGGCATGTGATGCTCACGCAGGTAACAAGAAGAGGCTCCGGCAATGAACAGCGCAGGCACCCGGGATTTGCGCTGGCGCACCGACACCGCAAAGCGCAGCAGCTCCGGCATGCTTGCGGCAATGCCGTGCCAGTGGATACGCCAGGCCCACCCGGCACCACGACGCACCAGGTTCTGCAGCAGCATGGCACGAAGGCGCTGCGACGGCAGGTAGCGGGCCAATTGTGCGTGCGCATCTTCGCGGCTGGTGACGCTGGACAGATCAAGCCGTAGCGCAGCATGAATCAGTGGCATGAATCTGTCGGGATATGTATCGGGCGCGATATCCACCACCGCCAGGCGACTTGTGCGCTGCGGATGGCGCTGCGCAAAGGCCATTGCGAGCTTGCCACCCATGCTGTGGCCCACCAGAGCTGCCTGCTCTATGGCATGTGCATCGAGCAGCTCACGCAGGTCCTCGCTCATCAGGTCATAGTCCATGCGCTCTGTGTGGGGAGATGCACCGTGGTTGCGCAAATCCACCGTCAGCACGCGGTAGCACCGCGCCAGCGGAACGGCTATGTGGTGCCACTGCGCGCACGAGCCAAACAGGCCGTGCAGCAGTAGCACCGGTTGGCCTGCGCCATAGCTGCGCCAGGCAAGCCGCACCGGCGGATGGCTGGCAACGGGGGGAAATGCAGGCCCGCCACCCACCGCTGTCCTTAGAGCTCACGCCGGTTCATGGCCCCGGCGATGTACTCGGCCTGGCGGATTGCCAGGGCGACAATCGTCAAGGTCGGATTGGCCGCGGAACTCGACGTGAACTGACTTCCGTCGGAGACGAAAAGGTTCTTCACATCGTGCGACTGGCCCCACCGGTTGACCACACCGTCGCGCGCCTTGGCACTCATGCGATTGGTGCCCATGTTGTGGCTGGCGGGATAGGCCGGCATATCGACCACGCGCGTGGCGCCCACTGCCTCCGACAGCTTGCGCCATTGCACCAGTCCGTGCGCTGTGATCCGGTCGTCATTTGCATGGTAGGTCTTGGTGACGATAGGTATGGGCAGGCCGTACTGATCCTTCTCGGTCGGGTGCAGCGTGATGCTGTTTTGCTCGCGCGCCAGGTCTTCCCCACAGACCCAGACGCAGCTCATGTGGTCGTACATCTCGAGTGCCGACGTCACATCACGGCCCCAGCCGCCGGGCTTCATGAACGCTGCGGTGTAGGGCAGGTGCAGCGCCAGGCCTTCAAGGTAGTAACCGCCGAAGAAACCTCGCTGGGTATCTGGGGCCACTTCGTCGGCGACCACGGCCGCAATGTCGAACCCACGGTACATATAAACCGGCTTGCGGTGGATGGCGACCGCTGCTGCCGTGGCATGGTTCATGTAGTTCCTGCCGACCTGGCCCGAGGAGTTGGCGAGACCGTCAGGGAACATGCTGGAGGCCGAGTTAAGCAGCAGGCGGGGTGACTCAATAGAGTTGCCGGCCACACAGACCACGCGCGCACTCTGCAACTGGCGTTTGCCGTCCTTGTCCATGTACAGGACGCCGCTGGCCTTGCCCGACTTGTCATGCACGATTTGCAGCACCATCGACTCTGGCCGAAGCTCAACGTTGCCAGTAGCCAATGCCCTGGGAACTTCGGTGTAGAGCGTGGACCATTTGGCGCCGATCTTGCAGCCCTGCATGCAAAAGCCGATCTGCTGACAGCCCGGTCGCCCGTCATAGGGAATCGAATTGGATGCGACAGGGCGGATGATTTGTTTGTAGCCCACCTTGCGTGCGCCAACGTCAATCACCTTGTAGTGGTTGTTGGGCGGCATCGCGGGCAGACCGCTGGCCTGGGTTCCCGTCACACCCATCTTCTTTTCGGCTTGGAAGTAGTAAGGCGCAAGATCCTTGAGGGTGATGGGCCAGTCCAGCACGTTGGCCCCTTCTACGGTGCCGTAGTGGGTGCGTGTCCGGAAATCGTGCTCTTGGAACCGAAGTGCCACGCCGGACCAATGGATGGTGGAACCACCCACGCCCTTGACGATCCATGCCGGCAGGTTGGGATAGGTCTTGGTGTGGTGCCATCCGCCTGCCGAGATACGCTTGTCCAGCCACGAAATTTTGTTGAACATGCCCCATTCATCGTTCTCGAAGTCGGCCTGTGTGAAATGTTTTCCCGCTTCAAGCACCACACACTTGACGCCGCGCTGCGCCAGTTCGTTGGCGAGTGTTCCGCCACCGGCGCCCGAGCCGACGATGACCACCACGCTGGTGTCGTCGAAGGCGAATTTTGTTTCTTTTGCCATGTTGTGTCTCCTGCTGAGGGTGCTGGCTCAGAGCCAGTCGAGGTCGTTGAAGCCGCGCGTGAGGTAGCCGCCCTTTTGCCAGGACGAGCCTTCGTAACCAAACAGCGGCCACAGCTCCTTGTTGTTGTAGAGACCGGTCACCAGGTCGCCCTGTATCTTTTTGAAGAAAGGGGTGCCTTCTATTGCCTGGAGCAGCACCACGCGTTCTGGCTCGGTGGGCACCTGCACATAGGGCTTTGCGTAGAGCTTCATTGCGCTCGCGTCGAGCGCTGCCACCCCGTCGCGAAGCAGGGCATGCAGCGCCGGGTCTTTCGCCGCCGCTGCGTCGTAGGGGGCCTCGGCATGCAGGTAGTACCGATCGGGCAGCTTGTCATGCGGAAAGATGTCGCGGGCCATGCGTACCAGGGTGTTCCCGGTCTCGGCGCCCAACACCGGGAAAGACTGCGCCTGCGCGCTCGCGGGCGCCATCGAAAGTACCGACAGCGGCGCCACCGTAGCGCCAAGGGCGCCAAGCCCGCTGCCACGCAGAAAGCTGCGGCGGGCGATCTGGGGCCGCTTGTCAAGCATGCGCATGGGCACAGCCGCAGGCGACGTGGTCTCCAGCGCGGTGGCGACGGTTAGACGGGAATCGTGGGTCATGATGAATGTCTCCTTGTTGTAAAAATCGCTACGTCACTGTGTGCAGTTCTGGCGTTCAAGCCGTCTCCTGAGAGCCTCTGCCACCGAGCGCTCCAGCGCCTGTGCATCAAAGCTGGCGTCAAGCTCCTCGCGGCAACTGCTGGTGAGCTGCGCCAGTTGCTGCGCATCGCCAGAAGCGCGTGCCAGCGTGCGGCACAGCAGCGCCCAGGGAGAAGCCTCCAGCAGCACACCCCCTACGAGCAATACGCCCGTGCGCTTGCGTACCTGTGCCAGCCCGACCAGCTTGCGGCCATCGGCTGTCAGCACTTCCCAAGGCGATAGGCCACCGAAGCAAGCCCAGTCCACACCTTGTGGCCGCTGCGGCGGACCGGTTGCCCGAAGGCTCTCGGGTGACACCGCGTGTGCACCAACCAGGCCAGCACCACGCAGCACCTGCGCCAGGTCTTCGCCCAGCCACCGGTAGCTGCCGACCGGGCCCGAGGTAGCCAGGGGATGGTCCGGCGGCAGAGCAACCGACAACCCCAGCATCCAGGGCCCCGTCAGCACGGCGCCACCACCAGAGGCACGAACCAGTACCGGCATCCCCACCAACTCATCGGCGCCGGAGAGGAGGCGCCGCTGCGAGCAACCCAGCACCACCACCGGCTGTGCATAGCGCCACAGGCGCCAGGCAGGCAGCTGTACCGGCTCGGCCAGCTGCTGCTCATTCCATAGCTGCTCATGCACGGCCATGGGGAGGTCGCCTATGGCACGCTCATAGTCCATCGCAGGTTTCCAAGTGCTCACGCACACTGCGCAGGAACAGCGCCGCGGGATGGCCGTCCACCGCCCGGTGGTCAAACACCAAGGTCAGGGTGCTCATGGGAGCGATCGCAAGCGACCCGTTGCGCACAACAGGCCGGTCCGTCACGCGGCTCAGACCCAGGATGCCAACTTGGGGCGGGTTCAGGATTGGCGTAAACCAGTCGATTCCCGTCATGCCAAGATTGGTGACGGTGAAGCTGCCGCCCTGGTAAGTTTTGGGCGGCAAGCGGCCGTCGCGGGTGCCTTGGGCCAGCTCCCGTGACGCCGTCGCCAGCTGCTCGATGGACAGGGTGTCGGCATTCCGAATCACCGGCACCGCCAGGCCGTCACTCAAGGCGACGGCCAGACCCAAGTGAATCGCACTTGCACGCTCGATGCCACCCTCACGCATCCAGGCATTCAGCGCAGGGTGCTCGCGCAGCGCCAGCGCCACGGCGCGCAGCACCAGCGAAGTGACCGTCATGCGCAGCGGCGCACCGGGCGCCGCCTGGCGCTCTGCCAGCAGCGCCAAGGCGTGCGACAGATCAACTTCGGCACCCATGGCAACGCGCGGCGCCTGCCAGCCCGCCGTCATATTGCGCGCGATGCTGCCGCGCAGGCCCTTGAGCGCAATCAACGGCGCAGGCTGCCGGGATTCGGCAGACTCAGCAGATTCGGTATCGGTGGCCACTGCGCTCATTGGAGTGTCGCCAGTGCCTGGCCTGGTTTGAAGGTCTCTTCTGCGGCCACCAGAATCTTCCCGATCACGCCATCCATCGGCGCCAGCACTTCATGATTGGCTTTGACGACCACCACGCTGACAACTGGCTGCCCTGCACTGACGTGGTCCCCCTCTTTCACCAGCCAATCCTCTACAAGGGCTTCGGTGCCGGGCTCTACGTCCTGCCAGGCTTCAGCGTTGAGCACAATTGCAGTCATGCGGACGCTCCTTCAAGCTGGGGCGCCCCCATCAGCCGTTGCGAGGCGGCGACGATGGCCTCGACCTGCGGGATCACAAACTGCTCCAATGGCCGGCTATAGGGGATCGGCACATCGGGCACTGCCAGTCGGCACACAGGGGCCTTCAGCTTCACCGTGTCCAGGTTCTCGGCAATCAACGCGGCGATTTCGCCGGAAAGGCCGAAACTCAGGTAGTCCTCATCGGCCACCAGCAGGCGACCCGTCTTGCGCACCGACCGCAGCACGGCCTCACGATCAAGCGGCACGACCGTGCGCAGATCAATCACCTCGGCCTCAATGCCGGCAGCGGCCAGCTGTTGCGCCGCAATCAGCGACTTCTGCACCATCTGGCTGAGGGTCACGATGGTCAGGTCGCGGCCCTCGCGCACCACATTTGCCTGACCGAACGGAATCACGTAGGGTTCCAGCGGAACCGCATTTGTGCTGCCCTCGAAATACGACATCCATGGCAGCCCCATGATCCCTTTGTGGAACAGGAACACCACCGGGTTGTCTTCGCGGATGGCCTGGGTCATCAGCCCCTTGGCGTCATAGGCGTTTGAGGGCACCACCACCTTCATGCCAGGCATGTGCGCAAACGTTGCGTACAGGCATTGCGAATGCTGCGCCGCGTCGTTGTAGCCCCCGCCGATAGCGGCCATAAGCACCATAGGCAGACGGATATTGCCGCCCGCCATGTAGGTGTTCTTGGCCATGTGGTTGTAGATCATGTCCATGCACACACCGAAAAAGTCGACAAACATCAACTCGGCAATCGGGCGCATGCCTTCGGCTGCGGCACCAATTGCCGAACCGATGAACGCTGTTTCCGAAATCGGGGTGTCCATGATGCGGTCCTTGCCATATTTGGCGAGCAGGCCACCGGTGGCACTGAAAATGCCTCCGTACTTGGCCACGTCCTCGCCCATCACAAAGACCTCGTTGTCGCGCTCCATCTCCTGATCGATGGCCTCCGAGATGGCTTGCGCCATGGTCAGCTTGCGTGCTGTCTGGGTAGTCATATCGCGTCTCCTGTTCTAAGTGATGGCGGTGTCAGGAGAAGACGTGCATCAGCGCGTCTTCCGCCTTGGGATAGGGGCTGGTGCGACCGTATTCGTAGGCCTCTGCGATGCGTACGCCGACACGCGCTCGCAGCGCCTTGTCCGCAGCGTCGTCCAACAGCCCTGCGCGTCGCAGGTGCTCACCCAGAAGCGGAATGGGGTCGTGGCGGCGCAAGGACTCCACCTCGCCTTTAGGGCGGTAGGTTTCTGGATCGCCTTGGAAATGACCGAGATAGCGGTCGGTCTTCACCTCAAGCAAGGTCGGACCGTCACCGCGCCGCGCCCGCTCAATCGCGGCACCAGCAGCCGCATACACCGCCAGCGCATCGTTTTGCTCCACCAGCACACCAGGCATGCCATAGGCGGCGGCGCGACTGGCATTCCAGGCGACTGAGGTGGATTCAGACTTCTCGACTGAGATGCCGTACTTGTTGTCTTCGCACACAAACAGCACCGGAAGCTTCCACAGCGCGGCCAGGTTCATGGACTCATGAAAGGCGCCCTGGTTGGCCGCCCCTTCGCCGAAAAAGGCCACAGCCACCCAGTTCTTGCCACGCTTCCTGGCCGCAAGGGCCGCGCCACAGGCCGGCGGCATGCTGGCACCGACGATGCCACTGCAACTGAACTTGTGCGCGGGATCGAAGAGATGCATGTGCCCCCCCTTGCCACGCCCCAAACCCGTATCCTTGCCAAATATTTCCGCCGTCATGGGCTTGAGTGGAACGCCCTTGGCAATGGCAAAGTGATGAGGACGGTGCGAGCCCACCACCGTGTCATCGTCGTGAAGATGGGCGCAGACGCCCACGGCCACAGGCTCCTGCCCGGCGGCCAGGTGCATCTCACCGGGTACCGGTCCGGCGCCGATATCAAAAGCCAGACCCTTCTGGATGTGCGGGGGCAGCTTGCCTTCTAGATAGATCCGGGCCATCGTCTCTTCGTATTCCCGGATCTCTATCATTTTTTCGTACATCCAGAGTTGTTGCTCCGTAGTCGCATTCATATCGAGATCTCCGTGTCGTTGTCTAAGGATTCCCCGCACGCGCTTACCGGCGGAGACAGTGCGCTGAAAGGGCCTGTGCCCGTGTTCTGCACAGAGGACTACGCAATGGGCATGCCATCTGCAGCCAACAGGTCAAATTGGCGGGAAAACCCTGAGACAAAAGGGTCAAAAGACGCTGTTTGGCGTCAGCCAGAGCGTGTTTCTGGCATGGCTGATCCGGGTGAGAGCCATGCAATGCGACATGGCATTGCGACATCTGCTCCACCTGTCGCAGCGCGACGCGACAGGTGTCGCCGCCACGAGGAAGATCCGCTGGATGGCTGCGACAAGTCGGCCGGAGCATCCCTTTGAACACTTCCTGTCCGTTTGGCAGGGCCCTGCGACGGACACAGAACGCATTGACACTCGAAATATGTCAATCCCTCATCCACTTAATGCGCAGAAAGTAAAGATTGCGCCTCTATGTCCGGACTTGATGTGGCGCGAGTCATGGTCCCGGATGGGATTGGCTGGCGAATGTCCTATGGGTTTGGCGCACCTACGGTGCACGGCAGATCAACGACAGGTACGCGCAGGAACCATGCGGGGCACCGCCCCCATGGCGGGAGGCTGGTTGGCGGAAGGCAGTTCCACGCAATAGTCGCCCCACGGCCCCGACACCTTCGTGGTGCGCGAGCCCCCAGGGCCACGCAGGTCGCGCACCACGGCCTCCGCGCCCATGGTGGCGGGCACTTCCCCTGCCCAGGTCTGTGGCGCATGGCCCAGCCCTTGCCGGCGCTGCCAGACCCTCTCCCGCGCCAGCGCGAGCGCCACTACGTCTGGCCCAAGAACGGCCTGCAGTTGCGCAGCAGAAGCGGGCAGGCTTTGCGCTGATGCTGATGCTGACGCTGCTGCTGCTGCGGCGGCGGCGACCACTGGCGTCTCCCTCTCAGGGCTTGCGGTGGACTGGCGCACGCGCCCCCTTGGAAGCGGCCGGACGATGGCCACCGTGGCACGCCTCATGGCCCTCGGCGCTGCGGAGCGCGCCCCGGCCGCTTCGCCAGTTTCGCCCGGCACAACCCCGGCAGCCGGTGCGGGCACAGGCGTGGGCGTGGGTGCCAGCGCCACCCACAGCATGGCCGGGGGCTGCATCTGCGATTCAGTCGGCAGGACGGACTGGGGCACCAGCGTCCGCCACAGCACCGCCAGCCCGACGCCATGCAGCATCAGTGACCCAGCCACCGCCCAGACCAGGCGCTGGCGTGCCGGGACAGCGCACGCCTGTTTACTGCTGCGGGGAACCACTCGCCAGACCAGCCGGTGGCGCCGCCCCTTCATCGGGAATCCAGGTCAGCAGATCCCCTGGCTGACACTGCAAGTAGCTGCAGATGGCGGACAGGGTCTCAAATCGCACGCCCTTGACCTTGCCGCTCTTGAGCAGGGACAAATTGGCCTCGGTAATGCCCACATGGGCCGCGAGATCTCGCGACTTGACCTTTCGACGCACAAGCATCTCATCCAGCGTGACAACTATCGCCATGGGTGGGTGTCCTGGATGAATTACACGAACGCGTTGGCTTCGGCCTGCAGGCGGCAGCCCTCAGCCAGCACATGGGCCAGCAGCAGCATCATGAGCCCCACCACCAGCATGCTCATTTCAAACGAACCCAGGCCCAGCACAATCAGCCCGCCGTTCTGCCCGGACGCGAGCCACGACAGCAGCGCCGTCACCCCCATCTGGTAGAGCAGCGAGGTCACAAACATCGCCAGAAAACCCCAGCCGACACCACGAAATCCGCGCACCACCACGGTCCCGAACACCTCTCCCGCCAAAAAGGCACGGCAAATGCGGTGCACGCACCACACGGCATAGAACATGGCCAGTGCGGGGATGCACTCGAGCCCCACCCCCACCCAGCGCCACGGCAGGTCCATGGACTGTGGCGGCGTCAGGCCGGCCAGCAAGGCCTGTGCAGGCACCACGGTCAGAGGCATCCAGCCAGCCCAGCCGCCCTCCTGCCCAATCGCCGCCCAGCGCGCCAGCGAAATCCCGAACGACACCAGCGCACACACCCAACTGGCAACCAGCAAACCCCAGGCGAGGCGCCGAAACGAGGGCTCCTGCACCGGCGAACCTTGAGAGGTCATGGAAGGAAACATGGTGTGCACCTGATGAAATTTCTTTAAAACAATAATAATATACTGTTTTACAGAAATACCATCGAACAATGGCCTTGGACCTGCCCATCCCACCCGATCGCAGCGAGCATCCGCCCGCGCGGCAGACGGCCTCTGCGCTGCACGCCCTCTGGCGTGTCTTGCCAGCGCTTGCCATGGCGTCGGCCGTGCTGGCCGCCTGTGGCAGCGTACCCGTAGCCTCGCTGTGGAAACTGCGCAAGCTCAACCTGGAGACGCTGGACCCCGCAGCGCTGCGCGCCGCGGTGGTGCACCGGCCCGGCGTGCAACTCCATGGCCAGGGTCTGGTACTGACCGTGAGCGTGTCGCGCAAGCTGCGCCAGCCCAACGGCGGCACCGTGACCGAGCAACTGGAGGAAAAACTCCCCCTGCAGGAGCTGCGCAGCACGGCCGAACGCAGCCTGCTGGCAGAGTACGACGGCCCCCAGACCTCAACGCAAGTCTGGCGCGTCGACCCCGCCGCCCTGCCCCGGTTGCAGGCCCTGCGTGCGAGGGCACTGGGCTGGAAAGGAACGGATGGCGGGCAACGCGCGCTGGGCCTGGGACTGGAACTGGCTGGCTGCCAACAAAAGGGCGCTCACAACCGGGCCGTGACCACCCTGATCCGCTTTACCGAGCCGGGCGAATACATCCCCATCGTGCGCAACATGGATCTGGCCGAAACCATGTCCGCAGCAGATCTGAAACAACGGTTTCCAGACTGCCCCGCGGGCTGAGATCCTACGGACTCGCGGTGCCTTCAGCCCCCATGCGCCAGGCGAAACGCCCGCGCCTTGCCGAAATGCCCGCAGCCGATGAAGGGCACGGGCGGGCGCAGGGCCGACAGGGGCGACGGATGGTTGGCACACAGCACCAGGTGCTGCGGGGCGGTGATGAGTGCGCGCTTGGATTGCGCGTGCGCGCCCCAGAGCATGAAGACCACCGGCTGCGCCTGCGCGGCGACGTGGGCGATCAGCGCATCGGTCAGCAGCTCCCAGCCGCGCCGGGCGTGGCTGCCGGGGCGGCCTTCTTCGACGGTGAGGGTGGTGTTGAGCAGCAGGGCGCCGCGCTCGGCCCAGGCCACCAGGCTGCCGCCGGGCACCGGAAACGCGGGCGGCGGCTGGCCCAGATCGCGCTCGATTTCCTTGAAGATGTTGCGCAGCGAGGGCGGCAGCGCCACGCCCGGCGCGACGGAAAACGCCAGGCCATGCGCCTGCCCCCGGCCATGGTAGGGGTCCTGGCCCAGGATGACGACGCGCACTTTCTCAGGCGGCGTGAGCTCGAGCGCGCGCAGCGGCTGCGGCGGGAAGATGCTGGCGCCGGCCGCCAGGCGCTCGCGCAAAAAGGCCAGCAACCGCACGCCAGCGGGCGAGGCAAAGAAGCCATCGACCAGCGGCTGCCAGCCTGGCGCCACCGGCCAGTCGCGCGGGTCGGCGCTTTGCAGTTGGTCTGGCGCTTGGCAGGCGGTATTTTTCATGGTCAAAATAGCCTCCGGAGCTTATTCCATAAGCGCAAGTAGCTATTAATTTTATGGATCATTCCCCTAATGTCGCGCTGCGCGGGAGCTATGAAACTGACGCGGCCCAGGCCAGCGGCCACCTTGCAAGGGCCGCCCCGACGCACTGGTGGCGTCCCCCTGCCCGCATCACATAGCGATGCGAGAGCGGGGCGGAAGGTGCGCAGCGACTCAGGGGGGTGTTCCACATCACGCAAACAGCTCGGCCAGCGCCAGCCCCGGTTCTTCGGCCCGCATGAAGGCTTCGCCCACCAAAAACGCCTGCACGCCAGCGGCGCGCAGCAGCGTCACATCGGCGCGCGTGGCCACGCCCGATTCGGTCACCAGCAGGCGCCCGGCCGGCACCTGCTTTTGCAGATCCAGCGTGGTCTGCAGATTGACTTCGAAGGTCTTCAAGTTGCGGTTGTTCACGCCAATGAGCGGGGTTTGCAGGCGCAGCGCTCGCTCCATCTCGGCAGCGTCGTGCACCTCGACCAGCACCGCCATGTCAAGCGCGCGGGCAATGGCTTCAAAGTCGCGCATCTGCGCATCGTCAAGGCAGGCGGCGATCAGCAGCACCGCATCGGCGCCGATGGCGCGCGACTCGTACATCTGCCATTCATCGACCATGAAATCCTTGCGCAGCACCGGCAGCTGGCAACTGGCGCGCGCCTGCTTCAGGTAATCGATGCGGCCCTGGAAGTACTGCCGGTCGGTCAGCACCGAGAGGCAGGCGGCGCTGACCTGGCCGTCGCCCTCCGAATAGCTCTGGGCAATATCGGCGGGCTCGAAATCGGCGCGCAGCACGCCCTTGCTGGGGCTGGCCTTTTTCACCTCGGCAATCACCGCGGCCTGGCCCCGCGCGATTTTGCCGCGCAGCGCGGCCTCGAAATCGCGCGTCAGCACGCGGCTCTCGGCGTCCTGGCGGATGGTGGCCAGGGGCGTGCGCTGCTTGGCTTGTGCGATTTCTTCGTGCTTGGTGGCGACGATTTTTTGCAGGATATCGGACATGTTCAAAGTGTGGGGGCTTGGGCGTGGGTGAAGGTGACGAGCTGGTCCAGACGCTGCTTCGCCGCGCCACTCGCCAGCGCCTCGCGCGCACGCGCCAGTCCGTCGGCAATGGATTCGGCAACGCCGGCCGCATACAGCGCAGCGCCTGCGTTCAGGCAGACGATGTCGGCCGCCGGGCCTTCTGCGCCGCCCAGCACGGCGAGCAGCATGTCGCGCGATTGCTCGGGCGTCTCCACGCGGAATGCCCGGTTGCTGGCCATCGCCAGGCCAAAGTCCTCCGGGTGGATTTCGTATTCCCGCACCTGGCCGCCCTTGAGTTCACCGACCAGCGTGGCCGCGCCCAGGCTGATTTCGTCCATGCCGTCGCGACCATAGACCACCAACGCGTGCTCGGCGCCCAGGCGCTGCAGCGCGCGCACCTGGATACCGACCAAATCCGGGTGAAACACACCCATCAGGATGTTGGGCGCGCCCGCCGGGTTGGTCAGCGGCCCGAGGATGTTGAAGATGGTGCGCACACCCAGCTCACGCCGCACCGGGGCGACGTTTTTCATGGCCGGGTGGTGGTTGGGCGCGAACATGAAGCCGATGCCGACCTCGGCAATGCTGCGCGCGATGGCCGCGGGCGGCAGGTCGATGCGCACGCCGAGCTGCTCCATCACGTCGGCGCTGCCGGACTTGCTCGACACGCTGCGCCCGCCGTGCTTGGCGGTGCGCGCACCGGCGGCGGCGGCGACAAACATGGCGCAGGTGGAAATGTTGAAGCTGGCCGCGCCGTCGCCGCCCGTGCCCACGATGTCCACCAGGTGCGTGGTGTCCGCCACCGGCACCTTGGTCGAGAACTCGCGCATCACCTGCGCGGCGGCGGTGATCTCGCCGATGGTTTCCTTCTTCACGCGCAGGCCGGTGATGATGGCCGCCGTCATGACGGGCGAGAGCTCGCCCCGCATGACCATGCGCATCAGGTGCAGCATTTCGTCGTGGAAGATTTCGCGGTGTTCAACGGTGCGCTGCAGCGCTTCCTGCGGGGTGATGGACATGGGGGCGTTCCTTTCTGTAGGAAGGGGTCAGTACACCGCCGTGCCGCTGGCGGCGGGCACGGCAGCACGGTCGGGCGAATGGGCGAAGAACTGCCGCATGCAATCGAGCGCGTATTCCACGCCGGCGGCATCGACATCGAGGTGCGTGACAAAGCGCAGGCCGATCAGGCCGGTGGCGCGCACGCCACGCTGCTGCAGCCAGTCGAGCAAGGCCGGGCCACGGCCGTCCGCCACATCGACAAATACGATGTTGGTGCTGGCCGAGCGCACCTTGAGGCCGGCTATGCCCTGCAGGCCGCCCGCCAGTTGCTGCGCCAGGGCGTGGTCTTGTGCCAGCCGATCTACATGGTGCTCCAGCGCATGCTGCGCCGCAGCGGCCAAGAAGCCGGCCTGGCGCATGCCGCCACCGGCCATTTTCCGAATCCGCCGCGCCCGCGCGATGAGCTCGCGCGAGCCGCACAGGGCCGACCCGACGGGGGCGCCCAGGCCCTTGCTGAAGCAGACCGAAAGGCTGTCGAAGTGGCCCGCGATCTCGCCGACCCGCGCAAGGGCGCTCTGGCCGGGCGCGGCGGTTGCCACGGCGGCGTTGAATACGCGCGCGCCATCCAGATGGGTGGCAAGGCCGTGCGCGCGGGCAAGCTCGGTGGCGCCGCGCAGGTAGTCATCGGGCAGGACGTGGCCGTTCCAGGTGTTCTCCAGACACAGCAAGCGGGTGCGTGCGAAATGCGGGTCGTCGGGCTTGATGGCGGCGGCAATGTCGGCCAGCAGCATGCGGCCCTGCGCGTCCTGCACCAGGGGTTGCGGCTGCACGCTGCCCAACACGGCCGCACCCCCGCCTTCGTAGCGGTAGGTGTGCGCGTTCTGGCCCACGATGTACTCGTCGCCGCGCTGGCAATGCGCCAGGATGCCGCAAAGGTTGCTCTGCGTGCCGCTGGGCATGAACAGCGCGGCCTCTTTGCCGGTAATGGCGGCGATGCGCTCTTGCAAGGCATTGAGGGAAGGGTCGTCGCCAAACACGTCGTCCCCGACCGGCGCGGCCACCATGGCGGCGCGCATGGCGGCCGTGGGCTGCGTGACGGTGTCGCTGCGCAGGTCGACCTGTCGAGTGGAGTTGGTGAGGTTGGTGGGGGTCGTGCGGCTCATGTCGGCTCCAGAAAATGCTTCCACAACGCGTGGCAGTGCCCGCACCTCATGCGGCGGCGGGCAGGTCGCTCAGCGCCAACCGCACCCCGAAACCGATGAACAGCGTGCCGGCCACGCCGTCCAGCCAGCGCATGCCGCGCTGCAAGGCCCCCGCGCGCCGCGCGGCCCACGCGGTGGCCAGGGCCCAACCGCTGTTGACGAGCGTGCTGTTAAAGGTAAACAAAAGACCCAGCGCCAGGAACATGGCGCTGGCGTGCGCGCTGCCCGGGGCAATGAACTGCGGCACGAAGGCCAGGAAGAACAGCGCCACCTTGGGATTGAGCACATTGGTGAGAAAGCCGCGGCGAAACACCGTGGACAGGTCCACATCCGGCGCGGCGGCGGCGCTCGTCCCCGGAGCGGTGCGCTCGCCGCGCAGGGCGGCGCGCAGCATGCGCGCACCGATCACCACCAGGTACAGCGCCCCGACCAGCTTGAGCACGCCAAACGCCGTGGCCGACGCGGCGACCAGCGCGCTGACCCCGACGGCCGCCGCCGCCACGTGCACGCAGCAGCCTGCCGAAATACCGAGCGCCGCCACCACGCCGGCGCGGGCGCCACGGCGCGCGGCGTGGGCGATGATGAAGAACACGTCAGGCCCCGGCGTGAGGTTGAGCAGCAGGCCTGCGGCGACAAACAGCAACCATTGGTGAGCAGCCATAAGGGTCAATCCAAAAGTTTTGGTGTTTTTGGCCTCTAGCGCTTATGCAGCAAGCGCTTCCAGCTATGATTTCGGTAGTTCATCAGCCCCTTGGAGCAGGAAGTTGCGCAGCAGCGCATGCCCGTGCTCGGAGAGGATGCTCTCGGGGTGGAACTGCACACCCTCGATGGGGAGCTGCTTGTGGCGCACGCCCATGATTTCGCCATCCTCCGTCCAGGCGGTGATCTCCAGCACCTCGGGGCAGCTCGCGCGCTCGATGGACAGCGAGTGGTAGCGGTTGACCGTGAACTGGCGCGGCAGCCCGGCGAACACCCCCGTCTGCGTGGTGGTGATGACGCTGGTCTTGCCGTGCATGAGCTGCTGCGCGCGCACGATGCGGCCCCCGAACGCCGCGCCGATGGCCTGGTGGCCCAGGCACACACCGAGAATCGGCAACCGACCGGCAAAGTGCGCAATGGCCGGCACCGAGATACCGGCCTCCTGCGGCGAGCAGGGGCCGGGCGAGACCACCAGCCGGTCCATGGCGCCGGACGCAAGGCGCGCATCCAGATCGGCCAGCGTGACTTCGTCGTTGCGCACCACTTCCACGTCGGCGCCCAGTTCGCCGAAGTACTGAACGATGTTCCAGGTGAAGCTGTCGTAGTTGTCGATCATCAAGAGCTTCATGCGCTTTCTCCCTGGGCGGCGTGGCTGCGCAGCCGCGCGAATTCGCGTTCCTCGAAGGCGATGCAGGCCTCCATCAGGCTGCGGTAGATCTGCTCGATGACGTCGCTGTCACCGCCTTCCTTCGAGGCCGCGCGGCGCACGCGCTGCACGATGTCTTCGATGCGCGCCTCGTCCCGCACCTGGCTGGCGCGCTGCTTGATGCGCGCGGCCTGCGTCATGTAGCCGACGCGCTCGACCAGCAGCGGCACCAGCACGTCGTCGAGCGCATTGATGGCGCGGCGCACGTCCTGCATGTCCTGGCAGGGCTTCACTTTTTCGATCGCGCGTGTCATTCCAGGCCCTCCTCGACCAGTTCTGCGGCGCGCAGGATGGCGCGCGCCTTGTGTTCCGTCTCGCGCCATTCGAGCTCGGGCACCGAATCGGCCACCACGCCGGCCGCGGCCTGCACGTACAGCTCGCCGTCCTTGACGATGGCGGTGCGGATGGCTATCGCCACGTCCATATCGCCCGCGTAACTCAGATACCCGCAGGCGCCGCCATACAGGCCACGTTTGGTGGGTTCCAACTGGTCGATGAGCTCCATGGCGTGCACCTTGGGCGCGCCGGTCAGCGTGCCGGCCGGGAAGGTGGCGCGCAGCACGTCCATGTTGCTCATGCCGGGCTTCAGAATGCCTTCGACGTTGCTCACGATGTGCATGACGTGGCTGTAGCGCTCCACCGCAAAGGCCTCAGTCACTTTCACGGTGCCGGTCTGGGCGATGCGGCCGATGTCGTTGCGCGCCAGGTCGATCAGCATGACGTGCTCGGCGCGCTCCTTGGGGTCGTTGATCAGCTCCTGCTCGGTGCGCTTGTCCAGTTCGGGCGTGGCGGCGCGCGGGCGCGTACCGGCCAGCGGGCGGATCGTCACCTTCTCGCCGGCATCGGTTTTCTCCTGGCGCACCAGAATCTCCGGGCTGGCCCCCACCACGTGGCTGTCGCCAAAGTGGTAGTAGTACATGTAGGGGCTGGGGTTGAGCGAGCGCAGCGCCCGGTAGAGCGACAGCGGACTGGCATCGAAGCGCTTGTGGATGCGCTGGCCCACCTGCACCTGCATGAAGTCGCCGCCGGCAATCAGCTCTTTGGCGCGCTCCACGGCCGCCAGGTAGTCCGCCTTGGCGAAATCGCGCTGCGCCGGGTGGCCCTGGCTGGCCTGCACCTGCGGCGCGCTGACCGAATAGCGCAATTGCTCGCGCAAACTGCGCAAACGCTTCTTGGCGCCGCTGTAGGCCTCGGGGCGCGCCGGATCGGCGTAAACGATGAGGTAGAGCTTGCCCGACAGGTTGTCGATAACCGCCAGCTCTTCACACTGCAGCAGCAGGATGTCGGGCATGCCCAGGGTGTCGGGCGGGCAGCTGTGCTCCAGCTTTTTCTCGATGTGGCGCACCACGTCGTAGCCAAAGTAGCCCGCGAGGCCCCCGCAGAACCGGGGCAGGCCCGGCCGCAGCGCCACCTTGAAGCGCTTCTGGTAGGCCTCGACGAAATCGAGCGGGTTGCCGGGCGCGCTTTCGAGCACCTGGCCGTCGGTCACCACTTCGGTCACCGCGTCGGCACCGAAGCCGCGCGAGCGCAAGAGCGTGCGCGCCGGCAGGCCAATGAAGCTGTAGCGGCCAAAGCGCTCGCCGCCGACCACCGATTCGAGCAGGAAGCTGTACGCGCCATTGCCTTGGGCATGCGCCAGCTTGAGGTAAAGGGAGAGCGGGGTTTCGAGATCCGCAAACGCCTCAATCATGAGGGGAATGCGGTTGTAGCCTTCGCGAGCGAGGCTGTGGAATTCAAGTTCAGTGATCACGGAGGTGTCCTGCCAAGGCGGCAGGCGGGCCAGCAGGCTGGCGCGCCGGGGTTCATCGTAGGGGGCCTGGAGGCCCCCGGGGCGGGCACCAGGCAGCAGGCCGGACGCTCTAACAACGCGGTGCAGTGCGAGCCCGCCAGGGCCAGGCTCCCCGGTCGCTGCGACCTGCGATGAATGCGCGGTGAATGAACATTCGGCAAAGTGTAGCAAACCGCGCGTGCACCGTGCGTTGGATGGCCTCAAAACGGAACCCGGCTGTTAAGCGAAAACCCTGTTGCGCAAGCCAGAACAATTTGCAACACTCAATAAAATAGTACGAACGTTCTTTTTTTAGGAGTCGCTATGCCACGGTTTTCCCGTACCGCCCTCACCTGTCTTCTCAGCGCCCTGCTGGCTGCAGGCACTTATGCGGCTCCCGTCACTCTGGCGGATGTGAAATACGCGGACAGCATGAAGCTGCAGGATTCCGCGCTGCAACTCAATGGTGCAGGCATTCGCTACAAAGCCATTTTCAAGGTCTATACCGCAGGCTTGTACCTGGAAAAGAAGGCCTCGACACCGGCGGAAGTGTTTGCCTTGGCAGGGCCCAAGCGCCTGTCCATCACCATGCTGCGCGAAATCGATTCGACGGAACTAGGCAAGCTGTTCTCCCGCGGCATGGAAGACAACATGGACCGCGCCTCATTCTCCAAGCTCATCCCTGGCGTGCTGCGCATGAGCCAGATTTTCTCTGACCACAAAAAGCTTGAGGCAGGCGACAGCTTCATGATCGATTGGGTGCCAGGCAAGGGCACCATCATCACGGTCAAGGGCGTGGTCCAGGGCGAACCGTTCAAGGAGCCCGCCTTCTTCAATGCCTTGCTCGGTATCTGGCTGGGCAACAAGCCGGCCGACTGGAAGCTCAAGGACGCCCTGCTCGGCAAGGACTGAGCCTTCTGTTTCGCCGTACCGAGCGAGCAAGCTTGAGGCCTGTCGCTTCAAGCGCCATGGGCGAGCGCTGCAAGCGAATCCACCCAGGCGTCGGCGTCCACCTCGCGCGCTGGACGGCCATGGTTGTAGCCGTAGGTCACCAGCAGTACCGGACAGCCTGCAGCGCGTGCCGCTTGGGCGTCGTTGGCCGAGTCGCCAATCATCAAGGTGCGCGCCGGCTGCACGCCCAGGGCGTCGCAGGTGCGCAGCAGCGGCAGGGGATCGGGCTTCTTCGCCTCGAAGGCATCGCCACCCGATACCTGAACAAACAAGGCACGCAGGCCCGTGCCGACGAGCAGCGCCTCGGCGAACGCCGTGGGCTTGTTGGTGACGCAGGCCAGGCGCAGGCCGGCACCGGCGAGCGACTCCAGGCCCTCGCGCACCCCTGGATAGACCTGTGCGTACTGGCCGTTGATGGCGTGGTAGTGCTGCTGGTAAGCGGGCCAGGCGCGGGTGTAGAGCGCTTCTATTTCAGTAGCATCAATCGCTTGGCCATTCTGCCGGAGCACGTGATTTAGCACGGATTTGAGCAAATGCTCGGAGCCCTTGCCGACCATTTTTCCGATCAACCCGGCGCCAATCGCTGGCAAATCGAGCTCTGCGAGCATGCGGCCCAGTGCCTCGGTGAAATCGCCCAGCGTGTCCACCATCGTGCCATCCAGATCGACCATCGCGGCGTCCACATCGAACCTGTACCCCGACACCCCCAATATGGCCATGCTGCCCCTCCAAGCAAGAAAGTGTGCGAGTTTAGGGGACGTGCGCTGTCATCAACGTCTGACAGACAGCCCCCCATGGGCAGGCCATGCTGCTGGCCATGCCCTGCCTTCCGGCAGAGCACTGCACCACAAAGGAATTGCCATGCACCCCATTCGATACACCTTGTCGCTTGCGCCCCTGACGCTACTGCTGCTGGTCGGCACAGCACAGGCCGCCGCACCCAGCGACGCGGCACACCAACGCTACGAGCAAGACCGCCAAGCCTGCCTGAGCGGCAACACCTGGGAGGCACGCGATACCTGCCTCCGGGAAGCCGGCGCTGCCTTGCAGGCTTCGCGCCGCGGCAATCTGACCAGCGACGATGCCACGCGCCTGGCCGACAACGCCTTGCAACGCTGCGACGTGTTCAAGAACCACGAGGACCAAGCCGCTTGCGTAGCCCGTGTGCAGGATGCAAGCAAGGTCAGCGGCTCGGTGAAGGAGGGCGGTTTGCTGCGCGAGAGCGTGACCACCACCACGACGGTCGTCGAACCCAAGTAACCCTAGGGCAAGCAGATCGGGCCTCGCAAAAACGGGCTCCACTTTCAAACCGCAAGGTAGGCGTGCACAGCGACCTACCTTTTTGTATGTCTCTGTCCGACCTAAGGCGATGCTGAATAAGTCAGCGCGATGACGCGCGCCGTGCATTGGGATGGGATGCAAGGCGCAAACCGCAGCCATAGCCGCAGCTATGGCGAGGATTTGCAACGCAGCAGACCGCCCGAAGCACGGATGCGCGGCGCGTGAGGGACTTGTTCAGCATGGCCCTACCGCCGGCATTGCCCTGCGCGCAAGACCACAGGCCGATGCCGATACCACCTGCCCCGGTACATGCCCTACACCGTAGGCACCGAGGCAACCTGTTTCGGTGCCGCATTACGCGAGACGACCACCAAGTAGCGGCCGCCTTCGTCACCAGTCGGCAACACAGCCCACTCCCCTCCCCCCAGCATCTGCACGCCCTTCTGGCGGGCATCAGAAACCACGTCGTGCGCATCGTCGAAGCACACCGTGAACTGGTGCGTGGCGCCGCCTCGGACCAATTGGAGGTGAATCTGCGGCCAATGGCCAGGAAGGCAGGGCCGCAGGCGCACGCGCTCTGCCTGCACTTCAAGGCCCAGAATGGATTCGACCGCCGCACGGTGCATCCAGGCCGCTGACCCGGTGTACCAGCTCCACCCTCCTCGGCCCACATACGGCGCCTCGGTGTAGACATCGCCCGCCATGGCATAGGGTTCGAGCGCGTAGGCCGCCTTTTGCTCTGGATCGGCGTTGCGGTGCGCCGGGCTCAGCTGGGTAAAGGTGCGGTAGGCGCCATCCCCGTCGCCCAGCCGCGCCTGGGCCATCAGCTTCCAGACGCCGGCGTGCGAATACTGGCCGCCGTTCTCCCGCACACCGGGCGGATAGGCCTGGATATAGCCGGCGCTTGGCTCCATGTGCTGCAGCGGCGGCGTGAGCAGGCGGTTGAGGCCGGCGCGCTCGTCCACCAACAGCTCAGCGACCGCAGCCATGGCCAGGTGTTGGCGCTCGGGCGTTGCCGCCCCGGACAGCACGCTCCAGACCTGTGCAATCAGGTCGATGCGGCACTCGGCCGCGTCGCGCGTGCCCAGCGGCGTGCCGTCGTCGAAGAAGGCGCGTTTGAACCACGCGCCGTCCCAGGCCGGTCCGGCCAACGCCACGCGCCAGCCTTGCGCGGCCTGGCGCCAGCGGTCAACGCGTTCATGGTCGGCGCGTGCCTCGGCCAGGGGCAGGAACGCATCGGTCACGGCGCACAGGAACCAGGCCAGCCAGACCGATTCGCCGCGCCCCTTGTCGCCGACAAGGTTCATGCCGTCGTTCCAGTCGCCGGAGCCGATCAGGGGAAGGCCATGCACGCCGACCTTGAGGCTGCTGTCCAAGGCCCGGGCGCAGTGCTCATAGAGGCTGGCCGACGCGCTGCTCACGGTCGGCACGAAGTAGGCGTCGTGCCCACCTTCGGGTATGGCCGGCCCGTCCAGAAATGCCACCGCTTCGTCAAGCACGGCCACATCGCCCGTCACTTGAACGTAGCGCGCCACGGCTTCGGGCAGCCACAGCAGATCATCGGAGCAGTGGGTGCGCACCCCGGCGCCCGTGGGCGGGTGCCACCAGTGCTGCACGTCGCCTTCCTCGAACTGGCGCGACGCCGACAGCAGGAGCTGCTGGCGCAGCAAGTCCGGCGCCACGATGGCCAGGGCCATGGCGTCCTGAAGTTGGTCGCGAAAACCGAAAGCGCCGCCCGCCTGGTAAAACCCCGCACGCCCCCACATGCGGCAACCCACTGCCTGGTACAGCAACCAGTGGTTGACCAGCGCATCGAACAAGGGGTCGGGCGTTTGCACCTGCACGGGCGCCAGCAGTTGCGCCCACTGCGCATGCGCCGCCGTTTCCCGGCGCGAGGCGTCTTGCGCCGCGCTTTCATCCAGACACACCCGAGCGAGCGCAAGCGCCTCCTCGTGGCTTGCACCATGGCCCAGCAGAAAGACGCAATCCCGGCCAGATCCGGCCGGCACCTCCAGCGGGCACGACAGCGCAGCACAAGGGTCCAGCCCCAGACCTGCCTGCTCGGCCAGGTGATCGGGCACGACACGGTGGCCGCGCGCGTCAAAAAACTCGCGCCGGTCGCAGGTCCAGTCGATAGGCGCAGGCTGCGCCTGCGGCGTGCAAACGGCAAAGAACGCCGTGCTACCACCGTAGCCCGATTGGGCGTCGCGCTGGATGGCAAGCAGCACCGGCACCGGTGCGCTGGGCGCAGCAGCCATCTCGCCGCCATCGCACGCGGTGGCAACGCTCTGGCGGTCCAGGCGCTGGCTGCCCATCACCCACTCGATCAGACCGACAGCACGCAGGCGCAGCGTCTCACTCCCGAGGTTGGTGATGGCCAGGTGCACTTGTTTGAACGGGCGCTGCGGGTCCACGCACCAGCTCGTGCGCACCGCCAGATCGCCATGGCGCTGCTCAATCACGGTGAGCCCCTGGCCGTGCTCGATCTTGCGCACGCCTTCGAACCCTTTGCCCACGCCAAACAGCGCCTTGGTGCGCACGTTCTGCAGCCAGAAGGTCTCGCCGCCCGGGTCGGAGACGGGATCGTTGGACCAGACCGTGAGCTTGTGCTGCTGGCTGTTGCCGGCCCAGCTGTAGCCGGCGCCGGCTTCCGACACCTGCGTGCCGAAATCCGGGTTGGCCAGCACATTGATCCACGGGCGCGAGAGCTGCTGTTGCGCTGTGATGTCAAAGCGGAACGCTCCGCTCTGCGCGTCGAATTCGCCTGTCGGCGCACCGCCTGGGTTGCCGGCGAGTGGCGGATTCGGCGACGCAGGGTTCTGGTCGATGCGTGCATCCAGCGCAGCGTCGTGCCATTGCGCCAGGTCGTGCACTTGCTGCGGCAGCGGCCGCCCGTCGGCCGACAAGCGCACCCGCGCCAGCATGCGCAGCGTCGTGAGTTCTTGGTCGGAGAGTTCGGGCAGGCGCAACAGGTGCATGCCGCAGGCCCGCGCCGGGTCCACGTCCGTGCTCTGCGCCTTGTGGACTTCCTGCAGTTCCTGAAGGGCGAGCTGCAGCGGCATCTGGTAGGACGGTGGTTCAGCGTTGACCACCACCAGGTCACATGGCAGCCCCCCCCAGGACCACAGCCGCAGCGCCTGCACCATCGAGCGCACCAGCCGCACCCCGTGCCCCGCGCTGATTTCCACCAACAGCATGGGGCGATCGCCCGAGATGCCGAAGCGCCACAGCGTGCGCCGGTCGCCCAGATACTTTCCACCGGTGGGCAGGGCCCGCGGGCCGGGACGGGCGTGCAGCATGGCGATCAGGGTGGAAAGCGTCTGAATGGCCGCGCGGTCTTCGCGCACGATGCCCATATCGCGCATGCGCACCGCGGCCAAAGTGGCAGACATCAGCACAGCGCGCTCCACCACGGCTGGCTGGCGGTACCGGTCGACGAGCGTCTCAAGCGCATCGCGGTGGTTGGCTGCGGCCGTAGCCAGCGTGAACTGTCTGTGCGACTGCGCTGGCACCACGAGGCGCAGCGACAGAACCGCCACGGGATCCAGGCCCGTTGGCAAGGTGGTCTTCCCGGCAGGAGGCGCATCGCACTGTGCCAGTGGAGCGGCAGCGTCGCGGTTGCGACCGAGCCACGCTGCGCGGTCGGTCTGCACCCGAAGCGCCAGCGGCTCGCCCTCGCTGTGGGCGAGAAAATGCACCGCATACAAGGGCTGCTCGTCGCTGGTATGGGGGTGCCGGTCAAAGTACAGCGCCTGATCGGCGTTCACCCACTCGGCTTTCACGAACAGGTTGGCGAACGCCGGATGCGCCTCGTCGGCGCGGGCTTCCATCAGCGACACCTCGAACGCCGAGAACAGCTCCAGCTCGATGGGCGCCGAGGTCAAATTCCACAGCTCGATGCGCCGCAGCTCCACATCGTCTTCCGGGCTGACCCGGACGGTGCAGCAACTGCGCAGATCCGCCCACTCGGCATGCAGACTGGCATGGTCGCCATGCAGGGTGGCACGGTAGGCCGCACGCGGATCCGCCGCCGGATGCTGCGTGATCGACACCAGGGGCGATTCACCCTGCTGAGTGCCCCCCACGCGGCGCAGGTAGACAAAGTGGCCATAGGCATCGCGCAAGGCATCTTCTCGCCAGCGTGAGATATCGGCGCTGCCATAGCGGCTCCACCCGGCGCCATTGGCGCGCAGGGACACGCTGTACTTGCCGTTGGACAGCAACAAGGTGGGTTCGATGGCCGTGGCTCCAGGCACCACGGCCCGCGATGGCGAGACCCGCGCCGTGGCGCGCAGCGCACGGCGCGGCTGCATCAGCGGCTCGACGAGGCGCGGAATCTCGCGCGGGATGGCTTCCTGCAACAGGCCCGAGACGGCGCGCAGACGCGGGTCTGCCATGGTCCAGCGGCGCGGGGCCGAATCGAGCAACACATTGGCCAAACCCACCAGCGTCATGCCCTGGTGGTGCGCCATGAAAGTGGACACGGGCTGGAAACGGCTGGTAGCGCTCTGGCGCTCCGGGCTGTAGTCGAGCGCCTCAATAAAGCCCACGTCAGCGCGGGCGTGCAAGGCTTCGAGCCGGTGAAAATTGGCCACGGCGGCGGGCGCGTCAAACATCACCGCCAAACCGGTTGCATACGGGGCCACCACGAGATCGTCGGCAGGCGTGCGACGCAGCGCCAGTCGCGGCACCCCCTGAGGGGCGTATTGGTAGGCCAACGTGTGGTCGCCTGCGGCATACGCGCATTCCGAAATGCCCCACGGCACGTCACATCGCTGCGCATAACGCTGTTGTTCGTAAATCGCCGACCATGCCGCGGTATTGAGCGCACTGCCCACCGGCTCATCGAGCAACAGGGCCGGCATCAGGTACTCGAACATGGAGCCCGACCAGGAGCGCAAGGCCGCATGCTTGCCCACGCCATAGTACGGCCGCCCCAGCGCCCCCCAGTGCTCCGCCGGCACATCGCCCTTGGCGATGGCCCACAGACTGGCGAGCCGTGCTTCCGACGCCAGCAGGTCGTAAAAGCTGTTGTCGAGCGCTGCGTCCGCCACCCGGTAGCCAATGTGGAACAAACGCTTGCCCGGGTGGTACAGAAACCCAAACTGCGCCTGCACCGCCATTTGGCGGCAACGCGCAGACACGGCTTGCAGCCGGTCGGCGAGCGGCGCGGGGACGTCTTCCTCCGAATGCGCCCACAGTGCCTCGCAAGCACCGGAAAGCGCCAGCAGATGGCCACACAGGTTGCCGCTGTCGACTGTCGACACGTAGCTCGGTGTGAGCACGTCCAGCGTGCGGGTGTCGTACCAATTGAAGAGATGCCCCTGGTAGCGCGGGAGCGTGTCGAGCGTGCCCAGCGTGGCCTCACAGCGTGCCAGCATCTGCGCGGTATCAATCCAGCCAAAAGAGCGCGCGCAGGCCACCGCCACCAGATACAGACCAATGTTGGTGGGTGAGGTTCTCTCGGCCACCATGGTGCTGGGCACGGTCTGCACATTGTCGGGCGGCAGGTGGTGCGTTGGCTCTCCGACATGGCGAACAAAGAACCCCCAGGTGTCGCGGGCGATCCCCGTCAGATAGGCATTTTCCCGCGGGGTAGCCTGCGGCCTGAACTGGACGCCCCAGGCACGGCTGGCCAGCCAGATCCAGACAGGCGTCGCCGCCCAAGTGGCACAAAGCAGCGCACTGAACACAGGCCACGCGGTGTTCTGCCGCCACAGCAGCAGCCAGAGCAGCGCCGACGCCAAGGTGACGGGGGCGTGCGCGACGACGAGACCTGTCAAGCGGGTCTGGGCAGCTGCCTGCGCGCTCGCCGCCGTGGTCCATTGCAGCAGGCCTCGGTGGCTGACAAAACTGCGCCACAGCGCGCTGGCTGCCGCGTGGAGCAACAGCATGGCCTGCTGCAGCAACGTGACAAGATTCCACAGCGTGCTGCCAAAGGCGCGCAACACCTCTTTTGCGGCTTGCCGGTAGAAATATTCAATGGCCACATTGTCGCGAGCAGGGGCCAAGCCAGCCAGCGCACCGATCAGCGGACCAGCGCCGAAAGCCAGCAGCACCCACGCCAGCGTGGCCCAGGGAGAGAGGGGCGCACCCGCCAGCGCCAGCACCAGCAAGGCCACCGACGCCGGCGCCACCAGCGAGCGGCGCAGGTTGTCGATGAGTTTCCAGCGGGCAATTCCGAGCAGGGCATAGCGGCGCCACTGAAGCATGAGCGGCAGCAACTGCCAGTCCCCGCGCGTCCAACGGTGAATACGGGCGGCCGCCACGTCGGCGTGCAGCGGCGCGTCTTCCATCAGCGTGATGTCGCTCACCGTGGCGCAGCGCGCGATTGAGCCTTCAAGCAGGTCGTGGCTGAGAATCTGGCCCTCTGGCAGCCTCTGGCCCAACACCGCATGCATGGCACGCACGTTCAGCAGGCCTTTGCCAACAAAGCTTCCTTCGGAAAACAGGTCCTGGTAGATCTCGGACGTGGCGGCGCTGTAGGGGTCGATACCGCAGCGGCCCGAAAACAGCCAATGGAACGGCGTCGCCGTGGCAGGTTCAGGCAAGGGGGTGGTCAGGCGGGGCTGCAAAATGCCAAATCCCGAAACGACCCGCCGCAGTTGGCCATCCACCTGTGGGTGGTTGAGCGGGTGCGCAGCCACGCCCACCAAGGCCCGCAGGGTTCCAGGTGGCAGGCCGGTGTCGCTATCGAGCGTCACGATATACGGCGTGGCAGCCACTGGTTGCGACAACGGCCCCAGGTCCACGAAAGGCGATTCGCCACCTTCTGCAAGCAGCTGAACCAGGCGTTCAAGCTTGCCACGTTTGCGCTCCCAGCCAATCCAGCGGCGTTCGGTCGGCGCCCAGCTGCGCTCACGGTGCAGCAACAGAAAACGGCGCGGCGCGCCCTTCAGGTCCATTTGGCGGTACCGCGCCTCCAGCGCCTCAAGCTCCGATTGCGCCTGCGCCAACAGCGCGGCGTCCCCTGGCTGCATGGCGGCATCGGCATCGGCGTAGTCGCTCAATAGGGTAAACTGGGCGCAGGCCTCGCTGTTGGCAAGGTAATGCTGTTCCAGTTGCAGCGCCAGCTCGTGCACGGTCTTCAACGATGTCAGCATCGCCGGCACCACCACGAGCACGCGGTGCTCGGGCGGAATACCCGACAACAATGCGTACCGCGCAAGACGCCTGGGCGGCAGGGACTCGCTGAGCAGGCGATGCACCACGGCAAGGACGGCCTCCCCCGCAGGAAAAATGGCCAGCAGGCCCAGGCCCCACAGTACAGTGCCAGGAGTGGAGCGCCACGAAAAATCCTGCCCCAACAACAACCACGCCGCCGCGGCCACACTTCCCACCAAGAGCACGGCCACATAGGCGGGCAGGATGCTGCGCCGCAACAATTGCCGAGCGACCCAGAGACGCTGCGTGCGCATGCCCAAGACCGTGTACAGCGCCTTGCGGCCCGGTCCGCGCAACCAGTACCCAGGCGCTGCCAACGCGTCGCCAGGGTCTTCGTCCCTCTCGCCTGGCGCCTGGCTGGCACTTGCCGCCCCCCTTGCGCCAGCACCCGCCACGCCTTCTGGGGGCATCAGCGCCAGCAACTGGCCGGCAATGAAGGATTCGCTGTGCGGGCTGCGCCGGGCGAGACGCTGGATGGCAAACAAGCTGACGTCTTGCGTGTCTTCGCGCTCCGCCAGGAACGTGGACGATGCCTGCAGGGTACGCACCAGCACGCTGGTGTGGTTCACCACTTCTCGCCAGTCGGCATCCTCCAGGGTATGCAGCGCCAGAATGGCGTTGCGCATGCTCAGATTGTCGGCGGCCTTTTCCACATGCTGTTCGACCTGGGCAGAGGAAGGATCGGGCAACAGCCTGGACAGGCTTGCGCGCACCGGATCGAGTGCAGCGCCTGGCAGGGTCAACCGTGGCGTGGCGAAATCAAGGCTGTCGGTGTTCAGCCTTTCATGTACCTGCAGTGCAAAGGGTCGGCCCACACCACGTCGCGCCATGGCATCGAACCGCTGCTCCAGCGCTTCAGGACGGGGCGCGCCGGATTCCAGCAGCGCATCGCACCACCGATCCGCGGCCTGCCGCGCCGCCATGGCCGTCGCCACCCGTTCCGCCAGGCGGCGCAGATTTTCCACCAGCAGCACGCGCAGCGTAGGCGCAAGCGCCCAGATTTCACCAAACGTCAGTTCGCTCACCGTCTGGTAGGCGTTCAGAAAGCTGACCAGCAGATCGCTGTCGATGGCGCTGTCTGTGTGCGCCACAAATGCCCACGCTACGCCATAGATGCGGGGCATGCCGGCCAGGTGCTCACCCCTGAGAACGGGCAGGCTCGCGTAGTAGCGTCTGGGCAAGTGCAAGCCGATCTCATCGGTCTGCGCCATGAGCATCTGAAAATTGTCGAGCAGCCATTCGCCTGCAGGGCTCACATGGTGGCCCGTGCGCTCCTGCTCGGCGATGTAGGCGTGCGACTGGCGCAATACCCGAAGGTTCTGCTGAAGTCGCGGATAAAAGGGGCGCGCCGGTGACAGCGCACTGCCGCTGTCGAAATGCGCTTGCGCCAAACTTATCCCATGCTGCTCCAGGCGGGCAACACCGAAAATTTCCGAACGAATGGGCGGCTCCAACTCGCCCATTTGTGGGTTCAGAAAACCTTGGAAGCCGCCGCTGCTGTTCGCGCGCCTGGCTGTGAAGTTGCGCAGCGCCACGGGAAAGGTCAAAGTTGCTGTTTACCAGTACACGCTAAGAGCGAGCAGGCCGCTTGCCACGGCGACCATGCTGACGGAGCGGCCACTGAGAAAAGCATCCAGTGCTTCCGCCGTGCAACACACTCTGTGCCAGGCGCCATTGGCCCGATCACACGCACAGACATAGCGTCGGAGGCTGTCATGCTCCACCACAACGGAGCTTCCAGGCGTACGGGGCAGAGAAAAGGAAGGATGGGAGCGGTTTGTCATGGAACTTCGCCTTTTGCGGCTCGGCGTAAACACACCCCACATGCCAAGCCCTTTGATGCAAAGTCCATGCTAGGTCTGCCCAAACAGCACGTCTGTCAGAGAAGATGCCGACAATACCTGCCCCGGCCAGGCCCTGGCAGCCCCTGCACAGGGCTGACCACCCCACAGCTGACTGGTCAGCCCTGTGCCAGTCGTGCGCGCATCGCGTCGATCACGCCCTTGTAGTCGCTTTGGCCGAAAATGGCGCTGCCTGCGACGAAGGTATCGGCGCCGGCGTTGGCCACGCGGCGAATGTTGTTTTCCTTGATGCCGCCGTCCACTTCCAGCCGGATGTCCTTGCCGCATGCATCGATGCGGCGGCGCACGTCTTCGATCTTGCGCAGCGCCGAATCGATGAAGCTCTGGCCGCCAAAGCCGGGGTTGACGCTCATGATGAGAATCACGTCGATGTCGTCGATCACCCAGTCAAGCACATCGAGCGGCTCCGCCGGGTTGAAAACCAGGCCCGGCTTGGCCCCGCTGGCGCGAATCGCCTGGATGCTGCGGTGCACATGGTGCACCGCGTCGGGATGAAAGCTGATGATGTCGGCTCCCGCCTCGGCAAAGGCTGCCGCCAGCGCATCGACCGGCTGGACCATCAGGTGCACATCAACCGGCACGGGCATGCCGCCTGCCGTCTTGGCGTGGGGCTTGAGCGCCTGGCAGACCATCGGGCCAAACGTGAGATTTGGGACGTAGTGGTTGTCCATCACGTCGAAATGAATCCAGTCGGCGCCGGCAGCGATGACGCTCTTGACTTCTTCGCCCAAGCGGGCAAAGTCGGCTGAAAGAATCGAAGGGGCAATGCGGAAGGTGCGGCTCATGCGAGCGATTGTCGCAGTTACCATGCGCCCCATGCAGCAGCTTCCTTTTGACATCGACGTGCAAACGGCCTTCCTGGCCGAGCAGTCCGCGCCCGAGCGCCATGTGTTTGCCTTCAGCTACACCATCACCATCACCAACACGGGCACCGCCCCGGCGCAGCTCATCGCGCGACACTGGGTCATCCAGGACGCCGAGGGCACGCAGGACGACGTGCGCGGGCTGGGCGTGGTTGGCCAGCAGCCGCTGCTGCGGCCGGGGGAGCATTTTCAGTACACCAGCGGATGCCATTTGCGCAGCGAGACTGGCAGCATGGAGGGCAGCTACCGCTTCGTGACCGAGGAAGGCGACCCGTTCGATATCCCCATCCCGCGCTTCGTGCTGGATGCAGCCCAGGGCGGCGCATTGCGCGTGCTGCACTGACGCATGGAGTTCCTGCCCCACTGGCCGCTCTCGGCCAATACGCTTTTTTTCTTTGGTTTTCTGCTGTTTTGTGGCGCATTGGGCGGCTATGTCGCGCACCGCTGGCGCTGGTTGCCGAGCATCACCGGCTTCATGGTGGTGGGTTTTGTCGCCGGCCCGAATGTGCTGGGCGTGATCAGCGAGGCAGGTCTGGAGCAATCGCGCATCGTGGTAGACGTCGCACTGGCGCTGATCCTTTACCGCCTGGGATTGTCGATCGATACAAAGCGCTTCGCCCAGGATCGCCAGGTGGTGCTGGTATCGCTGGCCGAGAGCGCACTGACTTTTGCGGCCGTGTTCTTCGGGTTGGCGCAGGTCGGCGTCACGGGGCTGGCGGCGGCCGTGATCGCAACCATCGCGATTTCCTCATCGCCCGCGGTGCTCATTCACGTCGCCCATGAGATGCGGGCCTCAGGCCCGGTGACCGAGCGTGCCATGCTGTTGGTGGCACTGAACAACGTGATTGCTTTTATCGCCTTTGCGGCAGTCTTGCCGGCGCTCTACGGCGAAGCCAATGCACCCTTTGCCGTGATGGTCGGCGCCCCGCTGTACCAGGTGCTGGGCTCGGGCGCGCTGGGGCTTGCCATGGGGAGCCTGCTGCATCTCGCAGCGCGCAAGACCAAGGTGGCCGAGCAGTACCAGCTGGCGCTGGTCATCGGCGCCGTGATGATGACCGTGGGCGCCGCGCTGGTGCTCAAGCTCTCTGCGCTGTTCGCGCCGCTGGTGCTGGGCATGGTGGTGCGCAGCATGGAGCGCGCCAAGCTGATCGCCAACATCGAGTTCGGGTCATCGTTCGAACTGTTCTTCATCGTGCTGTTCGTCTACGCCGGCGCCAACCTGCATGTCGCCGCCATCGTCGACCATTGGCCGGCCGTGCTGGTATTTGTCGGCGCACGCGCCGCCGCCAAATGGCTGGGCGTGGGCGGCTCGGCGCTGCTGCTGGGCGCAAGCGCGCGCCAGGCAGGCAGCACCGGTCTCTTGCTGCTACCCATGGCCGGGCTCGCGATTGGCCTGGTGAACACCACGCTCACCCTGTTCCCGGAAAAGGGCGCGCTGGTAGGCTCGGTGGTGCTTGCCGCCGTGGCATTGCTGGAAACCCTGGGGCCACCCATTGCGGCGCGTGCACTGCGCTGGTCGGGCGACAAGGTCGAGGAGAATGGGGCTTTGCCCAACCAGGGCGGGCACGCCAGCACTGCGCCGGCCCAAGCGTCCCGCCACACTGGCGACCAGGCCGGCACCGCCGACGCCGCTGCAGAACTGCCGATCGGGCGCAGCACGTAAGAACGTGTTTGCGATCTAAGGGCGCGGCACGCGCCGACACAGCGGCCCGCCAAGCGCCTTGTATATTCGACTGGCGCCCAGGCCGGCTCCTGGGAAACAAGTCTGCAGGCCATGCCGGCAGATTGAAGGAACCTATTGATGAATGAAATCCTGAGCTTCTGGGCCCAGTGGCTGCGCCCCTCGGCGGGAATTCCGACCGTGCAGTGGTCTCTGCTGCTGGCCGTGGCGGCCATCACGGGTCACTTGCTGCAGCGCCACATCGGCTTGCCCAAGGTGGTCGGCTACACCGTCGTTGGCACCGTGGCTGGTCTTGCCGGGTTCAGTGGTGCTCCCTGGCCGCTGCAGGGCAGCAGCCTGTTCCTGCTGGAACTGGGCCTGGCCGTGGTGCTGTTCGAGGCCGGCGGGCGCATTCCGCTGCGCTGGTTTCGCCACAACCCCATGGTGCTGGTGCAGAGCTTTGCCGAATCGGCACTGACTTATTTCGCCGTGCATTGGCTGCTCGTGTGGCTGGGGCTGGAAGAGCGCGTGGCCAGCCCCCTGGCGCTCGTCGCCCTGGCCGCATCGCCCTCGGTGCTGACGCGCGTGGTGGCCGACACCCGCGCCGCCGGCCCGGTGACCGAACGCGCCATCGTGCTGGCCACCCTCTCCACCTTGTACGCGCTCACGCTGGGCAGCGCCGGCGCGGAGCTGATCAATCGGCCGGCCGTTGTGCTCACCGACACGATCTATCCGGTGATGGTCGTGCTGGGCGTCTCGATTGTGGTGGCGGCGGTGCTGGCGCTGACCTTGCGCACGGCCTTGCGCTTCATGAGCCCGACGAGCGAAAACACCTCGCTGCTGCTGCTGACGCTGGTGGCGGCAGCCACCGCCGTGGCAGCGCACCTGGGCGGCTCGGCGCCATTGGCCGCGCTGCTCGGCGCCATGCTGCTCAAACAGCTCAACCCACGCCCCTGGGCCTGGCCGCGCCACCTGGGCAACGCCTCGGCGCTGCTGACCATGCTGATGTTCGTACTGGTCTCCACCGTCGCGGCGCAGGCCGACTGGAGCGGGCGCGTCGCCGGACTGGTGCTGGCGCTGATTGCCGCCCGGCTCGTGGCCAAGGTGGTGGGCGTGGCCCTGGGCAACGTGGGCAGTGGGGCGAGCTGGCGACAAGCCCTCTGGGTGGCGAGCGCGATGACGCCGATGTCCTCCATCGCCCTGCTCATCGCCTCGCAGTTCGTGCTGAAGTCGCCCGAAACCGGGCCGATGATCGCTCAGATCGCCCTGCCGGCGATCTTGCTGATGGAAGTGGTGGGCGCCGTGATCTGCACGCTCGCGATTTACCAGGCCGGCGAGAGTTCCAAACCCTGGGCGCTGACCACGCGTGTGAGCACCGGAGACCCGCATGAGTCTTGAAGCCTTCACCCACTCCGAACCGCTCACCCTGGGCGTCGAGCTGGAACTGCAGCTCGTCAACACGCACGATTACGACCTGGCGCCCTACGCCGACGACATGCTGCGCCTGATGCAGCGCCACCCGCTACCGGGCACGGTGGTGCCCGAGATGACGAACAGCATGATCGAGATCTCGACCGGCATCTGCCATTCGAGCAGCGAGGTGCTGGGGCAGCTCTCGCAGATCCGCGATGCATTGGTCAAATGCGCCGACAAACTCAACATCGCCGTGGTCGGCGGCGGCACGCACCCTTTTCAGCTCTGGCACGAGCGGCGCATTTACGACAAGCCGCGCTTTCAGGAACTCTCGCAGCTCTACGGCTACCTGTCCAAGCAGTTCACCATTTTTGGCCAGCATGTGCACATTGGCTGCCCAGACGCCGATTCGGCCCTGCTGATGCTGCACCGCATGTCGCGTTTCATTCCGCACTTCATTGCGCTCTCGGCGTCCAGCCCCTATGTGCAGGGGCAGGACACGGCGTTCGACTCGGCGCGGCTCAACTCGGTGTTTGCCTTCCCGCTGTCAGGCCGCGCGCCCATGGCGCTCACCTGGGCCGACTTCGAGGCCTATTTCAACAAGATGACGCGCACCGGCGTCGTCAAGAGCATGAAGGATTTCTACTGGGACATCCGTCCCAAGCCCGAATTCGGCACGATTGAAATCCGCGTCTTCGACACGCCGCTGACGATTGAGCGCGCCGCCGCGCTGGCCGGCTTCGTGCAGTCGCTTGGCGCCTGGTTCCTGGCCGACCAGCCCTTCATGCCCACGGAGGACGACTACCTGGTCTATACCTACAACCGCTTCCAGGCCTGCCGCTTCGGCATGGACGCGGTCTATGTGGACCCCGCCACCGGCGACCACATGCCGCTGCGCGAGCACATCATGCGCACCATCGACCAGATTGCCGGGCACGCTGCCGCGCATGGCGCCTCGGGTGCCCTGCACCTGCTGCGCAGCGAGGCGGCGGCCGGCCAGAACGACGCCCGCTGGCTGCGCGAGCGCCAGCGCGAAGAGCAGTTGCTGGCCGAAGTGAGCCGCCAGGCGGCGCAGCGGTTCAGGGGGGCTCCCCCCTGAGTCGCCTTCTCCCCAGGATGGCGCCCCCAGCACCCGGAGTGCACACGGCATTTGCATGCCGGGGCGGCCCTTGCCCCCACAATGAACGCCCATGGGTGAATTCGAGCTGATTGCAAGGTATTTCAAACGCCCGGTGCGCCGCGCGTCCCTGGGCGTGGGCGACGACTGCGCCCTGCTGGCGCCGCGCCTGGGCATGCAACTGGCGGTCTCGTCGGACATGCTGGTCGAGGGGCGGCATTTCTTTGCCGATGTAGACCCGCAAGCGCTGGGCCACAAGGCGCTGGCCGTCAACCTGTCTGACCTGGCGGCGTGCGGCGCCGAGCCGCTCGCCTTCACGCTGGCCCTCGCCCTGCCGCAGGCCGACGACGCCTGGCTGGCCGCATTTGCGCGCGGCCTCTTGGCCTTGGCCGACGCGCACGGCTGCGAACTGGTCGGTGGCGACACCACGCGCGGCCCGCTCAACATCTGCATCACCGTGTTCGGCGAAGTACCCACGGGCCAGGCCCTGCTGCGCAGTGGCGCACAGGTGGGCGACGACCTGTACGTGAGCGGCACGCTCGGCGACGCCCGCCTGGCGCTCGAAGCCTTGCAGGGGCGCATCGCGCTGCCCGCAGACGTTCTCGCCACTGCGCGCCAGCGGCTGGAGCGCCCCACGCCGCGCGTGGCGCTGGGCCAGCGGCTGCGTGGCGTCGCCACCAGCGCCATCGACCTGAGCGACGGCCTGCTGGGCGATGTGGGCCATGTGTTGCAGGCCTCGGGCGTGGGGGCGAGTATCCAGGTGGAGAAAGCTATGGAATTGCTAGCTGCTAGCGCTTATCAATCAAGCGCTGGAGGCCAATTTGAACAAGATTTCTGGCGGCGATGCGTGCTCGCGGGCGGCGACGACTACGAAATCGCCTTCACCGCCCCGCCGTCCGCGCGCGCGGCAGTGGCCGCGGCGGCGCTGCAGGCCGACACGGCCGTGCGGCGCATCGGCCAGATCGAGGCGGCAGCGGGCCTGCGCGTGGTGGATGCAGCGGGCCACGAGCTGCGCTTGGCCTTCCCATCCTTCGACCACTTCGCCTGAAGCCAGCACAGACTGCCACCATGCCATCGCCATGAGCCGCGCCGCCCGCCTGCTGCAACTGCTCGAAGCCCTGCGCGGGCACCGGCGCCCGGTGAGCGCGACCACCCTGGCCGCCGAGTTGCACGTGAGCCCACGCACCCTGTACCGCGACGTGGCGACGCTGCGCGAACAGGGCGCCCAGATCGACGGCGCGGCCGGAATGGGCTATGTGCTGCAGCCCGGCTTCACGCTGCCGCCGCTGATGTTTGGCGAGGACGAGATCGAGGCCCTGGTGCTGGGTGTGCGCTGGGTGGCGCTGCAAGCCGACCCCACGCTGGCCCAGGCCGCGCGCCAGGCGCTGGAGCGCATCCGCGCCACCTTGCCGGGGCCTTTGCGCCTGGCCGTGGACACCAGCGGGCTGCTGGTTCCGCCGGGGCGCCCGGTCGCGCCCGAACCCTGGCTGCCCACGCTGCGCCGGGCCATCCGGACCGAGCAGTCGGTGCACATCGCCTACCGCGATGTGCACGAAACCGTCAGCCAGCGCACCGTGTGGCCCTTTGCCATGGCCTTCTTCCAGGAGTCACGCATGCTCGCAGCGTGGTGCGAACTGCGCCAGGACTTCCGCCACTTTCGTGCCGACCGCGTGGTGGCGCTGACCGAAACCGGCCTGCGCTACCCGGCGCGCCGCCACACGCTCATGCGGCGCTGGCGCGACCAGATGGGCTACCCGCTCGCGCTGGACTGACATGGCGGGGCAAGCCGCAACCCCACACCACTGCTGACAGTTTCTGACACGGCGGCAGCCTACGCTGGCGCCTTCGTTCAACTCCCAAGGAAGCGCCATGGCCCATCCCTTCACCCTCTACACCCACCCCATGTCGCGCGGCCGCGTGGCACGCTGGATGCTCGAAGAATGCGGCGCCGCCTACGAGACGGTGCTGCTCGACTACGGCACGACAATGAAGGCGCCGGCCTACCTGGAGATCAACCCCATGGGCAAGGTGCCCGCACTGCGGCACGGCGACACCGTGGTGACCGAAGTCGCGGCCATCTGCGCCTATCTGGCCGACCAGTTTCCGCAGAAGCAACTGGCGCCGGCCCCGGCAAGCCCTGCGCGCGGCGCCTACTACCGCTGGCTGTTCTTTGCCAGCGGCCCGATGGAAGCGGCGACCACGGCCAAGTCCCTGGGCCTGCTGGCCCCGCCGGACAAGGCAATTCAGGCAGGTTACGGCCGCTACGAGGATGTGATGGACACGCTGGAAGCGGCTGTCTCACAAGGTCCTTACCTGTGCGCGGACCACTTCACCGCGGCCGATCTGTTCATGGCGGCGTTCCTGGGCTGGGGCATGCAGTTCGGCAGCATCGAAAAGCGCCCGGCGTTCGCCCGCTACGCCGAGCCCCATCTGCAGCGCCCCGCCTATCGGCGTGCGACAGAGATCGACGACGCGCTGATGGCGCAGGCGCAGAAGCCCTGAGCCCCACAACACACCTCCCGGGCAACGCCCCCGGTGCCACCGCTGCCAGCAGCGGTGGCAC
>NZ_JBWKZM010000001.1:0-29828 GCF_059424465.1 Simplicispira sp. GW247-4R2A | reverse complement strand
CCCCCCCCCCGGCCCCCCCGCGCCCACCGGGGGGGCCACACTCTGGCGTCATCCCAAGGAGCTTTGCGTGACCCCTTCTTTTCCTCTTCCGTCCCCGGGCCTTTGCGCCCTGCGTGGCGGCGCACGGGCGCTGCAGCGGGTGCACCCATGAGCGGCTCCGGCGATGTCGATGCAGGCAGCCGCAGCGGTGTGAGCGACGTGAGCGACGCCATCCTGGTGCGCGATGCCGGCGACGCCGCGCCCCGCCCGAAGCGCCCCAGTGCGCGCTTCCTGCTGGCGCATCCGGCGCATTTCATCGCCCTGGGTTTTGGCTCCGGCCTCTCGCCCTGGGCGCCGGGCACGGTGGGAACGCTCTGGGCCTGGCTGGCCTGGCTGGTGCTGCAGCGCTGGCTGACGACAGCCGAGCTGGGGCTCTTGATTGCCGGTGGCACGCTGGTCGGCTGGTGGGCCTGCGCCGTTGCCGCGCGCAACCTGCGCATTGCCGACCCCGGCTGCATCGTCTGGGACGAGGTGCTGGCCTTCTGGCTGATTCTCTGGCTGGCCATGCCCATGGGGCTCACGGGCCAGACCGTGGCCTTTGCCCTGTTTCGCTATTTCGACGCCGCAAAACCCGGCCCCGTGGGCTGGGCCGATGCGCAGTTCAAGGGTTTTGGCGCACGCGGCGCTTTTGGCATCCTGTTTGACGACTTTGTCGCCGCCTTCTGCACGCTGCTGGTGATTGCGCTTTGGAGGTTCTGGTGAACCCGGAATCACTCCCAAATCAGGAGCTTCAGGCGCAATCTCCATCAGCGCTAGAAGCCGATTTGACCTATATTTCTGCCGCCTTGCTGGCGCGCGGCGAGATGCTGGCCACCGCCGAGAGCTGCACCGGCGGGCTGATTGCCGCCGCCTGCACCGACTTGGCGGGCTCCAGCCAATGGTTCGAGCGCGGCTTTGTCAGCTATTCGAACGCGGCCAAAACCGAACTGCTGGGCGTGCCTGCCGCGCTCATAGACACCCACGGCGCTGTGAGCGAGCCGGTCGTGCGCGCCATGGCCGAGGGCGCACTCACGCATTCGCAGGCGCAGGTCAGCGTGGCCGTCACCGGTGTCGCCGGCCCCAGCGGCGGGAGCGAGGCCAAACCGGTCGGCACCGTGTGGTTTGGCTGGAGCGTGGGCGGCGCCACCCACAGCGAGATGCGGTGCTTTGGCGGCGGCCGGGCGGCGGTGCGCGCCGCCACGGTGCAGCACGCGCTGGCACAGTTGCGCGCATGGCTCGACAGCACCAAAAAATCTGGATGAAATAGGCTGCTAGCGCTTATTCCATAAGCGTTAACAGCTATTAATATAGTAGCGCCCTCACGCGCCGTGGCACTTCTTGAACTTCTTGCCGCTGCCGCACCAGCAGGGGTCGTTGCGGCCCGGCTCGGGCGCTTTGCGCACCGTCTCGACGCGCGGGCCCAGGCTTTTCCAGAGCTGGCGCAGGTCGTAGACCGCCCAGATGGCCTCACCGAACAGCTCCACGCGGGTTTCGCTGAGCGAGGGCAGGCCGTCTTCCGCGTACATGTTGACGGTCGGCTTGCCCGTGTCGTCTTCGGTCAGCGCGACGATGGAGTCGAGCGCGTCGTCCAGCCACTGGGCATGCTCGCGCTCACGGGGTGGCGCCCAATCTTCCGGCCAGTTTTCGACGGCGAACATGAAGCCCAGCGCCCAGACCTGGGCAAACGAAGGCACTTCGCCGTCTTCAATGCTTGGGCGTTCGGCCTCGGGCAGGGCCAGCAGCGCGCCGCGCACGTCCATCACCTCGGGCTCCAGCGTGCGCGGGTCGTCCAGTGCCTCCACGGGGGTGTCGAGCGCCAGCGTCACCTCGTCCCAGCGGCGCTGCCAGAGCGCCAGAAAGCGCGCCTGCTGGTCCAGATCGGCAAACATGGGCAACAGCGGCAGCGCCTCGCCTTCGGGCAGATCGAGGCTCTCGCCATCGCCCAGCAGCATGGGCAGGTATTCCCCCGGCGGGATGGCGCGGCGGCTGCAGACCAGCGCGGTCAGAAAACCGTCGCAGAACTCCCACTGCGGGGTTTCGTCGAGGCGCACGCGCAGCTCGTCGAGAATGTCGTCCAGCGCCTCCAGGTCATCGGGCGAGAGCGCGGGAGTCGGCTCGGCCCCCGGTTGAAGGGGGGATGCTGGTGTGGATTCGGTCATGTCGGTCGGTCCTATGATGGGCGGCGGCCGCTCCTAAAGGGCCGCGCCAGACGTGCCGCCCAGTGTAGCGCCGGCCCTCTTTCTTTCACCCGACGAATCCGCTTTGTGACCGCCCCGATGGATTACCCCGCTTTCCTGCGCGCCCAAGCCGCCACCCAGACGCGCAGCATTGCCAGCTACCAACAAGGCGGCGAGCAGCTCTGGCTCAAAAAGGCCGGCCCGCGCAACGCTGGCAGCCGCTACCGGCTCATGGGCGCACTCGCCAGCGTGCTGCGACTGCCAATCTTCACCCCCGTGCCCAATCTGGGCGGCCAGGAGGCCATCGCCACCGAAGCACGGCGCCTGCGTGAATTTGCGGCCCTCGGCATCCACGTGCCCACACTGCTCGCCGTGCAGAGCGACGCCTTGCTGCTGCGCCATCTGGGCGTGCCCGGCCAGCCCACGCCCTCGCTGGCCAACGAAATGCGCGACGCCGTACCGGCCGGCGCCGCTGCGGTGCTGGCGCTGTGGCGGCAAGGCCTTGCCGCCATTGGCGAAGTGCACGCCAAGGGCAGTTGCCTGAGCCAGGCCTTTGCCCGCAACCTGGTGCGCTGCGCGGACGGGCAGGTCGGTTTCATCGATTTCGAAGACGACCCGGCCGGCACGCTGCCGCTGGCGCTGTGCCAGGCGCGCGACGCGCTGTGCTTTGCCCATTCCAGCGCGCTGGCGCTGCACGAGGCGGATGCCCTGGCCACCGCCCGTCCGCTATGGCGCGCATGGCTCGTACAAGGCCAGCCGCACATGCAAACGGCGGTGGCCGATAGCGTTACGCGCCTACGCTGGCTGCGCCGCCTGCCGACCAGTCGCCTCCTGGGCCGCGACCTGCAGCGCGCACGCGCGGCGCACGACCTGCTGGCACCGTGATGACAGACACACTGCCGTGCCCTGCGGCACACTGCTTTGCCCCGCCCCCTTCCCAGGAGACCCCATGAAACTCAGCGCCGCCGTCGCCCAGTGCGCCACCGTGATGTTCGACACCGCTGCCACCGTCGCCAAGGCCCAGGCACTGATGGTGAAGGCCGCCGGGCAAGGCGTGCCGGTGCTGGTGTTTCCCGAAGCCTTTTTGGGCGGCTACCCCAAAGGCGCGGATTTCCACATCTACGGTGGCCGCACGCCGGAAGGGCGGAAAGATTGGCGCCTGGCACCCGGTGCCAGCACGCAAGCAGCCAGCGGGCAGGCTCGCCCATGAAGGTATCGGACGCCATTGCCCAGCGCATGTCGGTGCGCGCGTTCCAAGCCAGGGTGCCGCCCGCCGCCACGGTGCGCGCCATCCTCGAAGCTGCAGCGCGTGCGCCTTCGGGCGGCAACCTGCAACCCTGGCGGGTGCATGCGCTCACGGGCGCGCCATTGGCCGAGCTCCTGGCCCACGTTGCGGCCAGCCCACCCCAGCCCGAACCCGAGTACGCCGTCTACCCACCGAGCCTGTGGGAACCCTACCGCACGCGCCGCTTCCAAAACGGCGAGCAGCTCTACAGCACGCTTGCCATTGCGCGCGAAGACAAGGCTGCGCGCCTGCGCCAGATGGCAAGGAACGCACAGTTCTTTGGCGCGCCCATCGGTATTTTTTTGAGTATCGACCGGCGCATGGGGCCGCCGCAATGGTCCGATCTGGGCTGCTACCTGCAGAACGTGCTGCTGCTGGCGGTGGAGGCCGGCCTTGCCACCTGCCCACAGGAATACTGGGCGTTCTGCTCCGAGCCGGTAAAAGCATTTCTCGGGCTGGACTCTGCGCAGACGCTGTTTGCCGGCATCGCCCTGGGCTATGCGGACGAACAGGCCCCCATCAACCAGATGCGCACGCCGCGTGCGCCGTTTGAGGAATTTGTCCAATTGCGTGGGTTTCGCCACGACTGAAGGGGGTCACTTGCGTGCGCCAAGTGCCCCGTAAAATCGACGGATCTCCAGCCCTGGACGATTCGCTTGCACGCTTCGCAAGACCCTTGCTTGCGTTGCCGAGGTAAGCGCAGCAGGCGTCCCAAGAAAAGCAACCCTGATGCCTGCTACCGTTCACGCTTTGTCACACCCGAAGTACCGCGCCGATATTGACGGACTGCGATCGATTGCCGTTCTGTCGGTGGTCGCCTTCCACGCGGCGCCCGACTGGATTCATGGCGGCTTCATCGGCGTCGACATCTTCTTCGTGATTTCCGGGTTCTTGATCTCGACGATTCTTTTCAGCAATCTGGAGAACGACACCTTCAGCCTGCGAGAGTTTTACGCCCGACGCATCAAGCGCATTTTTCCGTCACTGCTGCTGGTGCTCATGGCAACATACGCCATAGGCTGGTGGGTATTGCTGGCGGGAGAATTCGCGCAACTTGGCAAGCACATCACTGCCGGGGCGCTGTTTGTCTCTAACCTTGCGCTCTGGAACGAAACCGGCTATTTCGACGTTGCCGCCGAAACCAAACCCCTGCTTCATTTGTGGAGCCTGGGGATTGAAGAGCAGTTCTACATCGTCTGGCCCGTGCTCCTGGTGCTGGCCTGGAAGAGGAAGTACAACCTCTTGACCCTGACGCTGGTGTTTGGTGCCATCTCCATGGCGCTCAATCTCAAAGGCATAGCAAAAAATCCCACCGCCACGTTCTATTCACCCCAGACCCGGTTCTGGGAACTGCTCTGCGGCAGCCTACTGGCTTGGGCTTCGCTTCATCCCCACCCCAAGACAGTCGCACTAAAAGGCACTCTGGATCGCTGGATCCACCGCACGCTGTACCGCAGCCTGCCGCCTGGCGACGGCAAGGCGCTGGCAAACGCACTGGCCCTGGGTGGAGCGGTTTTTCTCGCACTTGGGTTTCTGAAAATCAAGGCGGAGCTTGGCTTTCCCGGCAAATGGGCCATTGCCCCGGTGCTGGGCGCCGCAATGATCCTCTCCGCCGGCCAGGGGGCCTGGTTCAACCGTGTCGTTCTGTCCAGCCGATTGGCCGTTTGGTTCGGTCTGATCAGCTTTCCGCTGTATTTGTGGCACTGGCCCTTGCTCTCGTTTGCCCGCATCATGGAAGAAGGGCTGCCACGCGCGGATATCCGTCTCGGAGCCGTGCTGCTGGCCATTGTGCTCGCCTGGTTGACTTACCGCCTGGTCGAGAGACCCATCCGGTTTGGCACACACAACCGACTCAAAATTGCCACCCTGTGTGTTTTGATGGCCGGTATGGGCGCACTGGGCTACTACACCTTCGGCCAGAACGGCCTGGGCTTTCGCATGCAATCGCAGATCAGCCAGGCACTGCTGGACCAGACTATCGAACCATCGAACACACGGCTTTCGGATGGCTCCTGCGAGAAACTCCTCAATTTCGCGATGGGGCCTGGCGCGGTCTGCCTTGCGAACAGTTCTGCTCCCGAAGTACTTGTGGTAGGTGACAGCCACGCCATGGCTTTGAACAGCGCAGCCTTGCTGGGGAAAGTTCCCGTCAAAACGATGTTGATCGGAAACCACGGGTGCCTCCCCCTCGTGGGGTACTCCGTTCAGGATGGCAAGCTGAACAAGAACTGCAATACCCTGCCAGACCAAGCGTTCAAGATCCTTGCCCGCTATCCGTCCATCCACACGGTGGCCCTTGCCACACGTGGACCGTTTTACTTTTCCGGTCAGGGCTACGGGATGGAAGGCCCCAGCAACTATTCCATTTTTGCGCTCGACGGCACCAAGGCCAGCCAGACCGACATGTTCCACAAAGGCTATTCGCAATTCGTAAAGGAGCTGCTGCTGCGCAAGAAGGATGTCGTGTTTGTCATCGACCCGCCAGAATTGGGCGAGGATCCGAAAGGCTGCCTGTTCAGGCGGCCCGTTTCCATTCTGGAAAAGCCTGTCTCCACCTGCACCCAGGACAAATCCAAAGTCGTCGCCAGGCAGGCGGTGTACCGTGAACTGGTGGAGCAGATTCACACCGACAACCCGGCACTTAAGGTCTACGACCCAATCGATCTGTTCTGCGACGAGGCACATTGCTACGGCTTGCGCGACAAAAAGCTGCTGTATTGGGATGACGACCACATAGCCGTCTGGGCCAGCGAGCTGGTCTTGGGTGATATGCGCAAGCGCAAGCTCCTGCCCTGATTGCATCGTTTGCACTCCTGGAGGGGACCACGCGCGCCAAACAAGGCCATGCAACGCCAACAGCGGCGTCGATCGTGCGGGCCGCCTGAACCGCAAGCGCCGTCAACTACACGGTTTCGCGCGTCGGCCTACAGCGCGGCGTTGGCGCTGGCCCTACGCTTGCGGCCGGAGGCCCTCTTCGTTTCGCGTACCCGCGCACACCTTTATGTCCACACCCGCAGCCACTGCTGAACTTCCTGACGGCTCTCTCGATGGCCAAGGTCCCGGCACGCCCTTGACGCCCAAAAAGACCCGGCGCAGGCACGCCCCGACCTTGTCGCTTGCCGCCTGGAAGCAGTTCATGAGCGTCGCCAAGCCGTATTGGCAGGGCGACCAGAAACGCATGGCGTGGGGGCTGTTGGCGCTGCTGATTGGGCTGATGGTCGTCGATACGCAGCTGGCGGTCATGCTGGTGGACAAGAGCGGTGAAATCACCTCGGCGTTGGCGGGGCGGGATACGTCGCGCTTCTGGGCGGCCGTGCGCACCACGCTCTACGTGCTGGCCTTCGCGGTCCCGGTGTACGCGTTCTACTACTACATGCGGGACGCGTTCTCCAACTATTGGCGGCGCTGGCTGACGTCCCGCTTTCTGGATGGTTACCTCAGCGAACGCCATTACTATGAAATCGGCGCGCGCGGCGCCATCGACAACCCGGACCAGCGCATCAGCGAGGACATCGACACTTTTACCGGGCGTTCCACCAACTTTCTGCTGATTTTCATCGGCTCGCTGATGCAACTCATCGCCTTCAGCGCAGTGCTCTGGTCCATTTCCCACACCCTGGTGGCCATCTTGGCCGTCTACGCCTTTCTCGGAACATTCGGCGCCCTGTACCTGTTCGGGACACCCCTGATCCGCCTGAATTTCTGGCAACTGCGCCGTGAGGCCGATTTTCGTTTTGGCCTGATGCGGCTGCGCGAGAACGCCGAATCGATTGCGTTCTACCGCGGCGAAGCACAAGAGCGCGTGCAGCTCAATCAGCGCTTTGAGGCCGCGTTCAACAATTTCGCCCGAATGATCAAGATGCAGCGCTCGCTCAACCTGTTCCAGCGCTCGTTCAGCCAACTCACCTTGGTGGTGCCCAGCGTCGTGCTGGCAGGAGCCGTTCTGGCGGGCGAGATGGAAGTCGGGCGCGCGGTACAGGCCGCGGGTGCCTTCACCGCCGTGCTGGCGGCCGTCTCGCTCATCGTGGACAACTTCGAGAGCCTGAGCCGCTTCGTGGCAGGTATCGACCGGCTGCACGCGCTCTCGCAGGTGGTTCTGAAAACCCCGGCGGCGCCCGCGCCCTGGGCCGAGCCGCCTGCGATCGATGGGGTGGTCGCCATCGCAAAGCCCGATCTGTCGCCGAAGATCGAGATGCGCGCCGGCGACACCTTGGCCATCGAGGGACTCACCCTGTACACACCCGACTATCGCCGTATGCTGGTGCAGGACTTGTCGCTGCAGCTCGCACCGGGCGAGGCGCTGCTCATCACGGGCCCGAGCGGCTGCGGCAAGAGTTCGCTGCTGCGGGCCATTGCCGGTTTGTGGAACAGTGGCAGCGGGGTGGTGCAGCACCCGCCCATCGAAGACATGTTCTTCCTGCCGCAGCGCCCCTACATGCAAAGCGGCACGCTGCGCAGCCAGATCATCTACCCGTCGACCACGACCGATCTCGCAGATGAGCGGCTGCTGGAGCTGCTCGAGCAGGTGCACCTCGAAACGCTGGCCGAGCGGGTCGGCGGGCTGGAAGCGACGCACGATTGGGAAAAGCTCCTCTCCACCGGTGAGCAGCAGCGCCTGGCGTTTGCGCGGGTGCTGGCGCGCCGTCCTGGCATGGTGATTCTGGACGAAGCCACCAGCGCACTCGATGATGCCAACGAGGCCTCGCTGTACCAGCGGCTGCGCGAAAGTGGTGCCACGTTGGTCAGCATTGCGCACCGGTATTCGGTGCTGCGGCACCACAGCCAGGTGCTGGAGTTCAAAAGCGACGGTGCCTGGGAGCTGCACGACGCCGCCACGTTCAACTTCGCTGGCTGACGCGCGGCTCTGCGGCCCAGGGCCTCATTCGGCGCCAACGCGCACAGGCTGAGAATGGCCAATGGACGAGAGGGACGTCGCAGCTTCGGCACCACAAGCGAGCAGGCGCTTGCGCAGACGCAGCACCGCCTTGTCCTTGGACAGCAGGATCGCGCCATGCGCTGCGGCCAGGTCGATGAAGGGCTGGTCGTCGGCGTCCTTGCAGATGGCGCTGGCACGCGGCGCGGGCTCCACGGTCTGCACGGCGGCATCAAAGCGCGCCAGCACGGCCTCAGGCGTGAGGCCGTAGAACGCGACGCGCGGCGCGATCTGCGGGTAGTGGAGCACGCGGGCCAGCTCGCCGCGCATGCCGGCTGTCGCGATCCAGTGCAGCGCCCCAGAAACCAGCAGGCCGGGCAGCAGCGCGGTGGCCGGGTCGGCAAACACCAGCAAGTCGAGCACGATGTTGGTATCCAGCACCAGTGCGCGGCGGCTGCCGGCGGCTGGCAGCGCCGCCGGCAGCTCACGCACCATCGGCGGAAGCGGGAGCATCGCCCGGCCGGCTGCGCAGGCTGCCGCGAATCAGGTCGAAGCGGAACAAGCGGCATTCGATGGGGCCGTTCCACATCGGCACGCGGCGCGACTCCTTCAGGCGCATCTTGCCGGGGAGCTTCAGGTCGGGCGTGAGCATCCACGCCTGCCAGCCCGTGTAATGCTTCTTCCAGTGGCTGGCGAGCTGCTGGAAGAATTCGCTGCCATCGCCGCTGTCCCCATCCGCGCCCTGCACTTGCGCCGCCTCGCGCCCCACAGCCACCCCGTGCGCGCGCTGCTGGGCACGCTCGCGCGCGTTTTGGCCGGCGGAGCCTGCCGCAGCAATGCGCTCGCCGTACGGTGGGTTGAGCAGCATCACGCCCGGCTGCTCGCAGGGCGGCATGCGCTGCAGGGCGTCACCGCCGCGCAGTTGCACGGCCCGGGCGACACCAGCGCGCTCGGCGTTGTGCTCGGCAAAATCGACCATGCGGTGTGAAATATCACTGCCAAATATGCCTGTAGGGCAGGTGGTTATTGCGCTGGCAGCTTCTTCTTTGATAGCACCCCAGACATGCATCTGGAATGGCAAGAGCTTCTCAAAGGCAAAGCGCCGTTGCAGGCCCGGCGCAATATTGCAGGCCATTTGTGCCGCTTCGATGACCACCGTGCCGCTGCCGCAGCACGGGTCGTAGAGCGGCAGGGGCGCATCGCCCATCGGATTCCAGCCGGTGGCGGCGATCATGGCGGCGGCGAGCGTCTCCTTGAGCGGGGCGTCGCCTTTGGCTCCGCCTTCCTTGACGTTCCGCCAGCCGCGCTTGAACAGCGGCTCACCCGAGGTGTCGATGTAGACCGTAGCCTCGTCGGTGGTCAGGTGCAGGTGCACGCGCACGTCGGGCCACTGGGTGTCCACGTCGGGGCGCACGCCGGCCTTGGCGCGAAAGCGGTCGGCCACCGCGTCCTTGGTGCGCAGCGCGGCAAAGTTCAGGCTGGTCAGCGGGCTGTGCTGGGCCGTGACTTCCACCTTGAAGCTCTGGCGCGGCGTGAACCAGATCTCCCAGGCAATGCCGGACGCCAGGGCGTAAATATCGTTCTCGTTGCGGTACAGGCCCTGGGCCAACTGCACCAGCACGCGCTGCGCCAGGCGGCTGTGCAGGTTGAGCAAAAGCGCATCGCGCCAGGAAGCCTGCAGCAGTACGCCGCCACGGCCCACAAGCAAATCGTTGCCGGTGAGGCCAGTGATTTGGTGCACCTCGTCGGCCAGAAAGCCCTCGACGCCGGCGGCGCAAGGGAGAAATAGATGAAGTTGATTCATAGGATGACTGTTGCGTCGTGCAACCACCGCTGCCACCAGCAGCCAAACGCCAGTGCCACCGTGGAACCGGCTTTGCCGGGCCAGGGGTGGCGTCCCCCTCCCGCAGGAGAGGGGGATGGCGCGCAGCGCCGCAGGGGGTGTTTCATGTCAGCGCCTTGCGCAGCGTGGTGGTGGGGATCTTCAGCGCTTCGCGGTATTTGGCCACGGTGCGGCGCGCGCATTCGATGCCCTGCTCCTTGAGCATGTCGGCAATCTGGCTGTCCGAAAGCGGTCTGGCCGGGTTCTCAGCGGCGACGAACTGCTTGATGAGCGCCCGCACCGCCGTGCTCGACGCATTGCCGCCCGTATCCGTCCCCAGACCCGAGCCAAAGAAAAACTTGAGTTCGTAAGTGCCCTGGGGCGTGGCCATGTATTTCGCGGTGGTGACACGCGAGATCGTCGATTCGTGCAGCCCCAGCTCGTCGGCAATGTCGCGCAGCACCAGCGGGCGCATGGCCAGTTCACCATGCACGAAGAAGTTCTTTTGCCGTTCGACGATGGCGCGCGAGACGCGCAGGATGGTGTCGAAGCGCTGCTGGATGTTCTTGATGAACCAGCGCGCCTCCTGCAGCCGCTGCTGCAGCGCGTGGTGGCCGTCGCTGCCGCGGTGGCCGCGCAGGGCGCCCGCGTAAATGTCGTGCACGCGCAGGCGCGGCATCACGTCGGGGTTGAGCTGCACGGAAAACTGCGCGCCTCCTGTGCCGACACGGCGCACCAGCACGTCGGGGACGATGGCATTGCGCTCCACATTGGCAAAGCGCCGGCCGGGGCGGGGTTCAAGGCTGGCAATGAGGGCCATGGCCGCACGCACGGCGTCTTCGCTGGCGCCACACAGGGGGGCCAGGCGCCGCACGTCGCGCCGCGCGAGCAGGTCAAGCGGCTGCTGGCAGATGGCAAGCGCGGTCGCGAGTGTCTCGGCGTGCTGCGCCTCCTCGTGCCGAAGCGCCTGCAGCTGCAGGCGCAGGCATTCCGCCAGATTGCGCGCGCCGACACCGGTGGGCTCCAGACTTTGCAGCAGCGAGAGCGCCACGGTGAAGCGGTGCACCAGTTCTTCGGCCTCCTCCGCATCGCCCCCGGCCAAACCGGCGGCCAGTTCCTCGAGGGGGTCTTCCAGGTAGCCGTTGTCGTTCAAGGATTCGATCAGGAAGGAGAGCGCTGCACGGTCAATATCGGAAAGGCGCAGCGACAGCGCCTGGCGGTGCAGGAAGTCGGTCAGCGAGCCATGCTCCTGCGCGCGGTCCAGCGCGTCGCCCACGCCTTCGCCTTGGTCGCTCTGCTGGCGCGCGGGGGCGTCGCCGCCCCATTCGGCATCGTCAGGCGCCAGGTCGTACGTGCCATCGCCCGACCAATCCAGCAGCTCATCCGCTCCGGAATATTCCGAATCATTTTGGCTCTCGGCGCTTACTGCACTTGGGATTTCAGCTCCCGAATACGTAGCACTCTCGATGGGCGCATCATCAGCCTGCACGGGCATGTCGGCCTGCAGCAGGCCAAACTCCTCGCGCGGCGCCTCGTCGCTCTCGCGTTCCAGAAACGGGTTGTCGTCGAGCATCTGGTCGACTTCCTGCCCCAGCTCCAGCGTCGAGAGCTGCAGCAATCGGATGGATTGCTGCAACTGCGGCGTGAGCGCCAGATGCTGCGAGACGCGCAGCGACAGGCCGGGTTTCACGGCTACATCCGGAAGTGCTCGCCCAGGTACACCCGGCGCACTTCGGCGTTGTCCACGATGTCGGTCGGCGTGCCCTGCGCCAGCACCTCGCCCTCGCTGATGATGAAGGCGTGGTCGCAGATGCCCAGCGTCTCGCGCACGTTGTGATCGGTGATCAGGACACCGATACCGCGCGCCTTCAGGAAACCGATGATGCGCTGGATCTCGATCACGGCGATGGGGTCGATCCCGGCAAAGGGCTCGTCCAGCAGAATGAAACGCGGCTGCGTGGCAAGGGCCCGTGCAATCTCCACGCGGCGGCGCTCACCGCCCGAGAGGGCCACCGCTGGAGAGTCGCGCAGGTGTTCCACGCGCAACTCTTGCAAAAGCTCGGTCAGGCGCTCTTCAATGGCCGCCTTGGCGAGCGGTTTTCCCTCCTCGTTCTGCTGCAGCTCCAGCACGGCGCGCACGTTCTCCTGCACCGTGAGTTTGCGGAAAATGGAGGCTTCCTGGGGCAGGTACGACAGCCCCAGGCGCGAGCGCCGGTGGATCGGCATGTGCGCCACCGAATGCCCGTCGATCAAGATGTCGCCCGCGTCGCAGGGCACCAGGCCCACGATCATGTAGAACGAAGTGGTCTTGCCCGCGCCATTGGGGCCGAGCAGTCCGACGACCTCGCCCTTGCGCATGCTGAGGGACACGTCCTTGACCACCTTGCGGCCGCCGTAGGATTTCGCCAGATGCCGCACCTCCAGCAGGCTGGTCGCACTGCTGGCCTGCGCTGGTGCCGTCACTTCGCGTCGCCGCCGAGGCGGTTGCTGGGACGCAGAAGGGGGTTGGCGTCCGAGGCTGGAGCGGCGGCTGCTGCTGGCGCGGCGTCACGCGGCGCGAGGACAGCCCGTACGCGCCCTGTACCGTCCCCCGGCTTTTTGCCCGTGTTGCGGCCGTCCACGGTAAATACATCGGTCAGGTTGTTGTAGACGATCACGTCGCCGGTAATTTCATCACTCAAATCACCCCCCCGGTAACGGCGCAGCTCGGCCTGATGGACGAAGCGCACGGTATCGGCCTTGCCGTTGTATTCGATGGTTTGCGCCTCCCCCTCGATGAACTCTTGCAGGGCGCTTGGCGCCGTGTCGCGCTTCTGGCGGAAAAACGCGCGCTGACCAGCACCACCGGTGACCGTTCCCGACTGGTAGCCGTCGGCGTCCTGGTGCACCTCCAGCCGCGTGCCGCGCAGCACGATGCTGCCCTTGGTCACGACCACCTTGCCGGTGAACACGCTGGTCTGTTGCAGTTCGTCGTGCCGCAACTGGTCGGCCTCGATGTTCATGGGCTGGTTGCGATCGGCCTTCTCGGCGAACACCGGCGCCGTGGCAAGCACCCCCATGGCGGCGAGCACCCATGCGATGAGCTCGACGGGTCGCACACGAGAAAAAGGAGACGGCAAGAAAAGAGAGAACATGCGAAGAGTGTCAGTAAAGGGCACGCCAACGCAGGGTGAACACTGCTGGCCTTTGGCGGCACGAATCTTGCAACCATTGTGCCATGCACGGGCAAAAAAATGCCCGCAGCGTCCGCGGGCATTACAGGGAAGACAGCCCCGGTTGCGAAATCAGCCTTTGGCGACCAACGCTTCGACCACTTTGAGCATTCCGGTCAGGCTGCCGGCCATGCTGCCATCGGTGTAGTAGCGCCCTGCCACGCCCATGGAGGGAACACCCTCAACGCCGTAGGCGTCTTGCAATTGGGACACCTTGCGGACCTCATTGGAGACTGTGAAGGAGTTGTACATCTCCTTGAACTTGGCCAAATCCATGCCCGGCTGCTTGGCGATCCAGGCAAAAATGCCATCGTCCTTGGAGAGATTTTGCTTCTCGACGTGAATGGCATGAAACACCTTGGCTTGCAGTTGGTCTACCTTGCCCAAGCCTTCAAGGGCGTAGTACAACTTTTGCTGAGGGGCAAAACTCGCGTTGAAGGCGATCGGGACGCGGCGAAACGCCATGGTTTTGGGCGGCGTCTTGAGCCAGGCTTCCAGCGTGGGCTCGAATTCGTTGCAATGCGGGCAGTTGTACCAGAAGAACTCGATCACCTCGACCTTGCCGGCGGGGGCCTCGACGAGCGCGGGCTTGGAAAGGCGGGTGTAATTCTTGCCTTCCGTGGGCGCAGCGCCCTGTGCCCAGACTGGCAGAGACAGACCTGACGCCGCCAGCAGGGTGGCCGAGGTGGCGGAAAACTCTCTACGGTTCATTCAATACGCTCCTGATGGGTGTTTGCTGTGGGATGGAGAGCCGGCGCGAAAGTTCAGCGCTGTACGCGCACCAGCGCCGACTCGACGCCAGCGCCATCGAGCTTCTCCTTGAGCTGCTCGGCGTCTACGCGCTTGACAAAGGGGCCAATGCGCACGCGGAACACGGTGCGCCCGCTCTGCTCGCGCTCGTTCACGCGGGCCTCCCACCCCAGCATGGCAAGCTTGGCGCGCTGGGCGTCGGCGTCGCTCTGGGTGCGAAAGGCTCCGGCTTGAACAAAGTAGTCAAACGGATCGACAGATCCCGCAGCCGTTGGTGCTGCCGCGCCGGCTGCGGGCACCGACTTGCCTGCACGTGCCTTGGCCAAGTCGCCCAGTGGATCACTGGGCACGGGTGCCGGGTTGGCTGCTGCCGGGGCCGATGCCGGGGTCGATGCGGGGGCCGCAGCAACACCAGCGGCCGGGCTCGCCGTGGCAGGCGCAGGCCGCACGCTGCCTTTGCCATACAGCGGCAAATTCGGGTCCCAGTTTTTGTTCTTTTGCTCCTCGGCATTGTCCTGATCGGAGCTGCGGATCGCCCCCTTGTTCAGAAAAGGCACCGGTACTTTGGTGACATACACCGCCACGCCCAGCGCTACGCCCAGGCCGATCAGCAGGCCAATGATGAGACCAACGATGGTTCCGCCCGATTGATTCTTTTTCATATGCTCGCCGTGGTTCCGATTCACATTCTTCGTGGCGCCGAGACGCCGAGCACCGCCAGGCCATTGTGCAATACCTGCGCCGTGGCGGCGACGAGCGCCAGACGTGCGGTTTTCACACGCTCGTCGTCCACCAGGATGCGCTCGGCATCGTAGTAGCTGTGGTAGCTGGCGGCCAGGTCGCGCAGGTAAAAGGTGACGTCGTGGGGCGCCTCGCCTTCGGTGGCTGCGGTGAGCATCTCGGGGTATTTGGCCAGTTGCAGCATCAGGGCCTGGGCCTGCGGGCCGTCGAGCGGCGAAAGGTCCACGTCCGCCAACGTCGCAACGTCGCCACCCCAGCCCGCCAGCACCGAGCAGATGCGGGCATGGGCATATTGCACGTAGTACACCGGGTTGTCGTTGTTCTTCGCCACCGCCAGGTCGACGTCAAAGGTGTATTCGGTATCGGGCTTGCGGCTGAGCAGGAAGAAGCGCACGGCGTCCTTGCTGGTCCACTCGATCAGGTCGCGCAGCGTCACGTAGCTGCCAGCGCGCTTGCTGATCTTGACCTCTTCGCCGCCTTTGACCACGCGCACCATGGTGTGCAGCACGTAGTCGGGGTAGCCCTGTGGAATCCCCACGTCGGCCGCCTGCAAACCAGCGCGCACCCGGGCAATGGTGCCGTGGTGGTCGGTGCCCTGGATATTGACCACCTTGGTGAAGCCGCGCTCCCATTTGGCGATGTGGTAGGCCACATCGGGCACGAAATAGGTGTAGGTGCCGTCCTGCTTGCGCATGACGCGGTCCTTGTCGTCGCCGTAGTCGGTGCTCTTGAGCCACAAGGCGCCGTCCTGCTCGTAGGTCTTGCCGTTGGCGATGAGCCGGTTCACCGTGGCCTCGACGCGGCCGCTGGTGTACAGGCTCGATTCGAGGTAATACTCGTCGAAATGCAGGTTGAAGGCCTGCAAATCCTTGTCCTGTTCGTTGCGCAGGTAGGCCACCGCAAACTGGCGAATGTTGTCGTAGTCCTCCACATCGCCGTTGGCGGTGAACTCACGATCATCGGCCTTGACGGTGGCACGAGCCTTGAAAGCCTCGGCTATGTCGGCGATGTAGTCGCCGTTGTAGAAGTTCTTGGCCAGCGGGTTGTCGCTGTCGGTGGGCCAGCACTCGTCACCGGGCTTGAAGCCCTTGGCACGCAGCTGCGTGCTCTTGGTCAGGGTGTCAATCTGCACCCCCGCATCGTTGTAATAGAACTCGCGGTGCACGTCCCAGCCCTGGGTGGCAAACAGGTGGCACAGGGCGTCGCCCAGCGCCGCTTGGCGACCGTGGCCCACATGCAGCGGGCCAGTCGGGTTGGCCGAGACGAACTCCACCAGCACCTTGTCGCCACGCTTAGGCTGCATACCAAAGCGCGTTCCAGCGCCCAGCACCTCCTGCACCACCTGTTGTTTGGCGGCGGGTTTGAGGCGGATATTGAGAAAACCGGGGCCAGCGATGTCCATGGCCTCGACCCAGCGCTCGAATGCAGGCATGGCCAGCAGCGCGGTGCGCAGGCGCTCGCCCAACTCGCGCGGGTTGGCCTTGAGCGGCTTGGCCAGTTGCATGGCGGCGGTGCACGCGTAGTCTCCATGGGCGGCGACCTTGGGCGATTCGAACGCAGCGCGCGCGCCAGCGCCGGGGGCAAAGCTTTCCAGCACGTCGGACAGGGCCGCGAGCAGTTGTTTTTTGGCAGTGAGCATTGGCGGATTTTACGGGGCTCGCCAGCGCGCCCTGCGCAGGGGGTATATTGCGTGCACGGGGCGCTTTGGCCTCGTTTTTTTCCTCCAATGGAGCACCCATGAAAAAGCTTCTTGCCTTGACCACTCTCGGACTCGCCTGTGCTTTCGGAACGGCCTGGGCGGCCGATGCACCGGCACCCGCTGCGGCCGCATCTGCACCTGCCAAAGCGCCCACCAAACAGCAGTCGAAGATGAAGACCTGCAATGTCGAGGCCAAAGGCATGAAGGGCGACGAGCGCAAGGCCTTCATGAAGACCTGCTTGAGCAACAAGGCCGAAGCGGCGCCCACCCAGCAGAGCAAGATGAAGACCTGCAACGCCGAAGCCAAGGACAAGAAGGGCGCCGAGCGCAAGGCGTTCATGAGCGAGTGCCTGAAGAAGTAAACAGCCACTTCGCCACACAACGAAAACCCCGCCTGGCGGGGTTTTCTTGTTTCTGCACCCCTTGGGATGTCAGCGCGTCAGCACGCCACGCGCCAGGAACACGGCGGCGAGCAGTATCAGGCCCAGCAAGTGCGTCTCCAGCATCACCCAGCGGCGCGCAGCGCGCACTTCGTCTTCGGGCGGGAGCTCACCCGTGGCGACCACCTTGCGGCGCCAACGCAAAAAGGAAAAAGTGGGCTTGAGCGACATCAGCCCGATGGCGACGAACACGGCGAGCTTGAAATGCAGCAGCGGCTGGCTCCAGTACCAAGCCACGCCCTTGTAGCCCCAGAACGTGCGTGCCAAACCCGCCGCCACCACGGACATTGCGGCAATGCCATAGATCAGATCAAGCCGCACCAGGCGGTGGATCACGGCGGCGCTCATCCATTCGGTACGGCACAGCGCCGCTTCGCTTGCCATGAAAACTACCATGGTGAAGATGGCGACCAAGTGGAAGTAGGCCAGGAAAGATTCTAAAATCACGCGGAGACTCCGGTTTGCCAGAACTGTGGTTCGGCGTAGTGGTGTTTGAGCAAGTCGATCCACAGGCGCACGCGCAGTGGCAGGTGCTTGCGCTGGGGAAAGACAACATAGATGCCATTGGGCGGTGCGGCGTAATCCTCCAGCACCGCCACCAGCTGGCCTGAGGCAATTTCGCGCTCGACCTCCCAAGTGCTGCGCCAGGCAATGCCGTATCCTGCCAGGCACCAGTCGAACAGCACCTGCCCGTCCGAGCAGTCGAGCGGCCCGCGCGGGCGCAGGTACACCACCTCCCGGCCCGACTCGGCCACGGATATGCCCGCGTCCGAGAGGGTGCGCTCCTGGTCCTGCCCAAGGGCATTTCGCGGGACGCGAAACGCCCAGCCGCGCGTCTGTGAGGCTTCGCTCGACAAGGTCAGGCAGTCGTGCTGCATCAGGTCGGCGGGCAGTTGGGGCGTGCCGCGCTGCGCCAGATACTGCGGCGTTGCGACACACAAACGGCGGTTGTCGGCCACGCGCACGCTGACCAGCGACGAATCGGGCAGGTCGCCCACGCGCACGGCGCAATCAAAGCCTTCGCCAGGGAGATCCACCACCCGGTCGCTGAGGTTGAGCGAAATCTGCACGTCGGGGTGCAGCGCGCGAAAGCGCGGCACCAGCGGCGCCACGTGGCGCCGCCCAAAGCCTGCCGGCGCCGTGATGCGCAGGTGCCCGCTGGCCTTGATGCCGCCCGCCGACACGCTGGCCTCGGCGTTGGCTACGTCGGAGAGCACGCGCTGGCAATCCTCAAGGAAGGCGCTGCCTTCGTGCGTCAGGCTGATGCGGCGCGTGGTACGCACCAGGAGCTTGACGCCCAGGTGCTCCTCCAGGGCGTCGAGCCGCCGGCCCATGATGGCGGGCGCCACGCCTTCGGCCCGCGCCGCCGCCGTGAGGCTGCCACGCGTGGCAACGGAGACGAAAGACTCGAAGGCCTTGAGTTTGTCCATGGGGAAGGATTATCCCGGGCTCTGGCATCCACCGCCTGCGCCCTTCAAAATTGCTAAGAAATCATCACAGTCGAGTGATTGCTCTCGCCACTATTGGGCAAACGCCTTCAGCTCATTATTTGATAGCATTACTCTATAGTCGCCAAATAGGAGCAGTTAACAAAAGACGACAGGTGGCGTCACTTGGCCCAGAACTTCTTCGGCACGCTCAAAAATTTCAAGCGCATCGCCTTGCGCAGCGATAAGACCGACGGCAGTTTTTCGGCTGTGATCCAGCTTGCCGCAAGCGTTATCAACTCCCGGTGTCAATCAATAGACCCTAGAGAGATCGGAGACCGCAGCATCAAACGCCTCCCAATCCGCCAGGGTCGCCATCCCGACATACAACACCACCGTCACCACAACGGCCAGCGAGATCGACCGAACCAGAATGCGGCTCGGGAGAGCTTGGTCTATCGCCTGAGCACCGGCCGTCCGTGATTCATTCATCAAGCCAAAATCGCGTTCACTGCGGCGGCAACCGCGACACCAACGGCGATACCGGCGGTAATTTCCAACCGGGTGTGGCCCATGCGTTCACGAAGCGCCTGATGTTCCGATGCCCCTGCTGTCAACTTGTTGATTGTCACCGCGTGCTTGCCCACCTGCCGACGCAGGCTGTTGGCATCGAGCATCACAATAAAGGCCAGTGTGATGGCAATACCGAAGGCTGGGTGTGCGATCCCCTCCTTGAGGGCAATGAGCGCGGCCATGCTACTGACGATCGCGCTGTGGTTGCTGGGCAATCCCCCATAGCCTATGAGGCCGAACGCGAGTCGCTTGGCCTTGATGCAGTTGATGATGAACTTCGAGACTCCAGCGACGAACCACGCCAGGAAGGGAGTCAGGGCGTAAGAAAAGTCCATGATCACCCCTGCACCGGCCACAGCGCCCAGCCGCAGGTAGCCACCCACAACAACACCGTAAGCAACAGCTGCCAGTCAGCGAGCAGTGCATCCGTGGGCGACTCTCCTCCATCAAGAGCCTCGACCACGAACCAGTAACGGAATAAGCCGAACATGACCAAAGGAACCGTGATAACCAACTCGGGTTTAGCGGACATCACAAACATGCTGTAGAACAGCAGCGCCCCGGTTGCAGACATCTCCGCATAGCGATCCACCAGTGAGACGGAGTACTTTTCGAGCACCTTGCGGCCCTCGGTACCACTCTGGCTGAGCTCCTGGCGCCGCTTGACGGCCGCTAGGTACAACGCCAGGCACAGGGTCGTAACGAACATCCAGGAGGACACGGGTACGTCCAGCGCCATGGCGCCTGCGTAAACGCGCAGGACAAAACCGATGGCGATCGTGAAGATATCGACCACAGGCTGGTGCTTGAGTACAAATGTGTAAGCCAGGTTCAAGACCAGATAGGCCGCGATGACCATCACCACCTTCGGGGCAACAAACCAGCCCCCTACCAGCACAGCACAGAGGCTAGCAAGCAGGAACAGGGCAGCGGGCACCGAGACGATCTCGGCCGCCAGGGGGCGGGTCTTGGACTTCTTGGGGTGACGACGGTCACACTCAATGTCGCGCATGTCGTTAATGACATAGGTAGCCGACGATGCGACGCAGAACAGCAACACGGCCAACAGGGTGTGGCCAACGGCCCCGACATCAAGGAACCTCCCGGAAAACCCCAACGGAGCCAAAACAAAGCCGTTTTTGATCCACTGCTTTGGCCGCATCAACTTAATCAGCCCCAGCATCTGCGCTAGAGACGAACGAGGCACTCCGGTACCATGCATTATTTTTGAACCTCGGTGACGCCATTGAAGCCTGCCTCGTCTAAGCTGGCGATCAGCTACGCCATTTTCGCACTAATCGCAACTGCAGCAAACATCGGCGCTCAGGATCTTTTCATCCGTGCCTACAGCGGTGCCTTCGCCATCTTGACCTCAGTCGTCTTGGGTACTGGGGTCGGGCTTGTCGTGAAGTACATCCTCGACAAGCGCTACATCTTCCGCTTCCGGGCACACGGCGTCGCACACGACACCCTGACCTTCGCCCTCTACACCGTCATGGGTCTGGCCACAACTGCGATCTTCTGGGGCTTCGAGTTTGGCTTTCACCACATCTTCGAGACCAAGGAAATGCGCTACCTCGGCGGCGTTATTGGTCTTGCTATTGGCTACCTGACTAAATATCACCTCGATAAGCGTTACGTCTTCCGCACAGAGGCCGTATGAAGCCAGTTTCCTCGTGGGGACGCTTGAGTGCCGATCCTCATCATGTCATTGGACTGAATGATTCAACCAGGGTCAAGAGTCTCGTTTTCCATGGGCCTCACCCGGGTGTCGCCCATGGCATGGGACGCAGCTACGGTGACGCCTGCCTGAATCCAGAAGGCACGCTCTGGGTGACGACAGGACTTGACCATTTCATTGCTTTCGATGACAGCACCGGTCGCCTGGTGTGTGAGGCCGGAGTGTTGCTACGTGACATCCAGCGGCTGGTCATTCCTCGCGGCTGGATTCTGCCGGTAACGCCGGGCACCCAGTTGGTGACAGTTGGCGGGGCCATCGCCAACGACGTGCACGGCAAGAATCATCACGTGCTTGGATCTTTCGGCGATCACATCCAGAGCCTCACCCTTATCCGTACCAATGGCGAAGTCATCCAGTGCGGGCCAAATGAGCGGGTCGATTGGTTCGCTGCCACTGTGGGTGGGATAGGCCTAACTGGGGTGATCACGCAAGCCGAGATCCAACTGCGCCGTGTGGGTAGCCCATGGCTAAACACCGAGATCGTTCCCTATGCCAACTTGGATGAGTTCTTCCAGCTTGCGGATGATTCCGAGGCCAAATGGGAACACACGGTGTCTTGGATCGACTGCATCACGGGGGGCGGCAGACGCGGTTTGTTCTTGCGCGGCAACCCCACCAATGCCCGAGATCGCCCGGCACCTAAGGGGCGTAAGCTGACAATGCCCATCGTACCCCCTGTTTCTCTAGTCAATCGGCTGTCACTGCGTCCCGTCAACATGGCCTACTACCACCTCAAGAAGTGGCAGGCAGGATGGTCTATCACGCACTATGAGCCGTTTTTGTACCCGCTCGATAATCTGCCCGAGTGGAACCGAATGTACGGTCCAAAGGGTTTCTTCCAGTACCAGAGTGTGGTACCACGCGAAGTCGGGCAGGAAGCCGCTAAGGCCATGCTGAAAGAAATCGCCCGATCTGGGGATGGTTCATTCCTTACCGTCCTGAAGACCTTTGGCAATCGCCAGCCAGTCGGGATGCTGAGCTTTCCACAGCCAGGGGTGACGCTAGCGCTGGATTTTCCGAATCACGGGAACCGGACGCACAAACTGTTCGAGCGCTTGGATGCCATCGTGCGCGAGGCAAAGGGTCGCCTCTATCTGGCCAAGGATGCACGAATGCCCAGAGAACTTTTTACGGCAGGTTATCCGCGCCTGGCTGAATTCATGAAATACCGGGACCCGGACATCAGCTCCGGCCTCTCTCGCCGTTTGATGGGAAGTTGAATGAACAAAAAGAAAAGAATCGTCATCATTGGCGCTACATCGGCGATTGCCAAGCAATGCGCCAGGCTTTGGCTAGCGAAGCAGCCGGTCGATCTGACTTTAGTGGGCCGCGACGCAAAGCGCATCGAAAGGGTTGCCACAGACCTGAAGGTCCGTAGCCCTCAATCCGAGATTCGGGTCGTTCAGGCAGTGTTTCTAGATCCTGAAGCCATCAACGCCACAGTTGGGGATATCGTTAAATCAGGTAACGTTGATATCGTCCTGATCGCTCACGGATCGTTGCCCGTGCAAACCGAGTGCCAGAACAATCTTCAATCTTGCCGTGATGCACTGGAGATCAACGGGGTGTCACCAGCCATCTATGCCGAGGCCTTTGCTAAAGAGATGGAAAAAGCCAACCACGGCACCATTGCATTGATCGGCTCCGTGGCAGGTGATAGGGGGCGAAAATCCAACTACGTATACGGGGCCGCCAAAGGACTGATTACGCGCTACGCCCAAGGCCTGCAACACCGTTTTGCGGGTACTGCAGTCAAGGTGGTGCTGATAAAGCCTGGGCCGACTGAGACCCCTATGACGGCTCATCTCAAGGGCGGGGGCGTCAAGCTGGCACTTGTTGAAGATGTAGCGAAACAGATTGTTGATGCGATTGAAATAGGAAAACCAATTATCTACACACCGAGAAAATGGCTAATCGCCATGAGAGTAATCCAACATTTACCCCGCATAATTTTTAACAAGCTAGATATTTGAAAGTTGATGGCCTTCAATTGAAAAATAAAGTACATAAAGTATATCTGCAGCGGCAAGAATTGAAGTCTTTGCTCCTAAAATTAAAGACAAAACCATACCGGATTTCTGTCCGCACTCATTAATGCACCCACTACATCAGCAGCAGCCTCGTACACGATTCGTACAGGCTTGGCTCAGCATTAGCGTCACGGTGGTCATAGCAGTTGTTTTGTGGCTGTGCGAAGGGCCGGCTATCAACACCGGTGACTGGGATCGCGCCACGATACCCGCCGGTTTTTTGGCGCCTTCCTGGGAGCCTATGAAACCCTCTTACACGCTGGGCACGCAGACACAATTTGTCAACAACAGCAGCATGGGGATTTTACTTAGTTCGCTGGGGTGGCTAATCCAGCGAACCGGACACACTACGCTGAACACTGCGCCAATACTGGTCGCGCTACTGCTGGTCCTGCTGGCTGGCAGCTTTTTTCTTGCCCGTCACGCCCGCTGCCATTGCTTGGTACTGGTCACACTCTCCTTGGTACTACTGTGTTACTCGGTTTATCTCAAATCGTTTTACGGCGAAGCACTAATTCTGGCCCTGGCACCTGCGCTGTGCGTAGGTATAAAGCACCTGGTACAACAGAACCGCGTCACGCTCTTTACGCTCTGCGCTGCAGCCATCATTTACGCCAAACAACAAATGCTTTTTGTCGCCCCCATCATAATGCTGCTGTTGCTTAGAAATCTGTGGCTGCATGGTGGTGCCAACGCACGGGTATGGACATCGCTGTTGTTCATAGTTTTTATTTGCGCTGCCACCCTAGGCGTCCACCCCGAAAACCATGCCCCAAACCAATACAACCGCTACTTTAACGGCGTGGGTTGGAGCCTATTGCAATCGGCTTGCTGGCCTGCCCAGCGATTTGAGGATCGGCATCCATATTTTTACAAGCACCAGCAGCAACTGCAGGTGTCATTGCATACCACATTGCCACAATCCAGCTACCTGGGCACCTCCTACCTGCCGACGGCCAGCACCATCTTGGATGCCGCCAGGCACCCAGAGCACACCGAAGCACAGAAAGAGCAGGCGCAGACGCTTTACGACCAACTTATCGCTCAAGGGCGCCTGGGCACTTATCTGGTCACCTTGGCGCAACATCCACCTGTCCTATGGCAACTAATAAAAAACACCTACCTGACGGCGGTGCGCTCCAACTATCTCGTTTCCTACATCCGCTCGACTGTGCGGCTTGCATCTTCAGCAGCGCAGGCGTTAGTCGCGGCACAAACGCAGCTAGCCCGTGTTTTTAGTTGGGTATTTATTGCCACACTGCTAATTGCCCAGCTGTGCCGCCGGTCGCGGTTTTCCGCCATCATCACCGTCTGGATGCTGCTCGCGCCCTTGGCCGTAGTAGCCGGGGACGGTTATTTTGAATTCGAAAAGCACATGACAGCGTTTTTCGTCTTCCTCCCCTGCGCTCTAATGGCCGCCATACTGGAGCCACCAAAACGGCGCCTCCGGCTCCCAAACGCCTCCCAGGCCTTTCATCTTTGCAAAAAAGTCACTAGTTCTTAGATTTTCATCTTCTTTATGAATTCCAAGACATGCAATACAGTGCTGGCATAGCTGCATTGGCTGCTTGTTGTTTGATGGAAAGAAGGCTCCTTACCATGACCGATCGCACCACCCTCCACGGCCTGCAAGTGGCCACGACGCTTCAGCGCTTCATCGACGAACAGGTGCTGCCCGGCACTGGCATCGACAGCGCTGCCTTCTGGAAAGGCTTTGGCGCCATCGTCACCGATCTCGCACCGCGCAACATCGCCCTGCTGGCCGAGCGCGAGCGCCTGCAGACCGAGCTCGACACCTGGCACAAGGCCAACCCAGGTCCGATCAAGGACATGCTGGCCTACCGCACCTTTCTTGAGCGTATCGGCTACCTCGGGCCCCAGCCGGCAGAAGTGAAGGCCACCACCACCAACGTGGACGACGAACTCGCCCTGCAAGCCGGCCCACAACTCGTGGTGCCTATCCTGAATGCCCGCTACGCGCTCAACGCCGCCAATGCCCGTTGGGGCAGTCTGTACGACGCGCTCTATGGAACCGACGCGGTTCCCGAGACCGATGGCTGTGAAAAGGGCCGAGGCTACAACGCCAAGCGCGGCGCCAAGGTCATCGCCTTTGCCCGCCGCGTGCTCGACGAATCCACCCCGCTGGCCCAGGGCTCGCATGCCGATGCCACGGCTTACCGCGTCGAAAACGGCGCGCTGGCCGTCGCGTTGCAAGGCGGTGCCCGCACCGGCCTCAAGGACCCGGCACAGTTCACGGGCTACCAGGGCGACGCGGCGAACCCGTCGTCCGTGCTGCTGCAGCACAACGGCCTGCATCTGGACATCCGCATCGACCGCGGCACCGCCATCGGCAAGACCGATGCCGCCGGCGTGAGCGACCTGGTCCTCGAAGCCGCGCTTTCCACCATTCTCGATCTGGAAGACTCGGTCGCCGCCGTGGACGCCGAAGACAAAGTGCTGGGCTACGCCAACTGGCTGGGCATTCTGAAAGCGACGCTGACCGAAGAAGTCACAAAGGGCGGCAAGACCTTCACGCGCGGCCTCAACGGCGACCGAATCTACACGGCGCCCGCCGGCAGCGGCGAGGTGCGCCTGCACGGCCGCTCGCTGATGTTCCTGCGCAATGTCGGCCACCTCATGACGAATCCGGCCATCCTGTGGACGGACAAACAGGGCCAGGAGCGCGAGATCCCCGAGGGCATTCTCGACGCCGTGGTCACCACCACCATCGCCCTGCACGATCTGCAGGGGCACGGCAAGGACGGCATTCGCAACTCGCGCAAGGGCAGCGTCTACATCGTCAAGCCCAAGATGCACGGCCCCGCCGAAGTCGCGTTTGCCAGCGACCTGTTTGGCCGCGTGGAGCAGCTTCTGGGCCTGCCGGAGAGCACCGTCAAGCTGGGCATCATGGACGAGGAGCGCCGCACCAGCGTCAACCTCAAGGCCTGCATTGCCGCTGCGAGCAGCCGCGTGGCCTTCATCAACACCGGCTTCCTCGACCGCACCGGCGACGAGATGCACAGCGCCATGTACGCCGGCCCCATGATTCGCAAGGGCGACATGAAGACCAGCGCCTGGATCCAGGCCTACGAGAAGAACAACGTGCTCGTCGGTCTCTCCTGCGGGCTGCGCGGCAAGGCACAGATTGGCAAGGGCATGTGGGCCATGCCTGACCTCATGGCCGCCATGCTGGAGCAAAAAATCGCCCACCCCAAGGCCGGCGCCAACACCGCCTGGGTGCCAAGCCCCACGGGCGCGACGCTGCACGCCCTGCACTACCACCAGGTGCTGGTGAGCGAGGTGCAAAAGGAGATGGAAAAGATCGACGCCAACGCCGAGCGCGACAACCTGCTCACCGGCCTGCTGACCATTCCTGTCAGCGCCAACCCGAACTGGAGCGACGCCGAAATCCAGCAGGAACTCGACAACAACGCGCAGGGCATCCTGGGCTACGTGGTGCGCTGGGTGGACCAGGGCGTGGGCTGCTCCAAGGTGCCCGACATCCACAACGTCGGCCTGATGGAAGACCGCGCCACGCTGCGCATCAGCAGCCAGCACATGGCCAACTGGCTGTTGCACGGCGTGGTGAGCGAAGGCCGCATTCAGGCGACCTTCCAGCGCATGGCTGCCGTGGTGGATCAGCAAAATGGCGGCGACCCGCTTTACAAGCGCATGGCTGGCAATTTCGACACCAGCATGGCCTACCAAGCGGCGTGCGAACTGGTCTTCAAGGGCAAGGACCAGCCCAGCGGCTACACCGAACCGCTGCTGCACGCCTGGCGGCTCAAGGTGAAAGCCGCGGCCTGAATCGCGCTGGCGACATGGGCGGTAGAAAGGCGCTATAAATTTAATTGCTGGAAACCCTTTATACGTAAGCCGTAGAGGCTAATTCTTTGAAATAATGGCGTGGCGCTGTCTCGGCACCACGCCATTTTGCGTATCGCTCTACACTCACAGACGACACCCGGATACCGGCCTGAGTCTTCTTCCGGCAGCACGCCCCACTTCACCATGACGACACCGCTGCAAGAATCTGCCTCCACGGCTGCTGCGCGTTGCCCACTGTGCGAGCAGGACAACCACTGCAACCTGGCGGCCGGAGAAGACGCTGCCCGGTGCTGGTGCATGCACACGCCGGTGTCCCCGCTCGCGTTGGCCCGCGTTGCGGACAATGACCGGCATCGGCGTTGTGTTTGCGCCGCTTGCGCGCAGGCAGCTCTGGCCGGCCCCTGATTGTTTTTTCAAAGGAATCCCTATGCCCACCTACCACGTCGAAATGCTGGAAGGCCGCAGCGTCGAGCAAAAGCGCCGCCTGGTCGAGGAGATCACGCGCGTCTCCGTCGAGATCCTGGGCGGGGCAGCCGAGTCGGTGGATATCTTGATCACCGACGTCAAGCGGGAAAACTGGGCCACGGGGGGCAAGCTCTGGTCCGAGCGCAGCTAAGCGAGGCCTGAGTGGCTCGCGATTCGGGTAGCCTTCAGGATCTCAAGGAGCGGTACGGCGAGCGCTACCGCTGGCTGCTTTTGTTGTCGGTCATGGTCGGCACGATGGCATCCATCATGTCGTCCACTGTGATCAACGTGGCCATCCCGGACATGAGCCAGCACTTCTCGCTGGGCCAAGGTCGTGCGCAATGGGTAGCTTCTGGCTTCATGGTGGCCATGACCGTCTCCATGCTGACCACTCCGTGGCTGCTCGGGCGCTTTGGCTACCGGATGACCTATGTCGCCTCCATGCTGCTGCTGCTGGCGGGGGGCATCGCCGGCGGCACCGCCGGCAACTTCTCTCTGGTATTGATGGGACGTGTGGCCCAAGGGTTGGCGGCTGGTATCGTTCAACCCATTCCAGCGGTGATCATCCTCTACGGGTTTCAACCCCACGAGCAAGGGCGGGCCAGCGGTCTGTTTGGCATGGGCGTGGTGCTTGCTCCCGCCGTCGGGCCGACCATTGGCGGGCTGTTGGTGGACTGGTTTGGCTGGCGCTCGATCTTTTTCATGGTGGTCCCTTTTTGTCTGGCCTCTCTCTGGCTGGCATTCAAGTACGTACCGAGCACGGCGCCTGGCGGGGTAGCAGCGGATCGCGGGGGCAAGACCATCGACTGGCGCGGGCTGCTGCTGGGAAGTGTGGGCACGCTCTGCCTGCTCAATGGTCTGGTGGAGCTGCACCACGGCCCGGCGTCACGCGCACTCGCGTTGCTGGGCGGCGCCGCGACATGCACGGCACTGTTTGTCTGGTGGCAGGCGCGGCTGGTTCGCACGGGACGCCAGCCGCTAATGGATCTTCGCCTGTTTGGCTACCGGCAGTTCACCATGGGCAGTATCGTGGCATTTATCTATGGCACGGCCTTGTTTGGATCGACCTATTTGCTTCCGGTTTTCATGCAGTTGGGGCTGCATCTGTCGGCGTCTTTGGCAGGAACAATCCTGCTGCCAGCGGGCATTGTGCTGGCCATCACCATTCCTATTGTTGGCAGACTTGCCGACCGGCAGCCCACTCACGTACTGGTGAGCATCGGTCTTTTCTTGCTGGCGCTTTCGTTCGCCCTGATGCTGTTGGTGCACCTGAAGTCCGGGCTTTGGATATTGGTCGCTTTGTCTGTTCTGGGGCGCATCGGCTTGGGATTCATTCTGCCGTCCCTCAACCTCGGCGCCATGCGACCGCTGGACAAGACTTTGATTTCGCAGGGCTCCAGTGCCATCGGTTTTCTGCGCATGCTAGGCGGGGCAGCTGGCGTGAGCCTGTGCGGCATCGTTCTTGAATGGCGCATTGCGGCACATGGAGCATCGCTCAGTTCCAAGGGATCTGATGCAGCACGCATCGCAGCGTTTGGCGAGACATTTGTGATGCTTGCACTGCTCTGCACCGTCGCGATGATCGCCGCCTGGCGTTTGCGTGCCACTGTGCGGAAGTCCTGAGGCCAACGATTCCACCGCGTAAAGAGACCTATGTGCCAACTCCTTGGAATGAACTGCAACACGCCGACCGACGTGCGCTTTAGCTTTTCGGGTTTCGCACAACGAGGGGGCCATACGGGGGATCACAGCGACGGATGGGGAATCGCTTTTTTTGAAGGCAAGGGCGTCCGCCATTTTGTGGACCATCAGCGCGCCGTCGATTCACCCGTGGCGGAGCTGATCCGGCGCTACCCGATCAAGAGCAGCAACGTTATCGCGCACATCCGAAAGGCAACCCAGGGCTTGGTCAGTCTGCAAAACTGCCATCCCTTTGTTCGTGAACTCTGGGGACGCTACTGGGTGTTTGCACACAATGGCGATCTGAAGAACTATCAGCCGCATCTGCATCGCGGCTTTCACCCTGTCGGAGACACCGACAGCGAGCGAGCCTTCTGCTGGATCATGCAGGAGCTCTCGAAATCGCATGCCCAAGTCCCAAGCGTAGAAGAACTCACGTTAACTTTGCGCGAGCTGGCAGCCCGCATCGCGCACCATGGAACCTTCAACTTTCTGCTGTCGAACGGACTGGCACTGTGGGCCCACGCGTCTACGGACCTGCACTACATCGAGCGCCGCCACCCCTTTTCTGCCGCCCATCTATCAGACGAAGATCTGTCAGTGGATTTCGCGCACGAAACACAAGCCAGCGACAAAGTCGCCATCATCGTCACGGCCCCGCTGACCCGAAATGAGCATTGGCAAGCCTTCGCGCGCCATGAACTGAAGGTATTTGTCGATGGGGCGGCCTTGACCCTGTAATCAGGTGCCCGGTATTAGAGGCCTGCGCTACTTCTGCCGGAGGCTGCTTTGATTTCCCAAAAAAGCGAAACCCCCTTGAACCTAGAGGATTCAAGGGGGTTTGGCAGGGCTGTAAGAGCCTGACGATGACCTACTTTCACACGGGAACCCGCACTATCATTGGCGCGAAGTTGTTTCACTGTCCTGTTCGGGATGGGAAGGAGTGGGGCCAACTTGCTATGGTCGTCAAGCATAACTTTTGAGCTTGGGTGAGCGCGGCTCAGCCAGGCGAATTCATAGAGTATGGAATCAGGGGAATTTTTGTATTGCGTCTGTTGGCATAACAG